>NZ_PEMX01000032.1:0-71389 GCF_002759075.1 Pseudomonas sp. 382
CAACCCAAGCTCTGGTAATCCTGGCAAGAAAGCTCGCGCGGGTGGCATTCGCCCTGATGAAAAATCAGGACGAATACGTCACCAAAGGCGGGAAACTGGCTTGCTGAAAACCATAGAATCTCCCACAGGGATAGCGCTGTACCTGTGGCAGCGGGCGAGCCCGCGAAGAGGCCGGTACAGGCGACGACACATCAGGCGATGGAACGCAGCACCCCGCCATCCACCCGCAATGCCGCTCCAGTCGTGGCACTGGCCTGCATCGACGCCAGGTACACCACCATGTTGGCCACCTCCTCCACCGTCGCCAACCGCTTGATCAGCGAAGTTGGCCGGTGCTCGGCCAGGAAGTTGGCCTCCAGCTCTTCGCTGGATACCCCCTGTTCCTGTGCCAGCTTGGCAAAGAAGTCACCCACCCCCTCCGAGCGGGTCGGCCCCGGCAGCACCGAGTTCACCGTCACACCAGTACCCGCCAAGGTCTCGGCCAGGCCACGGGACACCGCCAGCAGCGCCGTCTTGGTCATGCCGTAATGAATCATCTCGGTCGGGATCTGCAACGCCGACTCGCTGGACAGGAAGATCACCCGCCCCCACTTGCGCTGTGCCATGCCCTGGGCGTAGTGGCGCGACAGGCGCACGGCGCTGAGTACGTTGACATCGAAGAAGCGCTGCCAGTCGGCATCATCGATTTCGAAGAACGGCTTGGGCTCGAAGATGCCGAGGTTGTTGACCAGGATATCGGTGTGCGGCACCTGGTCGAACAGCTTTTGCGCCCCCTCTGTCGTGCCCAGGTCAGCGGCGATGCCGATGATGCGCGCTTGCGGCAGGCGCTCGCGGACAGCCTTGAGGGCGTCATCGACACGGGCCTGGGTGCGGCCGTTGAGTACCACTTCGGCGCCCGCCTCGGCCAGGCCGATGGCGATGGCCAGGCCAATGCCGGCGGTAGAGCCGCTGACGATGGCGCGCTTGCCGTTCAAGGAAATGTGCATCTGTGCCTCCTCATCTGTCTGGGGATAGCCGGGGCTGCTTTGCAGCCCTTTCGCGACACAAGGCCGCTCCTACAAGGGATAGCGATCGCCTGTAGGAGCGGCCTTGTGTCGCGAAAGGGCCGCAAAGCGGCCCCGGCCATTTATGCTTTCAGATCGAATGCCTGCCAGCCACCGCCCAGGGCCTTGTACAGCCCCACCAGCGCCTGCGACACCGCGGCAGAACTGTCGATCCACTGCTCTTCGCTGGCCAGCAAGGCACCCTGCACCGTCAGCACGTTGAGAAAGTCCACCGCGCCCTCCACATACTGGCGCTGGGCGGTTTCCAGGGCGATGCGGTTCTGCCGCACCGCCTCGGCCAAGTGGTCGCGACGCAACTGGCTGGCGTTGTACAGGCGTAGCACATCGTCGATTTCGTGCCAGGCACCGAGCACCACCTTGCGGTAGTTGAGCGCTGCTTCCTGCTGCTGCGCCTCGCGCAGTTGCAGGGTGCCTTTGAGCCGGCCACCTTCGAAGATCGGCAGTGACAACTGTGGGCCGAAGGCGAAGCGACGCGAATCCCAACCGCCGAAATCGGCCAGTTGCATGGCCTGGAAACCGACGCTGCCAGACAGGCGGATACTGGGATAGAAGTCGGCTTTGGCGACACCAATGCTCGCAGTGGCAGCATGCAGGCGTGCCTCGGCCTGGCGGATGTCTGGGCGCCGTTCGGCCAGCTCGGAGGGCAAGCCGATGGCGAACTTCTGCTGCGGCGCCGGCAGCTCTCCGGCCGGCAGCAACTCGGCCTGCAGGCTGCGCGGCGGTTCGGCGGCAAGCAGGCTGAGGGCATTGATCAGGTCGTCGCGCCGGGCCTCAAGGCTTGGCAGGCGCGCCTCGATGGACGCCACCTGGGCGCTGGCCTGGGCCACGTCGAGCCGGGTGGCGACACCTTCGGCCTGACGATCCTGGGAAAGCTTCAGGCTGTGCTCGGCGACCTTCAGGTTGTCGCGGGTCACCTCCAGGGTGTGCTGCACGGCACGCAGCTGGATATAGTTGCCGGCCGTTTCCGAGAGCAGCGCCAGCAACACGCCGCGGCGGTCGTTCTCGGCCACTTCCACGGTGGCATCAGCAGCCTCGACCTGGCGGCGCACGCGGCCCCACAAGTCCAGCTCCCAACCCGCCACCAAATCGCCCTGCCAAAGGTTGAAAGCCTCTTTGCCCGCCTTGCCGGACGGGTCGTTCAGGCCTACGGCACTGTTGCGAGCGCGGCTGTAGCCAGCGTTGACGTCCACCGACGGTGATTCATCGGCCGCCACCGTGCTGCGCAGGGCGCGGCTTTGCAGCAGGCGGGCACTGGCCATCTGCAGGTCGAGGTTGTTTTCGGCCACCCGCTGGATCAGTGCGCTCAGGCGGGCATCATGAAAGGTTTCCCACCAGCGCAGTTCCAGCGGTTCGGCTTGAGGCTGGCTGGCAGCCGCCTCGCCTTGCAGCGCCGCCCATTGCTGTGGCGTCTGGCTGTCCGGGCGCTGGAAGTCCGGCCCCAGCGTGCAGCCGGCCATCAGCACGGCCAGCAACAGCGGGCTCAAGCGTACGGCAGGTTTCATCGGGTGCTCACCTCTTTGCCGGTCAGTTGGTCACCGTGGGTGTCGATGGTCGCTTCTACCGACATGCCCACGCGCAGGCGTGCGAGCAGCGGCTGCCCGTCATCGAAGACGATCTTCACCGGAATGCGTTGCACCACCTTGGTGAAGTTGCCGGTGGCGTTGTCCGGTTTTACCGCAGCGAAGGTCACGCCAGTCGCCGGGGCGATACTCTCGACATGGCCTGTGAGGGTTTCACCGGAAAAGGTGTCGACACTGATGCTGACCGGCTGGCCTGGCTGTACATGGGTCAGCTGGGTTTCCTGGAAGTTGCCGACCACATATGCATGCTGCAACGGCACCACCGAAAGCAGGCGCGCACCGGGATTGACGAAGGCGCCGACACGCAGCGCCCGCTCGCCGACCATGCCGTCTACCGGCGCAGTGATGCGGGTGTAGGACAGGTCCAGCCGGGCCTTCTCCAGGCCGGCTTCGGCACGCTTCAACTGGCCATCGGCACTGGCCACCTGGGCCGTGAGGATGTCCACCTGCTTGCGTGTCGCCACCAGCGCCGCCTGGGCGTTGGCCAAGCGTGCGCGGGCCTGGTCGACACGGCTGCGCGCCTGCTGGGCGTTCTGCACAGTGCCGGCGCCCTGCTCGGCCAGGCGGCTGTAGCGGTTGACCTCATGGTCGGCGAACGCTGCTTCGGCCTGGGCTGCCGTCACCGCCGCCTGGGCCTGGGCAATCAGCGCGGCCTGGCGCTCCAGGGTGGCGCGGGCATCGGCGCTCTGCGCCTTGGCCACCAGTAGCTGTGCCTGGGCCGCATCCAGCGCAGCCTGGTAATCGCGGGCATCGATGGTCGCCAGCAACTGGCCGGCCTGCACCTGCTGGTTGTCCTCGACCAGCACTTCCTTGATGAAGCCGGCAACCTTGGGGGCGACCACGGTGTAATCGGCGATCACGTAGGCATCATTGGTACGCTGCCGGTGGTCGCTGCCGAACAGCCAGGGGCCGACGATGCCGGCCAGCACGGCCACGGCGAGCACCGAGCCGATGAGAAAGGTCTTGCGGTGGTTGGTCATGTTGAGTGTCTCGAATTCATCCAGGGTTCAGGCCACCGCGCGCGGCGGATAGACCCGGGTAGGCACGAAAGGGATCAGGCAGATCAGGGCCACGGCGATGCAGGCCATGACCAGGTAAAGGTCGGCGGACGTCAGCACCTGCGCCTGGTCGTGAATGCGCTTGGCAAGGCCGGCAGCGTTGTCGTCGATCAGCGGGGCATTGCCCAGGCTGTCCACCAGGTGGTTGGAATGAAAGTGCCGGCGCAGGGTGCCCAAGGCATCCAGCAGGCCACCGGCAATCACGGCGGCCAGGCCTTTGACGGTGTTGAACCAGCTGGAGGCGAACGGCCCTTCCTGCGGGCTCATGCCGTTGGTGGAGAGCATCAGCAGCGGCAGCACGGCCATTGGCTGGCCGAAGACCTGCAGCAGGTAGAACGGGTAGAAATCGCCACGGATCCACTCGCTGGTCAGCAAGCTGCTACCCACGCACGACACCGCCAGCATGGCCAAGCCGATGGCCAGCACCCAGCGGCAGTCCACCGCACGAATGTTGCACAGCGCTGCAGTCAGTGGCAGCGCGATCAGCTGCGGCATGGCCACCAGCATCAACAGCGGGCTGGTCTGCGCCGGGCGGTAGCCCTGGATCTGCGCCAGGTACGCCGATGGAATGCTGCCCACGCCGGACAACACGATCAGCACGCCGGCCAGGGTCACCAGGGCGAAGCTGAGGTTGCGCCGCTGCAGCATGCGCAGCTGGAAGAACGGCAGCGGCTCGGACCATTCGTTGTACATGAACAGCACCAGCAGCAGCACGCCACCACCGAGCAACCAGCAGATCAGCGGCGAATCGAACCAGCCCCAGCGATCACCCAGTGACAGGCCGAGGACGATGCAACTGATGGCCGGCAGGCCGAGCAACACGCCGCGCCAATCGAACTGCTTGAAGCGCTCCAGGCGCAGCGGATCCTGCGGCAGGCCCCAGCCGACGCAGAACATGGCCAGTGCCGAGGGCAGGATGATCTGCCAGAACGCCCACTGCCAGCCGACGTACTCGGTCCACAGGCCAGCCAGCGGCGTGCCGAGGTTGGGCCCGAAGGTGGCAGTCAGGGCGTAGCAGGCCAGGCCATAGACCTTGATGCCAGGGGGCAGGAAGCGCAGCGCCACGCTCATCAGCATCGGCGGCAAAGCGCCCGAGGCGAAGCCCTGAAGCACGCGCAGCAGCATCAGGCTGTGCAGATTGGGGGCGAATGGTTGCAGCAACCCGAGCACGGCAAACAGGCCGACCGCACTCATGGTGAAGCGGCGCAGGGAGAAAGTGGTGGCCAACCAAGGTGCGAAGGCCATGGCCGATACCGACGCAGCGCTGTAGACCGCCAGCAACCAGGCCCCTTCGTCGGCGCCAATGCCCATGGCGCCGCGAATGTCAGCGAGGGAAATCTTGGTGACCGACTCGTTGAGGCCGGCACACAGTACGGCCAGCAATACACCGAACAGCCCGACCACCACCCGCAGGCCGAACGCCGTCTGCGCAGGCGTGGCCGGCGCGGGGGCGGCGGCAATCGCGGCAGAAGGGGCGGACAGGGAACTCATGGGCAGACATCTCCAGCAACAAATTTGCGACTGGAGCCAGTCTAAGAAGGTCGAATGCTGACGAAAACTGACTTCTCGGCAGGTTTATGTTGCGCCAGACGCAATCCGCTCCTGAACCGAGTCGCCTGCTTCGCGGGCGCGCCCGCTCCCACAGCGATATTCACAGTTATTGAGGGTTGCGGTGTACCTGTGGGAGCGGGCATGCCCGCGAAGAATCCAACCTGGTCTCAAGGGTCGACGCTGCAACAGGCCTTCAAGGTCTGCCGCAGCCAGCGATGCGCCGGGTCATTGTGAAAGCGCGGGTGCCACGCCTGCAGCACGGTCACCCGCTCCAGCGGCACCGGGATCTCGAAGGAACGCAACGGCAGCCCGAGCTTGTGCACGCTGTTGAGGATATTGGCCGGCATGGGCAGGATCAGGTCCGAATCCGGTAGCGAGAACAGCGCCGAGTGGAAACTGGGGGTGATCAGCGCCACCCGCCGCTGCACCTTGAAGTTGGCCAGTTCGACATCGATCGGCCCGTTGGCGCGGCCACGGCGGGACACGCTGATCTGTGGATAACTGGCGAAGCTGGCCGGGGTGATCGGCTGGTCGAAGATCGGGTGGTCACGCCGTGCCAGGCCCACGTAGAAAGTCTGGAACAGGCTCTGCACCTTGATTTCCGGTCCCAGGTCAACGGTGGAGCTGATGATCAGGTCCGTGCGCCCATCGCGCAGCACACTGTCGTCGTCGCCACCGGGGCTTTCCGGCACGAAGCGCAGCACCGTGCGCGGCGCCTGTTCATGCATGCGCCGCAGCAGCTGGGCGCCATACAAGGCGATGAACAGGTCATTGGTGCGAATGTTGAAGGCGCGATCGAGCCTGGGCAGGTCGACTTCATCGGCGCTGCGGAACACCTCGCCGGCCTGCTCCACCAGCGCCGCCACCTGTTCGCGCAGGGCCAGCGCCCGCGGGGTCGGCACCAGGCCACGGCCGGCGCGCACCAGGATCGGGTCGCCCAGGGCATCGCGGATACGCCCCAGCGTGCGGCTCATCGCCGCCGGGCTCAGGTTCATGCGCTGCGCGGCGCCGACCACGCTGCCTTCGTCGAGCAAGGCATCGAGGGCGACGAGCAGGTTCATGTCCGGGAGTTGCATGGCCGTTTTCCGTGACAGCTGTGGGGAAAGGCGATGGTAGCAGGTTGGTGGATTGCACCAGACGCAATGCGCTCGTGCGTGGTGGGGCATTTATTCAATGGCGGTGTTCGGCCATAAATGAAGCATTGGCAGGCCTGGCCCTTTCGCGGGGCAAGCCCGCTCCTACAGGAATCCCACAATGCTCAAGTGGTGTGCAGTTCCTGTGGGAGCGGGCTTGCCCGGGAAAGGGCCGAGCCTGCAAGCACATCAGCAAGCCTCAACTTAGGATTCCGCATGCCCAGCCCCGTCCTGATCGCCATCGATGCCTCCCCCGCCTCCACCGCCCTGCTCACCCTCGCCCGCCGCTACTGCCGCCCCGATGAACATGAACTGCACGTACTGCTGGCCATCGACTCAACCTTCGCCGTGCACGACAAGCCCGCGCCCTACACCGCCGAGGAACTGGAGGAATACCCTGCCGCCTGCGAGGAGCAACGCCTGGGCGATCGCGCCGTGGGTGAAGCCGTTCAGTTACTGCAACAGGCCGGCTTCAGCAGCCAGGGCTGCATGGTCGCCGGGCAGCCGGTCGAGGCGATTGTCACCAAGGCACAACAACTCAATTGCGAGCTGATCATCATGGGCCACCGCCACCTGTCGCGGTTGGGGCGATTGCTGGACCCGTCGATCAGCGCGAAGGTGATTGACCGGGTTGAGGTGCCGGTGTTGGTGGGGGCCGCTTGAACCGCTGCTCAGTCAGGTAATGCGATTGAATTGACCAGATAATGCAATCGCATTAGCCTGATGGGCTAACCCACGCAGAGGCAACCGAGGACGATCACGTGCTAGGCCAGTTCCTGAAGTTTATGGCTCACGACATCGCAACCAATCCTCAACGGCTGCAGGTTGTCGATGCTGAGCTCATCGCTCGCCTCGACAAGCTCGTGGGTGATGCAGAGGTCAACCTGGATCAACCTCTGTTGGCAGAAGATGAATGGTGCGAACTGGAAGCCTCTCGTCCGGTTTCTTAAGCTTCGTCAGCAGCACCAGATTATGGCCCCAAGGCAATTGTCCAACAGCCTGTTGGACAATTGCCTCATCTGGCCAAGCTTCAGCAAACGCACGCATGTACATCAGATTGGCCCGAGAGAACCCCTTCATCGCGGGAAAGGCGGTTTTCAGGTCATGAGCCAGCCGCCCTCTGACCTTGGCTCCCCAACCTTGAGCTGCTTGACGTTCGATTATCCCTCGCTCGGCTTCACCACCACCGTACAGGTCGTCCCCGCCGCCAGCAGGAACCCGTCCGGCACTTCATCGATGTGAATGCGCACCGGCACCCGCTGCGCCAGGCGCACCCAGTTGAAGGTCGGGTTCACATCGGCGATCAGTTCGCGGCTTTGTGGGTTGTCGCGGTCGTAGATGCCGCGGGCGATGCTCTCCACATGCCCCTTGATGCGCTCGCCGCTCATCATCTGCAGCTCGGCCTGGTCGCCAACCTTCACGTGCGGCAGCTTGGTCTCCTCGAAAAAGCCGTATACCCAGAACGAGTTCTCGTCGACCACCGCCATCACCGCTTCACCGGTACGCGCATAGTCGCCCTTGTGGATGTTCAGGTTGGTCACGTAACCGTCCACCGTGGCGACGATATGGGTGCGTTTGAGGTTCAGCTCGGCCGCTGCCAGTTCAGCCTGGGCCTGCTGGTAGTCGGCCAGGGCGGAGCTGGCGATGTTGCTGGCGTCGTCGCGGTTTTCCTTGGAGATCACCAGGTTGTCCATGTCGGCACGGCGCTTGGCGTTGACCTTGCGCATTTCCCAGGTGGCCTTGCGCGAGGCGACCAGAGCCTTGGCCTGATCGACCGCCAGTTGGTAATGCTCAGGGTCGATCTGGATCAGCAGGTCACCCTTCTTGACCCGTTGGTTATCCTTGACCGGGACGTCCACCACATAGCCCGGCACGTCGGCGGCGACGTTGATGATGTCGGCACGCACGCGGCCGTCGCGGGTCCACGGCGTGGTCATGTAGTGCAGCCACAACTGGCGTCCGATCACCACGGCAGCGGCCAGCACCAGCAGGGTGGCGATCAGGCTGAAGAACTTTTTCATCGAAGGATTCTCACCAGTAGAGCGACAGCGCCAGGGCGCCGAACAGGCAGACGAACAGGCTCAGGCGCAGCAGCGCCGGGTGCCAGAAGAAGCGGTAGCCATCATGGCTGGCGATGAACCGGTCCAGGCCCCAGGCCAGGCCCAGGGCGAACAGGAACATCAGGGTCATGGTGGGCATGTATACGCCATGGAAGGCGATTTCACGGGGCATGATTCAGTCCTTTCGCCGGTGCCAGCGGCGACTGTGGGTCCAGCAGTGAAGAACGGATGAAGTGCAGGTAGCTCTGCACCCGGCGCAGCACCGAGGTGTCGAAGTGCCGGGCGAAGGGTTCGTCGGTGGCCTGCACGCGAGCGATGGCGTGGTCCACCGCGACCAGGGCACGTTCGTGGTTGCTGGCGCTGGGCTGCAGGAACAGGCGGGCCAGGGCGCGGCCCATGACACGAATGGCCTGGCGCCACGGTTGTGACTCGGCGTAGGCCGGGTGAATCGGCGCCCGGGCCTGCTCCTTGCGCAGTTCGATGATGGCGTGGCCGATCTCCAGCACGGTGAACATCCAGCCCATCAGCTGGCTCTGTACCTGCGGCTTGCCGGCAGCCAGGCCATAGGCCTGGTGCAACAGGTCGCGGGTGCGGCTTTCGAAGGCCGAACCAAGCCCTCGCAGGCGGCCGCTGATGGCGAACAGCACCTGCCCGCGCAGCTCCTGCTCCAGGCGACTCCACAGCCAGCGGCTGTTCGGCGGCAGGATGATCGCGCCGGCTGCGGCGCAGACGAACATGCCGATGACCATGCCGATGTAGTCGTTGATGAAGCTGTACGGGTCATAGACCGTCAGGTTGTTCGGCACCGAGCCGATGGCGAAGAACACCAGCAGGCCGATGCCGTAACCGGCGTACGCCGGTCGCGACGAGAGGAACGCACCGAGCACGAACACCGGCGCCAGGACCATGCACAGCAGCGCGAAGCCGTCGATCCAGGGGAACACGAAGAAGGTTTCGAAGAAGCCGATGAAGGCCCCGATCGCCGTGCCACAGGCCATCTGGAACGACATGCGCTTGGGGTTCGGCGAAGCGGCCGAGAGACCCACGGTGACGGTGGCGATGAGGGTCATCATGGCGCCGCTGGGCCAGTCGCTCATCAGCCAGTAACTGCCCAGCAGCAACAGCACCGCGCAAGCGCGCACCCCGGCAGCCAGCGATACCAGCCAGCTGGTCTGCGCCACGTAGGGCTCATCCCATTGCTCGCGCTGGTGTTTGTGCGCGGCCAGCGAAGCGTGGGTTTCGGCGTAGCTGTACATCTCGTCGACGAAGCGGTAGAGCAGTTCGAACGCGGTGTGAAAGTCCAGCAGGTCGGCTTCGCTGGGCTGGGTGGCCAGATAGTCGGCGCGCAAGCTACGCACCTGCGCCTGCAGGCCTTCCTTGTAGGCCGCCAGCTCCAGCGTCAGGCGCAGCGCATCGGCGTCGGTCAGGGCCCGGCCCACATAGGGCTGCAACAGCTCCACCAAGGTGTTCAGGCCAGGCTCGATGGCGCCGACGATCTGTAGCGGGCCGCGCGCGCGCAGGCGCTCAAGCAGGCGGTGCAAAGCGTTGAAGCGCGTGGTAATGGCCATGAACTCGCTGTTCATGCGCACCAATCGGCCAGAGCGGCGACGCATGTGCGGGTCTTCGAAGGCGGTAACGTTGCGCAGGCTCTCCAGCCCCACCGCTTCGGCGACGAAGCGCACGTTGCTGGCCTCGAAGCGGTCGCGCTGGCTATCGCCGCGCAAGGCTTCCACGACGACCCCGGCGAACACGCCGAAACGCTGATACAGGGCGTTGCGCATGGCGGCACTGGCCGACTGCGGCAGGACCGCGGCGCTGACGAAGGTCGACACCAGGATGCCCAGGGCGATCTCCAGCACCCGCCATACGGCCGCCATGAATGCCAGGTCCGGGTGCTGCAGCACGGGCAGGCCGATCATCGCCGCGGTGTAGCCCGCGAGGACGAAGCCATAGGCGCGGAAAGTGCGGTAGCGCATGGCGCCGGCCGAGCACAGGCCGACCCACACCGCCAGGCTGGGCAGGAACAGCTCGGTGTTCTGCGGGAAGATGGCGATCAGCGCGACCATCATCGCCGAACCGGCCAGGGTACCGAGCACCCGGTAGAAGCTCTTGGCGAACACATGGCCGCTTTGCGGCTGCATGACGATGAACACGGTGATCATCGCCGTGCGCGGTTGCGGCAGTTCCAGGCGCATGGCCAGCCACAGGGTAATGAACGCGGCCGCAAGCACCTTGAAGATGTACACCCAGGTCACGCCGTCGGTGCGCGCCCAGGCGAAGAAGCCCCGGCGCCATTCCAGGCTCTGCAGCCAGCGCACGGGCAAACTGGAAGTGCTCATTCGGCGTCATCCGCCTTCTTGTCGAAAATCGCCAGGGTGGCCGGGGTTTTCGGCGCGGCCTGGCGTTCTTCCTGCGGCACGTCCCGGCCAGCCTGCAGGCCGCCACCCAGGGCGGTGACCAGTTCGGCATGGGCGATCAGGCGGGCAGCCTGCACCTGCTGCTGCACCTGCTGTTGGCGAAACAGCAAGGTCTGCGCATTGAGCACATTGAGGTAGTCGGTCAGGCCGCGCTGGAAGGCCACCATGGCGATGTCGTAGGTCTTCTGCGCAGCGGCCACCGATTGGGCAGCGAAGTGCGACTGTTCCTTCATCGATTCACGGCGGATCAGTTGATCTGAAATGTTCTTCAGAGCGCCGACCACGGTCTGGTTGTAGCGCGCCACCGCTACGTCATAACTCGCCGAGGCTACGCCCAGCTGCGAGCGCAGACGGCCACCGTCGAAGATCGGCAGGCTGATCGCCGGGCCGACGTTGTAGTTGAACTTGCGCCCTGTCAGGAATTCCAGCGGACCACCGCCAGTGGCCATGAAGCCGAGGCTGCCGACCAGGTCGACGTTGGGGAAGAAGCCGGCATGGGCGACATCGATGCCACGGGCCTGGGCGGCGACCTGCCAGCGGCTGGCGACCACGTCCGGGCGCTGGCCGACCAGTTCGGCAGGCAGGTTCGACGGCAGCTTCAGCGGGGCCGCGAGGGCCAGGCTCGGCCGTTGCAATTGCGCGCCCTCCCCCGGCCCTTTACCGGCCAGCGCCGCCAACTGGTTACGGGTCAGGGCGATTTCCTCGTCGAAGCTGTCGAGCTGGCGATGGGTTTCGGGCAGCGGTGCCTCGGCCTGGCTGACCTCGAAATGGGTGCCGATGCCGCCATCCAGGCGGCGCTTGGCCAGGGCCAGGATCTGCTCCTGCTGTTCCAGCTCGGCCTTGACGATATCGCGCTGGGCGAACTGCAGGCTCAGCTGAATGTAGGCACGTACCACATTGTTCTGCAGTTCCAGCTGCGCCTGGCGGGCCTCGGCCACGCTCATGTGCGCCTGGTCGACCGACTGCTCGCTGGCATTGCGTTCGCGGCCCCACAGGTCCAGCGCGTAGCTGAAGCCGATGGCGGCGTTGTTGTCCCAGGTGTTGGCGCCCGACAGCGCACCAGGGCCGTAGAACTGGTCCTCGGGCCAGTTGTGCCGCTTGAGCGTGGCGTCACCTTTGACCTGGAGCTTTTCCGCCGACTCGACCACACCGGCCATGGCCTTGGCTTCACGCACACGCGCAGCGGCCATGGCCAGGCTTGGGCTACCGGCTACGGCGAGGTCGATCCAGCGGTCGAGTTGTGGGTCGCCATAGGCCTGCCACCAGCGCTGGTCAGGCCAGTGCGCGTCGCTGGCCGCTTCGCGAATGGCCGCGTCGGTGATCAAGGTGTTGGCTTGCAGGGTCTTGCTTTGCGGGGCGATACCCCAGGTTCCGATACAGCCGCTCAAGGTGAGACAAAGGGCACAGGCACTGAACACTTGAAGCGTTCTGATGATGCGACGCGGCACAGCTGCGATTTCCCGAGGAAGAGGTGGAGGGGCCGCGCAATTCTAGGGGGCCGCCGCACTGGCGATAAGCGTATATTCTTGCGAATCTTTGTTACCGAAACGGCGATAATCCGGCTTTGGTCGAACGCACATTCGCGTTACTTCGTGACACAATTTTGTCCTCTACCTTGAGAGTGACCCATGGACACCCTGCAAAACATGCGTGCTTTCAGTTGCGTAGCCCAGCTAGGCAGCTTTACCGCTGCCGCGGCGCAACTGGATACGACCACCGCGAACGTGTCGCGGGCGGTCTCCAACCTGGAAGCCCATCTGCAAACCCGGCTGCTCAACCGCACCACCCGGCGCATCGCCCTGACCGAGGCCGGCAAGCGTTACCTGATGCGCTGTGAACAGATCCTTACCTATGTCGAAGAAGCCGAAGCCGAAGCCAGCGATGCCCATGCCCGGCCTGCCGGGCAATTGAAGGTGCATTCGATGACCGGGGTCGGTCAGCACTTCGTGGTAGACGCCATCGCCCGCTACCGCGAATCGCACCCGGACGTGACCTTCGACCTGACCATGGCCAACCGCGTGCCCGACCTGCTCGACGAGGGTTACGACGTGTCCATCGTGCTGGCCACCGAGCTGCCGGACTCGGGCTTCGTCTCGCAACGCCTGGGCATCACCTACAGCATTGTCTGCGCATCGCCCGAGTACGTGGCCAAGCACGGTTTTGCACATAAACCGGTCGATCTGCTCAAGCATGCCTGCCTGCGCATGGTCAGCCCGGTGATTCCACTGGAAAAATGGCTGTTCGACGGCCCGGAGGGCCAGGAGCTGGTCAACATCACCAGCTCACCGTTCCAGGTCAACTCGGCGGATGCGATGAAAACTGCGATCCGCAGTGGCATGGGCATGGGGGTGTTGCCGATCTACTCGGTGATCGATGGTTTGCGCGACGGCAGCCTGGTGCGGGTGATGCCGGAGTACCGGCTGCAGGAGCTCAACCTGTATGCCATCTACCCTTCGCGCCAATACCTGGATGCCAAGATCAAGACCTGGGTCGAGTACCTGCGCAACTCGCTGCCGGAAATTCTGGCGGCCCATGAAGCCGACCTGAAAACCCACGAATTGCTGATCGCCAACTGAAAAAGCTGCTGCACGGCGGCGGTGGACAATGGTAGGTTGCTAACCAATCAACCCGACCCACCGCCCCGAGAAGTTGCCGATGAAAAAGACCGTCCTGGCCTTCAGCCGCATCACCCCCGCCATGGCCGAGCGCCTGCAGCAAGACTTCAACGTGATCGTGCCGAACCCCAAGCTCGGCGACATCAGTGCCCAGTTCAACGAAGCCCTGCCCGAGGCCCACGGCCTGATCGGCGCTGGCCGCAAGCTCGGCCGCGCGCAGCTCGAAGGTGCAGGCAAGCTCGAAGTCGTGTCCAGCGTCTCGGTCGGCTACGACAACTATGACGTCGACTATTTCAACGAGCGCGGCATCGCCCTGACCAACACTCCGGACGTGCTCACCGAAAGCACCGCCGACCTGGGTTTCTCGCTGATCATGGGCTGCGCCCGCCGCACCGCCGAACTCGACGCCTGGACCAAGGCCGGCAACTGGCAGGCCACGGTGGCCCCTTCGCACTTCGGTAGCGATGTGCATGGCAAGACGCTGGGCATCGTCGGCCTGGGCAACATCGGCGCCGCCGTCGCCCGCCGTGGCCGCTTCGGCTTCAACATGTCGATCCTGTACGCTGGCAACAGCCGCAAGGCTGCCCTTGAGCAGGAGCTGGGCGCCCAGTACCGCAGCCTGGAGCAGCTGCTGGCCGAGGCCGACTTCGTCTGCCTGGTGGTGCCGCTGTCGGACGCCACGCGCAAGCTGATCGGCGCCCGTGAACTGAAGCTGATGAAACCGAGCGCGTTCCTGATCAACATCGCCCGTGGCCCGGTGGTCGACGAGGCGGCGCTGATCGAGGCGCTGCAGAACGGCACCCTTCGCGGCGCCGGCCTGGATGTCTATGAGAAGGAGCCGTTGAGCGAGTCGCCGCTGTTCCAGCTGCCTAATGCGCTGACCTTGCCGCATATCGGTTCGGCGACTGCCGAAACCCGCGAGGCCATGGCTAACCGGGCGATGGAGAACCTGCGTGCGGCATTGCTCGGCGAGCGGCCGCGGGACTTGGTGAATCCACAGGTATGGAAGGGCTAAAAGCCCTCGGTAGCCCCCTCATGCCATGGCGGTAGTGGCTTTTTTGGGCCGAGGCTTGCGAAACACCAGGACATTGCCCGCCATCACCGCTACCAGCCCCAGCAGCGCCGGGGCCGTCCATTGATAGCCTTCGGCGAATGCCGACACATTCAGCGCCACCAGCGGGAACAGCACGGTGCAGTAGGCAGCCCGCTCCGGCCCCATGCGCCCGACCAGGGTCAGGTAGGCGGTGAAACCGATCACCGAGCCTGGGATGACCAGATACATCAGCGAACCGATGTAGCGGGTGTTCCATTCCATGGCGAAAGGGATGCCGCTGACCAGGCAATACACCGCCAGCATCGCCGCGCCATAGAGCATGCCCCAGGCATTGGTGGTCATGGGCTTGAGCCCGGCCTTCTGCTGCATGCTGGAGAGCATGTTGCCAGCCGAGAAACACAGCGTGCCAAGCAGTGCCAGGCCAAGGCCGTAGAGGGTTTCGCGGCTGGCCGCGTGGTGCGACAGCTCGGGCCAGAACAGCAAGCCCAGGCCGAGCAAGCCAAGCGCACCGCCCGCAAGGACATTGCTGGCGATCTTCTGGCCGAAGAAGATCCGGGCATTGAGGGCATTCCACAAGGTGGCGGTGGAGAACACCACGGCGATCAGGCCGCTGGCAACCCACTGGCTCGCGGTGAGGAAGCACATGAAGTTGACACAGAACAGGCACAAGCCCTGCGCCAGGCAGATCAGGTGGCCACGCCGATTCATCGGCTGCAGGCGGCGGCTGAGCAGAAGCATGGCGAACAGGATCAGGCCGGCCAGGGCGAACCGGTAGACGATCGACACCGGGATGGCGACTACGCCCAGTTGCAGTTTCAAGGCGATCCAGGTGGTGCCCCAGATCAGGACGGTGAGCAGGTACAGAGCGAGGTTCATGGCGGCGGTTCCTTGGGCCTTTCACGTTTCAACACCGTCAGTGTTCCCCCTGCTCGCCGCCACGCGCTTGCACAAACTTGCGCTTTTCGCCCCCGGGTGGCTGTCAGCGCTACGCGGGCGCAGTAGGATGAGGCCAGAGGAATTGCCCATGCCCCCACTCACCCAACTGCAAGTGTTCAACGCCATGCACGCCTCGCCCAACGCCCGGCTGGAGCTGAGCGCGCACCTGGGCGACGGCTTGGCGGCGGCGTTGTGGCGCAACCGCGACGATGCGCGCGACTACCAGGCGCCGAGCCATCACACGCTGTCGTGCTATATCGCCGACGGCACCGGCACCTTTCGTCGCCAGCGCCCGGCCGACAAGGGCGCGCCAAACAAGCTGTGCATCATGCCGGCAGGGCACGAGTCGAACTGGGTGGTGAACGGTGCAATTCGCCTGGCCCACCTGTACATAAGCGAAGCGCAGTTCGCCTTGGGTTGTGTGCGCCTGCTCGATCGCGAGCCACGCGAACTGCAACTTCAGGAAGCGACCTTCCTCGATGACCCGCAACAATCCGTGCGCTTTCGCCAGTTGATCACGCTGGACTGGGATGAGCCCGCCGAGCGTCTGCTGGCCAGCAGCCTGGCCCATGAGATCGTCGACCATGCCGTGCTCAACCAGGTTGGCCTGCGCCAAGGGTTGCGCCTGAAGGGCGGGTTGGCGCCGAGCCTGCGCCGACAGCTGGTGGAGTACATCGAGGCGCATCTCGACCAGCCGATCACCCTGGGAGAACTGGCACTGCGCTGCAACCTGTCCGAGTACCACTTTGCGCGGATGTTCCGCACCAGCTTTGGCCTGCCGCCGCATCAGTACCTGCTGGCGCGCAGGCTACATCGGGCCTGCCACCTCTTGCGCCTGGGCGAATTGCCGTTGGGCCAGGTGGCACTATTGTGCGGGTTTGCCAGTGCCAGCCATTTCAGCAACCGCTTCCGCCAGGCACTCGGTGCAACCCCTGGCGATTACCGTCTGGCCCTTCGCGGCTAAAGCCCACAAGTACTGCACAGTTTTCAAAACCTGTGATATCCCTGTTGCAGCGGCTTTAGCCGCGAAAAGGCCGGCACAGGCGGTACACGGCTCAGAACTCGAAGGTACTCGACAGGCTCACCTGCCGCGCATCGCCAATCGCCACGAAATACTGGTTGACCGCCGAGCTGTAGTAGACCTTGTCGAATAGGTTCTTCACGTTCAGCTGCAAGCGCACATTGTGCTCGTCAAGCTTGGTCTCATAGGTGGCGAATGCATCAGCCACGGTATAGCTCGGCAGGTCGAACGTGTTGGTCGCGTTCCCCGACCGCTCACCCACATAGCGCGCCCCGGCGCCGAAACGCAGGCGATCGCCACCCAGCAGGCTGCCGAAGTCATACACCGCCGACAGCGAACCGGTATGCCGGGCCACGTTCTGCAGGCGGTTGCCTTCAAGGTCGGGGTCCTTGGTCACCTTGGCATCGGTGAAGGCGTAACTGCCGATCAGGCTCCAGCGCTCGCTGAGCTGCCCGGTCAGGTCGAGCTCCACGCCGCGTGAGCTGACTTCCCCGGCGTTGCTGTAGACCGTCTCGCCAGTGCCACTGTCGAAGTTGGAAACCAGCACGTTGCGCTTGGTGATATCGAACAGCGCCAGGGTACCGGTGAGGCTGCCCGGCATGTCGAGCTTGGCGCCCAGCTCCCAGGACTTGCCCTCCTCCGGCGCCACCGAGGAATCCAGCACCACGCCCCCGGTCAGCGGGGCGATGCTGGAGTTGGGCTTGAACGACTCGCTGTAGCTGCCATAGAACGACAGCTGGTCATCGACCTTGTAGACGATGCCCGCATGCGGCACCCAGGCCTGGCCGTTGCTGTCGGTATTGGCCTTGAACGGGCGACCGCGGCCGGCGTACTGGTCATACTGCTGGTAGCGCGCGCCTGCCACCAGAATCCAGTGCTCGTCCAGGTGCAGCGCGTCCTGCACGAACAAGGCGTCGGTGCGCAGCTTGTCGGTCTGGTCGCTGTCGCTCGCACGCACCGTGCTGCCCTCCACCTCCTGGCCGTACACTGGATTCAGGTAGCTGAAGGCCGATCGAGAGGTCTGACGGATCAGGTCGCCACGAAAGATCTTGCGGTCTTCGTGGTCGATACCGAACAGCAGGTCGTTCTGCATACCGGCCAACTCGACATTGCCATTGAGGCTCAAGGTGGCGAACTGGTCGCGGCTCATGGCGTTGTGGGTGCCGTCGATGCTGCGCGTCAGCGTGCCCTTGGCCTCGTTCACGCCGGTAACGCGAACCTGGCTGGCATCGTAGGTTTCGCGGTTGAAGCTGTAGCCGAAGTGCAGCTTCCAGTCGTCGGCCAGTTGGTGGTCGACCTCCAGGCGGTACAGGTCGGAGCGCCCTTCCATGTCGTTGAACGGCTCGTCCAGGCGGCGGGTGGCCGGGATGTCCAGCGGGTGGCCGTTGCTGCCGAATGCCGTGCCGCGGTCGAACGGATAGAGGAATTCGCGGTGCTCGTAGGCCAGCACTACCTGGGTGTCTTCGCCGAGCCAGGCCAACGATGGCGCCACCAGCGATTCGCGGTGCACGCCGAAGTTGCGCCAGTAATCCTCGTCCTCGTGATCGACGGTCAGGCGGTAGGCGAAGTTGCTGTCGCCCAACGCGCCGGTGCTGTCGAAGCCGCCGCCGCTGCCATTCTTGCCGCTGCCGTAAGTGGAACCGCGCACGGTCAGGGCGTTGTACTGCTGCAGTTGCGGGCGCTTGCTGACCACGTTGATCACCCCGCCCGGGTCCTGGATGCCGTACAGCAGCGAGGCCGGGCCCTTGAGCACTTCGACCCGCTCGGTAGTGGCATTGAGACTGCGGCCCTGCACCACCGGCATGCCGTCACGCATGATCGAGCCGTCGCGGTTGTCACCGAAGCCGCGTTTCATCACCGTGTCGGACGTGCCACCGAAGTTGTTGCCCTGGGTAATGCCACTGACATTGGCCAACGCGTCGTCAAGGTTGCGTGGGGCCTGATCGCGGATGACCTGGGCCGGTACCACGTTGATCGCCTGCGGGATGTCCTGGGCGGGGCCCTGGCCGCGCATGATCGAGGCACTGGCGGGTGGCTGATAGCTGTAGCTGTCCATTTGCGAGGTCACCGTGGTGGCCTGCAGGTTGAGGGCGCCAGAGGTATCTACAGGTTCGAGCGTCAGGGTGCGTGCATCAAGGCGGCGCCAGGTCAGCCCACTGCTACCCAGCAGCCGTTGCAGGGCCTGCTCGGCGCTGAACGAGCCATTGAGGGCCGGGGCCTGCACAGCAGGCAGTTCGAGGCTGTAGACGACACTCTGGCCAGTGGCACGGCTGAAGGCGCTCAGGGCCTGGGCCAGCGGTTGGCCGGGCTGGTCGAAAGCGTGCAGTTGCAGTTGCTCGGCGGCCATGAGGCCAGGGGCAGCGGTGATGGCCGGGCACACTGCAAGGCCAAACCAGAGGGAGACGCAACGCGGGGTGAACTTCATGGACGCTGACCTGTGAGAGGGTTATTACTGCGAATGAATCGCACTTCCACTCATTACACGGATGCTGCGTCTGGTTACCTCATCCGCTTTTGCAATTTTTTTTCAGCGGATCACGGTCAGCCGCCCCAGCAAGGTTTGCCGCGAGAAACCCAGCACCTTGCCTAGCGAATCCAGTGCAGCCAAAGGCTCATCCACCGGGAAACTGCCGCTCACCTTGCGCTGCCCCAATACTCCATCCAACAACACGATACGGCCGGGGTAGTACCGACCCAGGTCTGCCACTACCTGCGCCAGCGGCACCTGGTAATAGTTCAGCCAGCCTTGGCGCCAGGCCAGGCGGCTGTCGCCGTCGACACTCGCCAGCTCGCCTGCGTGCCCATCGGCATAGGCCAGTTGCTGGTTGGCCGTCAGTATCTGGCCGGCCTGCCCCGCGGCCGGGATGACGGCCACACGCCCACTGCGGACGATGACCTGTGCACCCTGCCCTTGGTCCCGCACTTCGAACTGCGTACCCAGCACCCGAACCTCGCCGCCAGCCGCTTCCACCACGAATGGCTGCCCGGTATGGGTAACCTCGAAGAACGCTGCGCCATGCAGCAGGCGTACACGGCGTTCACCTTGCCGGAAATCGACGGCGATGGCGCTGCCCGCATCCAGGGTCACCTGCGACTGGTCCGCCAGGGTTACCTGGCGAATCGCATCACTGCTGCTGAAATCGGCCTGCAGGTCCAGTAACCAGTCACCCGGCCGCCAGCCACCCGCCACGCTGACCGCCAGCACCAGGCACGCCGCTGCCAACGCCATGCCAGCGCGTCGCCAGTGGCTTTTGCCGGGTGGCTTGGCCATGGCCAGCAAGTAAGGCTGCAGGTCTGCATGCTGTTCTTGCGCCAGACGCGCTGCCGGTGTTTCGCTGAGCTGCATCAGCAACTGGGCTTCGGCATAGGCTTGGCGATGCTTGGGATCGGCCAGCAACCAGCGCTTGAACGGCGCACTGCTTGCCGCTTCAGGCTGCTCGTTGATGCGGATCAGCCACTGCAAGGCAGCCTCGGACTGGGCAGCGGTAACCGGGTCTGGGTGGCTCATCGGCGGGCGCTCCCAGGCCTGCGAGTGAAGGTCGCGGGCTCGGCAACACTGGCCTTGCACGCTTCGAGGGCGCGCATCATATGCTTTTCCACACTGCTCTGGGAAAGCTGCATGGCCTTGGCGATCTCGCCGTACTTGCAGCCGTGGACGCGGTTGAGCAGAAAAATCTGCCGGGTACGCTCAGGCAGCGCTCGCAGGGCGGCTTCAATGCGCTGCAGGTCATGATCGACCTCGACGGCCTGCTCTGGCGCCTGGGCCAGAGCCGCTTCATCACGCTGCAGCGAGGCTTCGGCAAGGCGTTCGCGACTGCCTGCACTGCGCAGATGATCGATGGCAAGGTTGCCGGCACAGCGCAGCAGGTAGGTATCGAGCGCTTCGACCTTGACCTCGGGGCGACGCCAGAAGCGCAGGAACAGCTCTTGCACCAGGTCGGACGCAGTAGCGCGGCAGCCTACCCGACGGCTGACCAACGCCTCCATGCGCGCACGCTGGGCGAGGAAAACCTCGAGGAAACGCGCGCGGGTGCTGTCGCTCTCGGTTTCGCTCAAGGCATCACCCCGCAACCACGGCCAACAGCGGGCCCAGTACCAGGCTGGCGGCAGCCAGGCCCAGCAACGCCCGCGGCATGTAAGGCAGACCGAACACCCACAGGGTAACGCCGGCCATCAACAGCGCGGCCCACTCCACCAGCCCGTGGGCCCAGCCACGACAGTGAACGGATAGCACCAGGGACAATATGAGCAGCAGCCAACCGCCAGCGCGCAGTGCACGCAACTGGGCCGGGCGGGGCTTGTGCTTGAGCAGCTCGTTGTAGTGCTTTTCCATCGCCAGGCACAGCGCGGCGAAACCGGCGAAACCGATAAGGGCAATGCTCAGCATCACTGCACCTCGACCATTTTGGGCGAGACCTTGGCCGCCTTCGCCGCACGTTTTGCGACGGGCTTCGGTGGGCGCAGCATCTTGCTCGCGGCCCAGGCCAGGAACAGCCCACACGCCAGGGCGGTAAGGTCGAAACCGGCCATGGCCCAGTCACCCTCAGGCACAGAGACGTTCAACCCCTGGCCGGTGCTCAAGGCGTTGAGCAACGGCAACAGGGCAAAAGCCAGTGCCCCCATTGCCAGCTGCTCGCCCCAGGCCCTGCGCCCCGGGCGCAGCACGGCATGCAGCAGTGACGCCAGCCAGACCAGGAAGAACGTGTTCACCTCCCAGTCAGCACGCCCATGCAGTGCCACCGGCAGCAACCGGTTGGCCCAGAAGAAACCGGCCACGGCCAGCACCAGGCCACTCATGCTGGCGATGTTGAGCACTTCGACCAGGCGCAACTCGCCCG
The DNA here is from genome assembly GCF_002759075.1 of Pseudomonas sp. 382. Lineage (NCBI taxonomy): Bacteria > Pseudomonadati > Pseudomonadota > Gammaproteobacteria > Pseudomonadales > Pseudomonadaceae > Pseudomonas > Pseudomonas sp. 382. Next base: position 21,328 of record NZ_PEMX01000032.1, read on the forward strand.
GCAGACGTTCGCTCCTGGCATGCTTGAGCTGGCGTTTGCCCAGCCACATCACCAGGCCGGTGCCGATCACCGCCGTGCCGGCAAGCCCGAAGGCGAAGTACAACCAACGCAGCCAAGGCCCGGCGTAGTTGCCCATGTGCAGGCCGGCGAAACTGAACGAGGTCATCATCGCGGCGCTTTCCGGCGCGCCCTGTTTCAGCAGTTCGCCAGAGGCCCCATCGAAGGTCCAGTTGGCACTGCGCTTGTAGGGGACGTTATCCGCCGATGACTGGGTGAAGACGACACGGGCATTGCGATCGCCCGCGTTCTGCACCTGGATAAGCCCGATGCGTGCGCCCGGCACCAGCGCCTGCACCTTGGCATGGAGGCTCGCCAGCGGCACCAGAGGCGCGGCGACATGGGCTGGCTTGGGTGCCTGGTCGCGGCCGAACAGGTCATTGAAGTACCCGTTGGTATTGCCGTAACTGGCCATGATGCTGGCCGGCATGACCATGTACATGAACAGCACCAGGCTGCTGTAGCTGATCATCAGGTGGAACGGCAGCACCAGCACGCCAATGGCATTGTGGCCATCCAGCCATGAGCGCTGGCCCTTGCCAGGGCGGAAAGTGAAAAACTCCTTGAAGATCTTCTTGTGGGTAATGATCCCGGTGACCAACCCCAGCAGCATGATGAAGGCACACAGCGTCGACAGCCAGCGGCCCCATGGATAGGGCATCTGCAGTTCAAAATGGAAGCGGTAGAAGAACTCGCCGCCACGGCTTTCGCGCGCATCGACCGGCTGCCCGCTCTGTGCATCCAGGTTCTTCCTGACAAAGCCCCGAGGCCCACCCTCGGGGTCGCGCCAGCCGACGTTCAAGGCGGCGTCGCGCTCGCTTGGCAGGCGGATCATCCAGCTGTCCGAGTGCGCGGCGTTGCGCTCCAGATAGCGCTGGGCCAAGCCCAGGCTGGTCACCGGGTCGAGCGTATGGCGGCGCACTTCCGGCTGCGCCCAGTGGCTGACCTCTTCCTTGAAGTACGACAGGGTGCCGGTCAGGAAGATGGCAAACAGCAGCCAGCCGAATATCAGGCCAGTCCAGGTGTGCAGCCAGGCCATGGCCTGGCGGAAGCCTTCCTTCATGGGTTCTTCGTCCAGTAGGCGAACCCGCCGAGCAGGCCCAGCACCAGGCTCGGCAACAACACGCCAAGCCAGGCACGCAAGGCGCTGCGGCAGGCGAAGCACCAGATGAAGGCCAGCAGGTAGAACACAAACGAGAGCATCAGGCCGGACAGCGTGGCGTCGACCTGGGGCAACGGCAGCAGCAGGGCCAGGCAGACACTGATCGACGACGCCAGCAGATAGCCGCCCAGCAATGCCGCCAGGCTGCGTGAAACCACGGCCAGGCGATAGCTGAGAGGGAGTCCGGCGGCGGAGCGCTTCATGGCGAGGGTCCGGGGAATGGGGATGCAATAGTAATGAGTTTAATTCTCATAAGCAAAATCTCTATGGAGGCTATCGGGTGTTCGCCGTCAGATATTCAGCGCCTATGAGACCGAGCGTCGCCCGCGCGGCGCTCGATCGCACAGGCGCTGCAAGGCTCGCGGCGAATCCATGTTGGCGGCCCCCTCCAATGAATTTGCTACAGAAAATTTATTTTCAAAAAGGGGTTGTATTCGTTTCGCCGTTGCCTGACCTTAGAGTCAAGAGGCGCAGAAATACCAAGGCCCTCAATGGCCTAGGCACGCCTCCATGCGAGCAAGCTGAATAAGGATTGGAATCATGCAAATCCAGGTCAACAGCAGCAACCATATCGAAGGCAACATCCGTCTCAACGAGTGGGTCCGCAGTACGCTGGAAGCCACCCTCGAACGCTATGACGACGACCTCACCCGCATCGAGGTGCATCTGCGTGACGAGAACGGCGCCAAGCCCGGCCCGCATGACAAACGCTGCCAGTTGGAGGCTCGCCCGAAAGGCCATCAGCCGATTTCCGTGACCCACACTGCCACTTCACTTGACCAGGCGGTCGACGGTGCCGCCAGCAAGCTGAACAATGCGCTGGAACACTTCTACGGCAAACTGCGCAGCAAGCGCGGGGTACTGGAACTGACTGACCCCGACGCCTGACAGGCTTCCTGAACAACAACGCCCGGCTCGCGCCGGGCGTTTTGGTTTGCACCGATCAATGGGGATGAACCATCGTGCAGGTTACCCGGTCAACTTCTGCAGTCATCCATTGCGGACCCAGACCATGAACAATCCATTTGAACAGATCAGCGCCGCCTTCGCCTCCGAATACCGGATCAACCTGAGTATCGAACGGCTGGACGGCAGCATCATGCTGACCCTTTCCGATGACGCCGGCGTGGTTGCCAAGCGCCTCATCAGCCAGGCCCAGCGCAACGACCCTGTGCGCCTGCAACGGGTCATCGACAGCATCCGCCTGGGCCTTGCGATCGAACTGGGGCAGAACCCGTTGCAGGTGTTGGCCGCCCTGACCCGCGATACGCGCCCTGACGCCCGCCCGTTCGCAGCAGTGAGCGTGGCCAACTGAGGATCAGGCCAGCGTCAGCATCTCGCCGATTGCTTTCTCCAACTCCGTCAGGCGCCAGTTACCTACGCGGTGCGCGGCATCAAAGCTATTGGAGCGGTGGAACAGACCGACCAGGCCCTGGTCGTAAGTGGGCTCCTGGCCTCGCTTGAGCCAGTACAACGACTCCTCCACCAGGGAACGGCTGCCGACCACTTTCAATTCGACGACATCGGCGACTTCGGTGACATACACCCCATTCGGGTCGAGCCCCAACGGCGCAAGCACCTGCTTCAGGTGGGCATGTACAGCTTCGGTATTTCTGCTCAATTTATTCTCCTGTCGGCGCCACCGTGCGCGACCCGCTGTCACGACGCTCTGCCAGGCGCCAGCCAGGATTCAACGATGCCTGAGCCCATTGCCAGCGGTAGCCGGTTAGCCCCTCACTTACCCTCCTCCACTTCCTTGCCGCTGGCGTCCAGCACCTTGGTCGAGGGGTAGCGGTAAGAGGCGTAGCGCACCACCAGGATCGAGAACGCCAGCAGCAAGATACCACCGCACACGTACAACAGCCCCTCGTCCGGCGCCTTGTGGTGCGACACGTCGCCAATCAGCAGGCGCGTCAGCGCGGTGATCGCCACATACAGCAGGAAGCGAATGGGCATGTGGTTGGTCTTGAAGTAGATACCGACCATCGCCCCCAGCTCCAGGTAGATGAACAGCAGCAGGATGTCGTCGACGCTGACCCCGCCCTTGCCGAGCATGTCCAGGAACGTTACCACCGCCGCGTAGGCGGTAATCGCGCCAATGCCGAACAGCGCCAGGTAGTGGAACGCTTCCACGCACAGGTTGCCCAGCGCGTCGGCCGAGCCGTGCAGGCCCTTGCGCAGTTTTTCAGCCCATTTGATATCCACGATGTGCGATTCCCCGATACGACATGAAGGATGATGCGTCACGCCTGTGACGCTTGTGCCATGCAGTTAAAGGGCCAGGCCCCTGCCTTGGAAGGCGACCGATTGCCGCAAGGCACGGGCAGCGAGCGAATTCGGTACAGCTACAATTTCCGGTTGCGAAATGACTGCCTTGTCATTACTGTATATAGATACAGTATTCGGTGACGGCATTCTGCCCGACTGCCTGGATAGCAACTGAACCGCACAGCAGCAGGCGCACCACAGCGCCCCTGCCCCACTGACCGAGAGGCCTCGTATGGCTGTTGAGATTCTTTACCGCAGCACGCGCGATTTGGAGACCACGTTCTTGGACCGCAAACTCGCAGATGCCCATGACCAGATGCTGGAACTGGCCGAGGTGCTTACTCAGGTTCTGGTTAAACACGTACCTGGGCTGGATGAAAACATCGCCGAAGAGGCCAGCATCTTCATGGCCAAGAACAGGGCTGTGTTTGCAGCGGCGTTCAAGAGCAATGCGGCGGCTTTGGCTGAGCTGGATACAGCGGAAAAAGCCAGCGAGTAGGCCGCACCTCCGAGTCGGGGTCACCGCCTGCAAGGCACCTCCCAGGCATGCCTTCCCAGGAGAGATCATGAAACGCAGGCAAACCGTCGAGCAGGTGCGCTGGGACCTGGCACTGCGCTACAAGCTGATCGAGACCGTCGCCTGGTGGGAAGGCCGCCTGACCACCGGCCACCTGATGCAGAGCTTCGGAATCAGCCGGCAGCAGGCATCCAAGGACATCAATACCTACATCACCGAGCATGCGCCGAAGAACCTGGTGTACGACAAACAGCTCAAGGGTTATGTACCCAGCAATCAGTTCATACCCAAGTTCATCGAGGACAGCGCAAGCGCCTACCTGCAACTGCTGTATCAGAACGGTGAACGCGCTCCGCACATTGACGGCCTGGCACTGGCCTACGCCCACACCAAGGTGCTCGAAGTACCGGACCGGCCCATTCGGCCAGAAGTTCTGCGCCCCCTGCTCAAGGCCTGCCGTGAAGGCCTGCGCCTGGAAACCGAGTACGTTTCACTCAACACGCCGAACGTCGAAATACGCCTCATCGCCCCGCACACGCTGGTCTACACCGGCATGCGCTGGCATGTGCGGGCGTACTGTGAAAAGAACCGTCAGTACCGCGACTTCGTACTCAGCCGTTTGCGCGGGCAGCCGGGCCTGCTGGACGAGTCGCCCAACCCCCGGGCACAGGATGAAGACTGGAATACCGAAATTGCGGTGATCTTCAAGCCCGACGAGCGTTTGAACGAGGCGCAGAAGGCAATCATCGAAGCCGACTTCGGCATGATTGACGGGCGACTGGTGGTGCCGAGCCGCAGGGCTCTGGTCAAGTATGTGCTGCAGCGCCATCAGATCGACCCGCGCAACGTGGCGACCAGCCCTGAAGCGCAACAGGTAGTGGTCTCCAACCTCAAGCAACTGAGGCCCTGGCTCATGCATGATTGAGGCAGTTGCGCCAGGCCCTCAACCGTACAACATGCGCTCGGCCAGCATCTGCGCCACTCTGGCCGGGGAGCGCTTTTCCGCCTGGGCATGGCCGAACACCTCGGTCAACCGCGTCGGTATCCGCGCCAGATGCGCAGTGATGGTACCCAGGTCGCCTCCGTGATGCTTCAGCGCTACGTAGATCAGGCCACCGGCATTGATCACGTAGTCAGGGGCATACAGAATGCCGCGCGACTCCAGCTGATCCGCCACCTGCAAGGTGGTCAGCTGATTGTTGGCCGCCCCCGCCACCGCCGCGCAACGCAGCTGCATCACCGTCTGGCCATTGAGCACCGGGCCCACGCCACAGGGCGCGAAAATATCGCAAGGGGTGCTGATCAGGGCGTCATTGGTCACCGGGTGAGCATTGAACTGCTCTACCGCCAAGCGTACGCGGCCAGGGTCCAGGTCGCTGACCAGCAACTCCGCCCCTGCCGCATGCAGTTGCTCGGCCAAGGCATAACCGACATTGCCCAGCCCCTGCACAGCGACGCGCAAGCCTTCGAGGTTGCTGCTGCCCAGGCGTGCCTGCGAGGTGGCGCGTATGCCGGCGAACACGCCCATGGCAGCATGCGGTGACGGGTCGCCAGAGGCCGTGGTGCTGGTCACATGCGGTGTGCTCTGGGCAATGCAGTCCATGTCCAGGGTCGAGGTACCACTGTCGACGGCAATGATGAAACGCCCTTGCAAGGTATCGATGAAGCGGCCGAACGCCTCGAACAGTGCCGCACGGTTTTCCACATGCGGGTTGCGCATGATCACCGCCTTGCCGCCACCCAACGGCAGGCCCGCCAGTGCTGCCTTGTAACTCATGCCTTGAGCCAGGCGGATGGCATCGGTCATGGCGCTCTCGTCATCGGCATAGGGCAGGTAGCGACACCCCCCCACTGCAGGGCCCAATTTTTCGCTGTGAATCGCCACTACGGCCTTGAGGCCAGTGGGCGGGTCAATGAACAGGTGCAGCGACTGGGTACGGGTGCTTAGCATCAGAGCGAACATCGACAGGCTCCCCAACGAGGTGCTCCTACCAGTATAGGCATGCGCCAAGGTACGGCGCCGTCGGCGGACCACTGGACGAATCCACGCCCCACGGCTAATACTCAAGCGTGTGTGGAGAGCCCTGATGAAGCCACGTCAAGCCTGCCTGGCCTGCCTGGAGCGCGAGCCGGTCGCCCTGCTGGAAGCTGCGTTGTGGATTGCCGCCGAGCATGATCGAAAGGTCGAGCCTGCGGCCAGCCTTGCCACGTTGCAAAACCTGCAAGGGCAGATCAGTGCCTGCCTGCCCATGCTGCCATTATCCGAACTGGCCCAGCCGCTGCTGCGACAGCTCAATGCACTGGGTTTCCAGCAGGACGAACTCCATCCGCTGCGGCCGCATGCGGCGTTGCTGGACAAGGTACTGCAGCGCCGACGCGGCCAGCCCCTGGCATTGGCGATCGTTGCTCTGGAACTCGCCCGGCGCCTGTCCATACCCCTGGAAGGCGTGGCATTCCCTGGGCACTTCCTGCTGCGCGTACCCGGTGCCGACCACCTGCTCGACCCTTGTGGGGGCCGGCGCCTGTACCCCAAGGACTGCCGCGAGCTGCTGGCGCGCCAGTTTGGCCCGCATGTGCCGCTGACTGCCGAACACCTGCGCAGCGCCAGTGCCACACAGATACTGCAGCGCCTTTCGCGCAACCTGCGCCAGTTGCATATGAGCAACGACAACCACTTGGCTGCACTGATCGACGCCGAACGGGTCATGCAACTGGGCCCGGCCCAAGTCAGTGACTACATGACCCGCGCAACGCTGTATCAACACCTGGACTGCCCGCAGGCCGAACGTTTCGACCTGGAACACGCCCTGCTGCTGACCGACGACCCGGTTCAGCGCCTTAAGCTGTCCGAACGTATCGGCAAGCTACCGGCAGTGAACCGTTCGATTCACTGAGTCGGCGTGTCCACCTGACAGGACGGGTGCGCCCTGGCGAACGCCGGATGCGCCTTGGCCAGTGCAGCGACCCGGGCTATGCGGGGGTAGCCGCTGAGGTCGATGTTGAAGCGCTCGGCCGCATACAGCTGCGGAATCAGGTAGACATCCGCCAGCCCCGGCTCGTCGCCAAAGCAATAACCGTGATCGCCAATCAACTGCTCAACGGTGGCCAGCCCCTGGCCGATCCAGTGTGCGATCCACTGATTGACCTGCGCCTCGTCGTGGCCCAGCTGGCGCAGTTGGTTGAGCACGCTGACATTGTGCAGCGGGTGCACATCGCAACCGATGATTGCCGCCACGCCACGCACCTTGGCCCGCAGCGCAGCGCCAGCCGGCAGCAACGCGGGCTGTGGATAAACCTCTTCCAGGTACTCGATGATCGCTGGCGACTGCACCAGCAATTCACCGCCGTCGGTTCGTAAGGCCGGCACCCGGCCTTGCGGGTTCACCGCGACGTAGGCATCACCGCGCTGGTCGCCCTTGAGCAGGTTGACCGGCAGGGCCTGGTAGTCCAGGCCCTTCAGCGCCAGGGCAATGCGCACCCGATAGGAAGAGGTGGAACGGTAATAGGTATACAGCTCCATGGCCTGCTCCCTCAGTTGGCTGCGATGACCTTGCCGCGGCATTCGCCGAAGCCGATGCTGGCCACGCCCTCACGCTTGCAGCGGGCGCGCAGGATGATCTCGTCACCGTCTTCGAGGAACTTGCGGATTTCGCCGCTGGCCAGCTCCACCGGCTGCTTGCCGCCTACGGTGGTCTCCAGCAGGCTGCCGTACGAATCGGGTGAGGCACCGGACAGCGTGCCGGAACCAAACAAGTCGCCAGGCTGCAACTGGCAGCCGTTGACGCTGTGGTGGGTGATCAGCTGGGCAACGGTCCAGTACATGTTCAGGGTGTTGCTCAAGGCCAGACGCTGGGCCGGCATACCCTGCTCGCGCATGCGCTCGGTGAGCAGCAGCACTTCCAGCTCGATATCGAAGGCGCCATTGGCCTGGTCACGCTCGTCGAGCAGGTAAGGCAGCGGCTGCGGGTCCCCCTTCGGCCGGGCCGGCTGGGCACAGCGGAACGGCTCCAGGGCCTCGGCAGTGACTACCCAAGGCGAAAGCGTAGTGATGAAGCTCTTCGACAGGAACGGGCCCAGTGGCTGATATTCCCAGGCCTGGATATCCCGCGCCGACCAATCATTGAGCAAGCACAGGCCGGCAAGGTGCTGGTCAGCTTCGGCAATCGGGATGGCCTGGCCGATGTCGTTGCCTTGGCCGATCCAGATGCCCAACTCCAGTTCGTAGTCCAGCCGCGCGCAGGGGCCGAAGCTCGGTTCGGTGTGGCCGGGCGGCAGGGTCTGGCCTTTCGGGCGACGGACCTCGGCCCCCGAGGGACGCAAGGTCGAGGCGCGGCCGTGGTAGCCGATCGGTACGTATTTGTAGTTGGGCAGCAGCGGATTGTCGGGGCGGAACAGCTTGCCGACATTGGTGGCGTGCTGGATGCCGACGTAGAAATCGGTGTAGTCACCGACCTTGGCCGGCAGGTGCAACTGGCACTCACTGGCTGGATACAGCGCAGCCTTCAGTTCAGCCTGGTGTTCGCTGTGTTCGCCCAGCAGCACCAGCAGACGCTCACGCAGCGCCACCCGGGCAGCACGCCCCAGGGCGAAGAACGCGTTCAGCGCACCACCGCGGGTGGCTTCCACCGCTGCCTTGGCCTGGCCAGTGAACAGGCCCGCGGCCAACGCGGCCTCCAGGTCAAGGATGGCATCGCCGATGGCGACGCCACAGCGCAGTGCTTCACCCGGGCGGCTGAAAATGCCCAGCGGCAGGTTCTGCAGCGGGAAGTCGCTGTGCCCGTTGGCGTGCTCGACCCAGCTACGGGCAATGGCGGTCTGGTTCATGGGTTATCTCCGGTTCGGGTTGAAGGTGCTCGGCAAGGTGGCCCAGCAACTATCGTAGTCGGCCTGCAATTGCGGGCTGTCGAGGGCCTGCAGACTCGGGCGCAGCACTTGGCTGGTCTCGAACATGAAAGCCATGGTGTTGTCGATCTTGTGCGGAGCCAGCTCGGCAGCGATGGCCTTTTCGCAGGTTTCGGCATCCGGGCCGTGGGCGCTCATCACCCCATGCAACGAGGCACCGCCCGGCAGGAAACCTTCGGCCTTGGCGTCGTAGGCACCGTTGATCAGGCCCATGAACTCATTCATCAGGTTGCGGTGGAACCACGGTGGACGGAAGGTGTTCTCGGCTACCATCCAGCGCGGCGGGAAGATCACGAAGTCCATGTTGGCCATGCCGTGCACGCTGGTCGGCGAAGTCAGCACGGTGAAGATCGACGGATCCGGATGATCGAAGCTGACCGTGCCAAGGGTGTTGAAACGGCGCAGGTCATACTTGTAGGGCACGTTGCTGCCATGCCAGGCGACCACGTCCAGCGGCGAGTGCTGCAGTTGGCAGGCCCAATGCTCACCGAGGAACTTCTGCACCAGTTGCACCGGGCCATTGAGTTCTTCGTAGTGCGCCACCGGGGTGAGGAAATCACGCGGGTTGGCCAGGCCGTTGCTACCGATAGGGCCCAGGTCAGGCAGGCGCAGCGGCGCGCCGTGGTTTTCGGCGATGTAGCCCCGGGCCTGGCCATCGGGCAATTCGACACGGAACTTCATGCCCCGCGGGATCACGGCGATTTCCTGAGGCTCGACATCCATGACGCCCAGTTCGGTAGCGATGCGCAGGCGGCCCTGTTCCGGCACCAGCAGCAGTTCGCCGTCGGCATCGAAAAACACCCGTTCCATGGAACGGTTGGCGCGATAGATGTAGATGCTGACCCCTGCCGGCTTCTCGGCGGCCGAATTGGCCACCATCGGCAGCCAGCCTTCGATGAAATCGGTTGGCTCGCTGGGGATGGGCTGCGGATTCCAGCGCAGGCGGTTGGGCGTGACCGCGCCCAGCGGGCCGCCCAATGGCTGGCGCTGCAGGCGCTCGAAGCGCGGGTGCAAGGCCGACGGGCGGATGCGATACAACCAGGTACGGCGCAGCTCGCTGCGGGCCATGGTGAACGCCGTGCCCGACAGCAGTTCGGCGTACAAACCGTAGGGGGCCTTCTGTGGCGAGTTTTGCCCCACCGGCAGGGCGCCTGGCAGGGCTTCGCTGGCGAATTCGTTGCCGAAACCGCTCAGGTATTGAAGATCGGGGGACGTGTCGCGGTTCATCGAAGCCTCCGGATATTGTTTTTGTCGTAATCAGATTACGAATAACGTAATTTGCTCCCCGCCAGGCGTCAAGCTATAAAGGCGCGACGCGAAAAATCCGGAAGCCTCCTACCCATGGCCAAAGCCAGCCCCCCCGCCGACAACGGCAAGCAGAAAGTCCGCTCGGCGGAAGTCGGCACCGACATTCTCAAGGCCCTCGCTGAACTGTCGCCGTCTACCTCGCTGTCGCGCCTGGCCGAACATGTGCAGATGCCGGCGAGCAAGGTGCACCGCTACCTGCAGGCGCTGATCGCCAGTGGTTTCGCCGAGCAGGATGCCGCCACCAACCACTATGGCTTGGGGCGCGAGGCATTGCGCGTGGGGCTGGCGGCGCTGGGCAGCATTGATGTACTGAAAGTGGCAGCACTGCCACTGTCGCAATTGCGCGATGAGCTGAACGAGAGTTGCTTCCTCGCCGTGTGGGGCAATCAGGGCGCCACCGTGGTCAGCATCGAGCCCGCCGTGCGCGCAGTCACGGTGGTGACCCAGATCGGTTCGGTGCTGCCGCTGCTCAGTTCCTCCACCGGCCTGGTGTTTGCAGCCCATCTGCCCGAGCGTGAAACCGTCGAGCTGCGTGACCGCGAGCTGGCCGTGCTGCAGCAGCGCGCCAGCGACTACGAAGGCTTGCTGGCAGGCATCCGCCAACAAGGCCTGCACCATGTGCACGGCCTTTTGATGCCAGGTGTGGATGCGTTATCTGCCCCGGTATTCAACGCCATGGGGCAGATCGCGGCGGTGATGACCGTGGTCGGCCCGACCTCGATCTTTCACGCTGATGAACACGGACCAGCTGCACAGCGCCTGCTGGCAGCGGCGCGGAATACCAGCTGGCGCATGGGCTATTCGCCAGCGGCGTGAAGTGCCCGCCGGCACTGTTGCCCGAAACGTAAAGGTGAATGTCACAAGCGGCTATTTTTCCCACTGGATCAAGCGCTTATTCTTGCCTCACTGGCCGGCATGAAGGGCTCTACCCCCCGCCTTTCAGGCCCGCGAGGTTCACCGACGTTGATTTTGAAGCTCCTTGATCTAACGTCTCGATTGGCCGCTGCGTCTTGCAGCGGCCTTTTTTATTTCTGCAGGTTGGCCATCATCTGTTGCAACGCCTGCAGGTTGTCCTGCGGGTGCACTGCCCCTTCGAAATCACCAATCTGCGCCCAGTGTTCCGCGACCTGCTCCGGGGTGAACCCCTGCTCGGGATTGAAACCGACACCGAGGCTACGCTCCCAGCGCACCTTGCCCACCCAGCCACCGCCCACCTCGAACAATTCGCCGCTGTCCTGGCACTGCTCGCTGCTCAGGTAGACCACCAAAGGGCTGATCAACTCCGGCCTGAGCCGCTCGAACACCTGTGGGGGTATCAGCCCTTCGGTCATGCGCGTGCCACCGGTCGGGGCGATGGCGTTGACCAGCACGCCATGCTTGCGCCCTTCGATGGCAAGGGTGCGGGTCAAACCATACAGCCCCAGTTTGGCCATGCCGTAGTTGGCCTGGCCGAAGTTGCCGTAGATGCCCGAGGTTGAAGCAGTGAAGATTACCCGCCCCCAGTTCTGCTCACGCAGGTGTGGCCAGGCAGCCCGGGTGACCTTGTAGGCGCCTTCGACGTGGACCTTGTAGACCAGATCCCAATCGCTGTCGTCCATTTTGTGGAAGGCCTTGTCGCGCAGGATGCCGGCGTTGTTCACCAGCACATCGACCCTGCCGAAACTGTCCAGCGCTTGTTCGACGATGCGCGCACCGTCGCCCACCGAATCGTGGTTGGCCACCGCAGTGCCCCCGGCAGCGCGGATTTCGGCCACGACCTTGTCGGCGGCCGACGCATTGGCACCTTCTCCATGGGTCGAGCCGCCCAGGTCATTGACCACGACCCTGGCGCCACGTGCGGCAAACAGCAAGGCATGGGCACGGCCCAGGCCGCCACCGGCTCCGGTGACGATCACTACACGGTCTTGCAGACGTACCGGCTCGCTCATGCTCAAGGCTCCAGGTCAGGTTGAATGCATCGATTGTCCGCCCGCCCAGGCAAGCGAACAATCAAGCTCACCCTGGCTGAATGCCGGGCGATAACGGCAGGCGATGATCGCGGCTCAGGACCAGGCGACTTTCTGCGGTAAATAGCTCAGCAGCTGTTCGCGAAAGGCCAGGTAATGGCGCAGCACCTGCGCCGGCGCTTCGGTGTGCGGGTAGTGGCCGATGCCTTGCAGTTGCACGATATCGGGGTGCGGCACCAGCTGCCGATAGCGCTCGACCATCTGCGCACCGGACAAAGGGTCGGCAATGCCGTTTATGAACCGCAACGGCACACCACTGCGCTGCAAAGCCCCGACCCAGCGCTCGCGGTGCTGCCTTCGCTCAGGCTGGTAACCCACCAGCTTGTGCAGGATGCGCGTACCGTTGCGGCTGGCGATCAGGCTCCAGCAATCGTCCAGCGCGCTTTCACTTGGGTGGGTGCACGGGCCGTAGATCTGGATGACGTTGCGCACCAGATCGTCGCGCCCGAACGAACGCCCCACCAGCCAGCCCAGGCGACTGAGCAGCAGCTTCTGGATTCTTGGGATCTGACAGCTTTCCGGGAACAACCCACTGTTGAGGAACACGCAACTGGCGATATCGGCACGCTGTTCGTGGTGGCGCGACAGCAGTTCCTGAGCGACGCTGCCACCGTAGTCATGCGCCAGCAGATGAATCGGCTGGCGAATATCCAGATGGCTCAGCAACGCCTGCTGCAGGTCTGCTTGCTCGATCAGGCTGTAGCGGTGGTTGAGCGGCTTGGCAGAATCGCCGAAGCCGAGCATGTCGCAGGCAATCACCCGGAAGCGCTGGGTCAGCGGCGCCCATAGGTAATGCCAATCCCAACTTGCGGTGGGAAATCCGTGCAAAAGAAGCAGGGGCTCTCCTTGCCCTGCGGTCCAGTAGCGGATGCTCTGGCCCCGGAACGAAAAATCCTGCCCCCGGGTACGCCAGACGCGCAATGGAATCTCGGCCATAGGCATCAGAATTGTCCCGGTGGAGGGGTGATGACGGGATAGGGCAAGGCTGCGGTCATTGCATTCACCTCGGCACTTTCATGTGCTCTCTATATCGAGGCCGAGTGTAATCACCGGTCCATCATGTGAAAATTGCGTTAACAGCCAGCTTGATGACCGAGCGAGTCAGTGGCTCGTACGGTCATAGCAGCATCGCCAGCAATGGCGCGGCGAACAGGTTGAGCAGGCCGGTGAGGACCATGACCAGGCCGGCCACCGAACCCTCTTCACAGCCCACTTCGCGAGCCCGGCTGACCCCCGCACCATGCGCGCCCACACCGAACAGCGCGCCACGCGCCAGAGGTGTACGCAATGGCAGCCAGCGCAGCAGCAGGCCGCCGAACATCGCACCCAGCACCCCGGTGAACATCACGAATACCGCCGTCAGTTCTGGCACGCCACCCAGGTCATGGGCCAGCGGCATGGCAAATGGCGTGGTGATTGAACGCGGCACCAACGACAGGCTGATCGCATCATCCAGCGCCAGCAAGTGCGCCAGGCTCCAGGAACTGGCGATCGACGCCGCGCTGCCGGCCACCATACCCATCAACAGCGCAGGCCAATGACGCGCCAGCATCGCCCGCTGTTGCCAGATCGGCACGGCAAAGGCCACGGTCACCGGGCCCAGCACGCTCATCAGCCAATGGGTGTTGCGCGAATACTCGGCGTAGGCCGTGTGCAGTGGCACAGCCACCGCCAACAGCAATGCCGGGACCAGAATCAGGGGCGACATCAGGTAGCGTCCGGTGCGCCGATAAAGCCAGCGGCTGGCCAGGTAGGCGACCAAGGTCAGCACCAGCCAGAACAGCGGCATGGGTTCAAGGCTCACGGCGCAGCCTCCAGCGGCAGACCGCTTCCACGGTGACGGCGGTCACCACCATGACCATCAGGGTGCTCACGGCGATGACCAGCAAAATACGCCAGCCTTCGCTTTGCACCAGGCTGCCGTAATCGAGCAGGCTCATGAGTGCCGGGATGAAAAACAGCAGCATTTCCGCCATCAGCCAGCCAGCGCCCATTTGCAAGGTGGCCGGCTTGAGCACACCAAAGGCAAACAGCAGCAACAGCAGGCCAAGGCCCATTACTCCGCCCGGAATCGGCCAACTCAGCCAGGCGGCCAGTTGACCACCGAACAGGAACAGGGCAAGCAGCACCGCCAGCTCGGCGAGCAGGCGCAGCGTTTTCTTCAGTAATGCGGGTTTCATGGGTGAACGTTCCTCGACAGGCCCTCATTTTAAGATTCGTCTGCCTAGGCCAAAAGCGAATTGTTAGACTGGCAGCCATTCCACAATGGAATCGCGATCATGGAATTCAAACAGCTACGCAGCTTCATCGAAGTCATCCATCGCGGCGGCTTTACCCAAGCCGCGCAGACCTTGCACATCAGCCAGTCAGCCGTGAGCAAGCAAGTCGCCCAGCTGGAGCAAGATGTGGGCCATCCGCTGCTTGAGCGCCAAGCCTCGCAACTGCATCTGACGGCAGCCGGGCGCATCGTGCTAGAGCGCGGCGAAGCGCTGTTGCGCCAGCGTCAGGAGCTGCTCAGTGAGCTGGACGACCTCAGCCACATGGCGCGCGGCGAGTTGCGCCTGGGCTTGCCGATGCTGGGCAGCGATACCTTGTTCGCCGGGTTGTTCGCCGAATACCGCAGGCGCCATCCGAACATCGCCATTCAGCTACTTGAGGGCGGCAGCCGTAGCGTCGAACAGGCAGTCAAGAGTGGCGAACTGGAGCTGGGCGGCAGCCTCACCCCGAGCGACCCGGCGTTCGGATACCAGCCGTTCTGCAATGAACCGTTGGATGTCCTGTTGCCTGCCGGGCATGGGCTTGCCGGGCTGGGCCCGTTGAGCTTGAAGCAGTTGGCGGATACGCCGTTTCTGCTGTACCAACGCAGCTTCGTGCTCAACGACCGCTTGCTCAAGGCTTGTCAGCAGCAAGGCTTCACCCCGAAGGAAGGTGGCCGCAGCGGCCAGGCGGATTTCCTCGTGGCGCTGGTCGCGGCCGGCCAGGGCGTGGTGCTGCTGCCCCGTGTGGTGGCAAAAGCGCTGGAGCGCCCCGGGGTGGTGCGCGTGCCGCTCGAGGCGCCGACCGATCTACGCTGGGATATCGCCTTCATCTGGCGGCGTGGAGCCTACCTGTCGCGTGCAGCACAGGCCTGGCTCACATTGTTGCGGGAGGAAACGCCTCAGGCTTTCAGCGCTTGAACAAGCGCTGCCAGCCAAGGCTCGGCATCAGTCTCTGGGGTCACGGTCTCGCTGGCATCGAGCTTCAGCATCGGCAGCACTTCCCTTACCCCCAGTTCGGCAAATAGCTCACGCATCTGCTCGCCACCGCCGCAATAGGTATCGCCATAGCTCGAATCGCCCAGGGCAATCACCGCGCCCGGCAGCCCACGCCAGGCCGCAGGCAGGGTGTCGCGAATGCTGCTGAAAAGCGGCATCAGGTTATCTGGCAGTTCTCCCATGCCGGTGGTCGAAGTCACCGCGAGCAACGCTTGAGGGCCAAAGCCCTCAAGATCCTGCTGGGTAGCACGGGCAGCATGCCAGGCGTCAAGGCCAGCAGCCTTGAGCAACGACTCGGCATGGCGGGCGACTTCTTCGGCGGTGCCGTACACCGAACCGGAAATAATGGCGACTTTCATCAGGAAGAGGATTCCGAAACTGAGTTAAAACGTAGGATACTAGCATTCGGCGCCAGCAAAAGGCCGCCTCCACCCCAGTCCCCTTCATTGCCTCAATGGTCCGGACATGATCAACGCGCAGCTGCTGCAATCGATGGTCGACGCATCCAACGACGGGATCGTGGTCGCCGAACAGGAAGGCGACGACACCATCCTGATCTACGTGAATGCGGCCTTCGAACGCCTGACCGGCTACAGCCGGGATGAAATCCTCTATCAGGATTGCCGCTTCCTGCAGGCCGATGATCGCGATCAACTGGGCCGCGCACGCATCCGCAAGGCCTTGGCCGAAGGCCGTCCCTGCCGTGAAATACTGCGCAACTACCGCAAGGATGGCAGTGCATTCTGGAACGAGTTGTCGATCACCCCAGTGAGGCACGCTGGCGACCAGCGCACCTATTTCATCGGTATCCAGAAGGACGTCAGCCGGCAAGTCGAACTCGAGCGCGAACTGGCCGAAATGCACGCTCGTCGGAATGCCGACGAACGCGCCTGAACCAAGCGCTGTGAATACGGTCAATTGCCGTTGAAGAAATCGTCATCATCGAGTTCGATCATGCAAGCAGAAGCGCTCCTGACCCAGGACGAACTGGACTTTATCCAGGACATGCAGCATTCCCCGCAATTGAACCTGGCCGACTCGATGTCGAGCCTGCTGGTCAATGGTGACCGCCACATCCAGTCACTGCTCGCCCGCTTGGTGGCCAATGAGCAGGTGACCCTGCAGGCGCAGTTCAACAACCAGCAGATCAGCTTCCCGCTGCAACTGGTGGAAGACGAGTTCCATGCCGTTCATTTGCAGATCGGCTCACCGGAAATCTACGAAGACGACGGCCCCACGCTGCGCCCCTGGCGCCTGACGATGGATCAGCCCAGCGCCCTGCTGGATGCCCAGGGCAAGGCCAGTGGTCTGCTGGTCAGGGACATTTCGTTCAAGGGTGCGTTGCTCGAGGTGCGTGGCCCGGCCAAAGCCCCATCGCGTTTCGATCTGCATTTCGCCCCGGATGGCATCAGCCCGATCAGCCTGCATGGCAGGCTGCGCCGAAGCATCGGCCCGGACCTGGCCGCCTACGACCTCAGCCGCAGCCCGGGTGAAGAAATCGACCGACTGCGTGAGTACATCTTGCACGCCCATCGCCAGGCCCATCCAGAACTGCACGATCAGGTATCGAGCTGACCAGCCAGATACTGTTGCAAGCGACGCCGCATCAGCTCACTTTGCGCACCGAGGCATGCAACCGGGCTGCCCGCCAGGCTGTCCTGAGCACTCTCGGACACCTCACCGGCAAGCAGCAATGGGCATTCCAGGCCTGCTGCCAGACGCCGCAGGCGCTTGTTCAATTCGACGGTCGGCGCGTGGTTGGCGAACAGCACCAGCGCATCCGGCCGCAGGCGCTCACAGACCAGCGGTAGTTCTTCCAGCGCCTGGCCGGGCATGAGCAGGCTCACGCCGATGTCCTCGCAGCCCAGCAGCAAGCCGGTCACCAGCAGTTCCAGTTCGTGGCACAGCCCGGGAAGGGGAGCCAGCAGCACATGGCGCGCACGCCGCCGACGGGAGAGCTGCAAACGGGAGAACACCCGGCCACGCAGGAACTGGTCGAGGAACAGCCACTCGCTGGCCTGGCCGAACGCCCCTTGCCCTGCGCCAAGATCATGCCAGACCGGCAAGAACACCTCGCTGAACACTTGGTCCTGAGTGATTGCCGCGAACACCTGATCGAACAGCAGATCCAGGCCTGACGCGTCGAAGCGATTCACCGCCTGGCGTATCTGAGCCTGCCACTGTGCCCTGCTGTCAGGCGATACCACGGCCTGGGCGACGGCCTGGCCGCGCGCGCGAATGCCGCCGACCTTGCTGACCGCCACGCCACGTTCGAGCCAACCCAGGATGCTGCGGACCTGTTCGATATCTGCCTGGGAATACAGCCGGTGACCGCTGTCGGTGCGTGTCGGCTGGATCAGCCCATAACGGCGCTCCCAGGCACGCAGGGTCACGGTGTTGACGCCGGTCAGGCGGGAAACCTCACGAATGGGGAACAGGTCCTGGTGTTGCAGGCCTGCCTCGATAGCCGAGCTACGTCCCTGTTTGTTCATCTGCACTGGAGTGACCTGTGTGCGGAAGTTGAGCGGCAATTGTACTACGACATCATGTGCTGCAAACCAGCAATCGTTTGAGATCAGTCGACAAAGGCAGCCTGTCACCACGATGCCGCCGCGTGCCCGATTATTGCATGGAGATTGACGTTGCCCACCACCCCGGGCCACGCAGTCAGGAGCCGGCTACCCGCCAGCCCCGTCGCCAGGAGATACACGATGTCTACCCCACCCGTCACCCTGATGGTATCGCGCCGCGCCGCCCATGGCCGCTACCAGGACCTGCTGGCCTGGCTGCACGAAGGCGAGCAGCTGGCCACCGACTTCCCCGGCTACCTCGGCTCGGGCATCCTCGCGCCGCCCCGCCACAGCGACGAATTCCAGATCATTTTCCGCTTCAGCGACGAGCCCACCCTGCACGCCTGGGAGCATTCCGCCTCGCGCCGGGCCTGGCTCGCCCGGGGCAACGGCCTGTTCGAGCGCCCCAAAGAGAGGCGCGTCAGCGGCATTGACGACTGGTTTGGCACCAATATGGTGCAAAAACCACCTCGCTGGAAGCAGGCCGTGGCCATCTGGCTGGCCTTTTTCCCGGTCTCGCTGCTGTTCAATGCCCTGTTCGGGCATTGGCTCGCTACGTTCGAGCTGGTACCCCGGGTGATGCTCAGCACGCTGGCGCTGACACCCGTCATGGTCTATTTCTTCATCCCGTTGTCCACCCGCCTGCTGGCCAACTGGCTGCACGCCACGCCAACCGCCAGCCCGGCGCTGCGCAGCCGCTGAGCAGAGGTCATACAAGAGGTGACAGTTCGGGTATGCTGGGCGGCAACGACAGGACAGACAAGTTGACCGCCCGCACATGAACAGCCCTATTCTCGTCACCGGCGCCAGCCAGCGCGTCGGGCTGGCCCTGGCCCTTGAGCTGGCTCAAGCCGGCCATACGGTGGTCAGTGCCAGCCGCAGCCTCCAGGCGCAGTCCGCGCACCCGAACATCGTGCAGTTCCAGGCCGACCTCTGCCTCAGAGCCGACCGTGAAGCGTTGATCGACCACCTGCAGCGCAACTATGACGGCCTGCGTGCAATCATTCACAACGCCTCGCTGTGGCTCGACGATGGCCTCGACAACCTCGAGACCATGTTCCATCTGCACGTCGAAGCGCCGTATCACCTCAACCTGGCGCTCGGCGAGTTGCTGAACAAGGTCGACAAGGCCGATATCATCCACATCTGCGACGAAACCTCCTCACGCGGCAGCAAAGGCCACATCGGCTACGCCGCGACCAAGGCCGCGCTGCAGAACATGGTGTTGTCGTTTGCCGAAAAATACGCGCCCAAGGTGCACGTCAACGGTATCTTGCCGGGCCTGCTGATCCTCAAGGAAGGCGGTGACGAGGCCTACCGCCAGCAGACCCTGAAAAAGGCCCTGCTGGAATTCGAACCCGGCGCCGGACCACTGATCGAGACAGTGAAATACTTGCTCGCCAGCCAGTACAGCACCGGCAGCCAAGTGGTCATCAACGGTGGCCGCCACCTGAAGAACCGCATGATCTGAGAGACTGACATGACTGAGCAACAACAGCTCGAACTCGAAGCCGCCGCGTTCCGGCGCCTGGTCGAACACCTGCAAAAACGCACCGACGTACAGAACATCGACCTGATGAACCTTTCCGGCTTCTGCCGCAACTGCCTGTCAAAGTGGTACAAGGCCGCCGCTGACGAGCGCCAGGTCGACATCAGCCTGGATGATGCCCGGGAAGCGGTGTACGGCATGCCCTACGCCGAGTGGAAAGCCCAATATCAGAAAGAAGCCAGCGCCGAGCAGCAAGCGGCGTTTGAACAAGGAAAACCTCGTGACTGATCTGAACACCCTGCGCACCAGCCTGGCCAGCGGCCAACACGCCTTCGCCGATACCTTGGCCTTCATTGCTGGCAACTACAGCTACCAGCCTCAGGCATTCAACAACGGTGGCGTGGAAAATGCTGCCGGGCAGAACGAAGGCTCGTGCAAGACCCTCGGCCTGGCCCTGCTGGAAGGCTTGAGCGACCAGGAAGCGCTGTTGGCCTTCGGCGAGCACTACCGTGACGTGCTGGCCACGCCTGAGGGCAGTGACCATGGCAATATCCGTGCACTGATCAAGCATGGGCTGGCCGGCGTGAAGTTCGCCGAGCTGCCTCTCTCGCGCAACGCTTGAGAATGCCGGGGCCGCTTCGCAGCCCTTTCGCGACACAAGGCCGCTCCCACAAGGATATGCAGTTCTTCTGTGGGAGCGGCCTTGTGTCGCGAAAGGGCCGCAAGGCGGCCCCAGAATTTCAACTGATCATTACCCCTGGCACTTCATCTGCCAGCCCGCCCTTCTGCAACCAATGCAGCGCAATCGGCCACAGGCTCTCGCGAAACCGATCATGGAAGAATGCGAAGTGGCCAATCTCATCGACCGAGATATCCACAGGCGCAATCCGCAAATGCCGCCGCTGCGACGCAGGCAGATACCCCAGCAAACGCTCGGTCGCCGCCAGCGTGCCAAACGGATCGTCGGTCAGGCTGATGGCCAAGGTCGCGGCCTTTACTTGAGCGAAGGGCAACGCTGCCAGACCGAGCCCGCTCGGGCGCTGTTCGTAGCGCGGTGTGCGAGCGGTCCAGTCATGCACCACGCCGGCGGGCGTATCCTCAAGCCAGCCCAGGCGTTTGCCGGGAAAATAGCCAAAGGCACGGGTCAGCAACGGCATCACCACATGCCATTTCCCAAACAGCCGCCAGCGCTGATTGGCAGCGTAATCGCGCCAGTAGGCGAACTGCGCACCGACCATCACCACCCGCCGTACCTGCCCGGCCGACGGCGCCAGGCCGACGGCGCAACCACCAAAACTGTGGCCCACCACGTCCACCGGCTGCCCGGGAAAATGCGTGGCGGCATGCGCCAGCATGGCTTCGAAATCCAGCCGGCCCCAATCGCTCCACGATGCCTGGAAGCCGCGCAGGGTATGCGGGCGTGATTCGCCGATCCCACGATAGTCGTAGGTCAGTACATCGCAGCCTTGGGCGAACAGGTAGTCGGCAAAACGCGAGTAATAGCGGCAGCGTACCGAAGTGGCCGCGTTGATGATCACCAGCGGGCGCGTGGCGTCGGGGTGGGCGTGACGCCAGCAGAAGCCGCCGAGGCTATAGCCGTCGGCCGTGGCCTGGCGAAAGGCGGTGGCGGGTTGGGTGAGGCTGCTCATGGCGCACTTCCTGTTGTTGTGCGCCAAAACTAGCAAAAATTTTCTGGGCTGTACCGGCCCTTTCGCGGGCAAGCCCGCTCCCACAGAAGTATCGCCATGCCTGAGGCTAGTGGAGAACCTGTGGGAGCGGGCTTGCCCGCGAAGAGGCCGGTACAGGCCTGCAGCGTTTACAGCTCGATGCAGTCGAACTTCACATCGGTCGCCACGTCTTCGTCGTAGTTGACGTCAGCGCGCTCGAAGCCGAACAGGTTGAGGAACTGCTTTTTGTAACCGGCGTAGTCGGTCAGTTCGAACAGGTTCTCGGTGGTGACCTGTGGCCACATGGCCTTGCAGGCGTCCTGTACGTCGTCGCGCAGTTCCCAGTCGTCCAGGCGCAGGCGGGCTTTCTCGTCGACCTCGGCCGGGGCGCCATCGGCGCGGTACATGCGATCACGGAACATGCGGTCCAGTTGTTCCTGGGTGCCTTCGTGAACACCCTTTTCCTGCATGATCTTGAACACCATCGACAGGTACAGCGGCATCACCGGGATGGCCGAGCTGGCCTGGGTGACCACCGACTTCAGCACGGCCACATTGGCGCCGCCCTTCACTTCAGCGGCCAGCTTCCTGTCCAGGCGCAGTGCGGTTTCGTCCAGGTCCTGCTTGGCCTGGCCCAAGGCGCCGTGCCAGTAGATCGGCCAGGTGATTTCGGTGCCGATGTAGCTGAAGGCCACAGTGCGCGCGCCTTCGGCCAGCACGTCAGCGCCGGCCAGGGCGTCGATCCACAGTTGCCAGTCCTGGCCGCCCATGACGGTCACGGTGTCGGCGATTTCCTGCTCGGTGGCCGGCTCGATGCTGGCCTCGATGATGGTGTCCTTGTTGGTGTCGATGGCAGTCGACTTGTACGGCTGGCCGATCGGCTTCAATGCCGAACGCACCAGTTCGCCGGTGTGCGGCAGCTTGCGCACGGGCGAAGCCAGCGAATAGATGACCAGGTCGACCTTGCCACCCATTTCGTTCTTGATCAGCTCGATGACTTTGGCACGGGCTTCATCGGAGAAGGCGTCGCCATTGATCGACTTGCTGTACAGGCCCTCGGCCTTGGCGAACTTGTCGAAGGCGGCGGCGTTGTACCAGCCAGCGGTACCGGCCTTGGTCTCGGTACCTGGCTTTTCGAAGAACACGCCCAGGGTGTCGGCTTTGAAGCCGAAGGCCGCGGTGATGCGGGCTGCCAGGCCGTAGCCGCTGGAAGCGCCGATGACCAGGACCTTCTTCGGGCCATCCTCGCGCACGCCCAGCTTGCGGGTGGCTTCGATCTGGTCACGGACGTTGAGCTCGCAGCCCTTCGGGTGAGTCGTGGTGCAGATGAAACCGCGAACCTTAGGATGAATGATGGCCAATGTCTGTACCTCGTCAGTGTATGCCGGGGAATCGCCATAGGGGCGATTCCGTTTGATCAGAGGGTGAGACTACCCCCGCAGGTTATCCGACACATATTACGGGCTGATCAGGGGGATGCAAAACCGCGGTTCGTCTGCACCCTCATTGATTGGCTTTTCACATCAATCACAAAGAAAAACAAACTTAACAAATCAACCAAAGCGGCAGATGCTGGCAGCACTACGCCCATTGCCCGGAGAACAACAACATGAACGACGTGGTCATCGTCGCCGCAACCCGTACCGCCATCGGCAGCTTCCAGGGTGCCCTGGCCAATGTGCCGGCCGTCGACCTCGGTGCAGCAGTGATCAAGCAGTTGCTGGAGCAGACCCGGCTGGACCCGGCCCAGGTCGATGAAGTGATCCTCGGCCAAGTGCTCACCGCCGGTGCCGGGCAGAACCCGGCGCGCCAGGCCGCGATCAAGGCCGGCCTGCCCTACAGCGTGCCGGCACTGACCCTGAACAAGGTCTGCGGTTCGGGCCTGAAGGCCCTGCACCTGGCGGCCCAGGCCATCCGCTGCGGTGACGCCGAGGTGGTGATCGCCGGTGGCCAGGAGAACATGAGCCTGGCCCCCTACGTGATGCCCTCCGCCCGCACCGGCCAGCGCATGGGCCATGGCCAGCTGATCGACAGCATGATCAGCGACGGCCTGTGGGATGCCTTCAACGACTACCACATGGGCATCACCGCCGAGAATCTGGTGGACAAATACGGCCTCAGCCGTGAACAGCAGGACGCCTTTGCCGCCGAGTCGCAGCGCAAGGCCGTGGCAGCGATCGAAGCGGGCCGCTTCAAGGACGAGATCACCCCGATCGTGATGCCACAGAAAAAAGGCGAGCCGAAAGTCTTCAACCGTGACGAACAACCCCGTCCGGACACCACTGCCGATTCGCTGGCCAAGCTGCGCCCGGCCTTCAAGAAGGACGGCAGCGTCACCGCTGGCAACGCGTCCAGCCTCAACGACGGCGCCGCCGCGGTGCTGATGATGAGCGCCAGCAAGGCCCAGGCCCTGGGGCTGCCGGTACTGGCGAAGATTGCCAGTTATGCCAGCGCGGGCGTGGACCCGGCGATCATGGGCATAGGCCCGGTGTCGGCGACCCAGCGCTGCCTGGACAAGGCAGGCTGGCAGCTGGCCGACCTTGACCTGATCGAAGCCAACGAAGCCTTTGCCGCGCAGGCGCTGGCGGTGGGCAAGGCGCTGGAGTGGGATGCGAGCAAGGTCAACGTCAACGGCGGGGCGATTGCCCTGGGCCATCCGATCGGTGCGTCGGGGTGTCGGGTGCTGGTGACCTTGCTGCACGAAATGATCAAGCGTGATGCCAAGAAGGGGCTGGCCACCCTGTGCATTGGTGGTGGCCAGGGTGTCGCACTGGCGATCGAACGTTGATCAGGCAGAAGCGCGCAACTCGGTGGCAGCCGCCTCATTGATAGCCCTGGCCAGCAGCGCAACTTCCTGACACTTCTGCACGGCCTGGTCCACCGGGCTGTGCAGCAACGAACAGTCTGTCGCCACCCACAGCCGCTCACCCAGGCGGTCGTGGGCATCGCGCAGCAGGTCCAAGGTCTTCTCCTGGTCGCAAGGCGAGACGTTGCCGGCGTCGACCAGGCCGAGTGACAGCACCTTGTAGGCCGGAAGCCGGTCAAGAAGGGTCTGGTACTGGTCGGGGGCCTGCACCAGGTCGATGTGCAGGCCATCGACCGGCAGGTTGACGGCCAGGCCGAGGTTGCCTTCCAGCCCACCGAAGTAAGTGGCGATCAGCTTCTTCAGCGGCGCACGCTGAAGGATGTTGTAAACGCGTTCAAAAGCGTTCTTCCAATCCTGCGGCAGCTCCTGCGAAAGGATCGGCTCATCGATCTGCACCCACTCCGCCCCCAGGGCAGCCAGGCGGTTCAGGCCCTGGTCATACAGCGGCAGCAGGTGTTCCAGCTCGTCGAGGATGGCGCTGTCCTGGCTGGCCTGCCACAGGTAGGTCAACGGGCCGATGACCACCGGTTTGACTGCATGGCCCAAAGCCTTGGCTTCTGTCACTTCGTCGAACAGTTGCTCCCAGCCTTGGGCAAACGGCTGATCGCACCAGGCGAAGTCGCCGACTGGCAGCAGCTCGATGCCGGCGTCTTTCTGCACTTGCCAGTGGCGGGCACGCAACTCGCGGTCACTGCCAAAGCGTGGAAAGCCCAGGTTGTGCGCCAGTGCCATGTCTTGTCCCTCAGAGTTCGAAAAAGAGTGCCTAAATGAATAAGGGAATTTTCCAGTCAGCACACGCCTGAGACAAACTCATAAAATTTGAGATGAACTCAAGAAATACTCATGATGCCGACCAACCTGAATGTCTTGTTCAGAGCAGCAGCCTACGTATTCAGACATGGCCCGACCGACAAACTGCCGCACAATGCCAACCTGAAAACTCCAGGTGCCCTCGAGCCATGAGCCTGCTGAAAGCCGCGCTGCGCGAAAAACACTTCGTCTGCGTAATGGAATTCGTGCCCAAGCCCTCGGCGGAACGCTTCGCCGCGATGGAGGCGATCATGGCCCGCGGGCAGTTGTGTGGCTGGCCGATGACCGTCGCCATCGGCGACCGCGTGGGCAGCCCGCTGGACATGTCACCGCTGGACGCCCTCCCCTCCTTCAACACCCCGCTCCCCGCCTTGCCGCACTTTTCGGGCAAGGACCGCGAACGCCATCATCTGTTGGCTCAGCTGCAGCGCATGGACGCCGCTGGCCTCAATCAGTTGCTGTTACTCACGGGCGACCGCCTGCCCGGGCACCAACCCGGTGAACGCCCGGTGCGCTATCTGGAGTCGGTCGCGGCCCTGCTGATTGCGCGCCAGGCGTGCCCGAACTGGCTGCTCGGGGCGGCACTGAACCCGTTCAAGTACCACGAGGAAGAAGGCGGCGCACAGTACTTCAAGGCGGAGAAAAAGCTCGCCGCCGGCGCCGACTTCCTCACCCTGCAACTGGGCTTCGATGCCAGCAAGCACCAGGAAGCCATCCACTGGATGCAGCGCCAGGCCTCGCCCAAACCGATGCTGGCCTGCCTGATGAGCCTGACCCACGGCCGCGCGACGATGCTCGAGCATGTGGCTGGGGTAACCGTCTCGCCTTCGATGCGCGACCTGCTTGAAGCCGAAAGCAAGGTGTCCAAGGCTTTCGCCCAGGCGCGCAGCGTCGACCGCCTTGCCTTGCAGATTATCGGTGTGAAGCTGATGGGGTATGCAGGCGTGCACCTGTCGGGGATTCACGAACTCAAACAGCTGCTGGCACTGGAAGAGCGCCTGGAACACTGGCAAGCGCAGATCCATTCGCTGGAGCACTGGGCGCCCGCCTGGGCCGACAGCTGGCAGATGCCAGGCCTGCCCATCGTGGCGTTCCATCCGCCACAGGGCAACTGGCGCCAAGGTGAATCGACCGTCAGCGCCTCAGGCAAGGAGAAAGTCCGTTATCACCTGTTGCACAGTGCCCATTCGCTGCTGTTCAGCCGCAGCCACTGGCTCAGCAAGGCGTTCGGCTGGGCCGTGCGCCAGCCACTGTGGGCAACCAAGCGTGGGGCCCGGGTGTTGCACGGGCTGGAACGGGCGGTCAAACGCCCGTTGATTGGCTGCGACACCTGCGGCCGCTGCCGCCTGGAAGACACCCTCTACACCTGCCCGGAAACCTGCCCCAAGGGCCTGGCCAACGGCCCTTGCGGTGGCACGGCGCTGAACCGCTGCGAGTTTGGCGACCGTGAGTGCATCCACAGCGTCAAGTACCGCACCGCCAAGGCCGTGCGGCAAACCGCCGTGCTCACTGAGCGACTGATCCCGTGCATCGAGGTCGAGACACGCCACCGCAGCTCCTGGCCGCAGTGGTTCGAGGCTCAGCCCCCGCGCCAGCTCAGCCCGCAGCCAGCGCCTCGAACCCAGCCCGAATCTTAGCTTCGGGCAGTTCATCGGCGATGAACACCATCACGCTCTCGCGCTGCTCGTCTGCCGCCCATTCGGCATCCCAGTCGAAGCCGTAGAGCTTGAGCACGCCCTGGAACACCAGGCGACGCTCCTCGCCGGCGATGTTCAGCACGCCTTTGTAGCGCAGCAGCTGCTTGCCGTGCTCTTCCAGCAATTGGTTCATGAATTCGCTGAGGCGGTCGATGTCCAGGGCGGTCTCGGTACGCAACACCAGGGTGGAAATCCGGTCTGGCGTGGCCGGTTTGAGCACCGGGCGCAGGCTTGGCTTCAGGTTGGCACCCAGGTCCGGGTTAAGGTTGAAGCCGCGCACATCAAGCAGCTCGGCGAGGTCGATGCGGCCATGCTCGACTACACGGATGGCCGCCCGGCCATTGATCCGCGCCAGGCGCTCGCGCAGGGCCTCCACTGCAGCCGGTTCGACCAGGTCGGTCTTGCTCAGCAGCAGACGATCGGCAAAACCGACCTGGGCCTGGGCGATGGTCTGGGTCAGGTGCACCTCGGCATGGGCAGCATCGACCAGGGTGATGATGCCGTCGAGGATGTAGCGATCGCGCAGTTCTTCATCGATGAAAAAGGTCTGTGCCACGGGTGCCGGGTCGGCCAGGCCGGTGCATTCGATCACCAGGCGGTCGAAGGCGATCTCGCCAGTGTCCAGGCGTTCGAGCAGCAGGTACAGGGCGCGGGTCAGGTCGCCATGGATGCTGCAGCATACGCAGCCGTTGGCCAGGGTCATGACCTGTACCGGCTCGTCACCAAGCAACTGGCTGTCGATGCCAGCCTCGCTGAACTCGTTCTCGATCACGGCGATCTTCAGCCCGTGCTCGGCCTTGAGCATGTGCTTGAGCAACGTGGTCTTGCCGGCACCGAGGAAACCGGTGAGGACCGTTACGGGAATGGGCGTGTGCACGCAAAAATCTCCTGCACAGTAGAAAAAGAAAGGCCGCAATCCTGTAGGAGCGGCCTTGTGTCGCGAAAGGGCCGCAGAGCGGCCCCAAGTTTTCAGCTTCACAGCAGATATTGCCGGGGCCGCTTCGCAGCCCTTTCGCGACACAAGGCCGCTCCTACAAGGACTGCGCCGGCCTTGGACTCAACAGCACTTGGGCCCGGACTTGCCACCGTAACGTGCTTCCTGGCGTTCGCGGAAGAACGCCTCGTAGGTCATCACCGGTTTGTCCGGGTGCTTGTTGCGCATGTGCTCGACGTAGTTGTCGTAGTCGGGCATGCCGACCATCAGGCGGGCTGCCTGCCCCAGGTACTTACCCAGTCGACCCAAGTCGTTGAACATCACTGCGGTCCTCTCAAGCGTCAGGCAGGGCCTGGAACGGGGTTTCCTTGTCGGTGCGTTCTTTGCGGCCGAGGGCGGCGTAGCCGACCTTGAGGGCGAAGAACAGCACGCTGAACACCACCAGCAGGAACAGAATGGTCAGGCCGGCGTTGGTATAGGCGTTGAAGATCACGTGCTGCATCTGGTCGATGTTCTTGGCGGGAGCCAATACCTGGCCAGCGTCCAGCGCCGTGCTGTACTTCTTGGCCAGGGCCAGGAAGCCGACCGCCGGGTTCGGGTCGAACAGCTTGATCAGGCCCGCCGCAGTGGTGCAGATCAGCAGCCAGGCAGCCGGCACCAGAGTGACCCAGATATAGCGTTCGCGCTTCATCTTGATCAGCACCACGGTGCCAAGCATCAAGGCGATCCCGGCCAGCATCTGGTTGGAAATACCGAACAGCGGCCAAAGGGTGTTGATGCCGCCCAGTGGGTCGATCACGCCCTGGTACAGCAGGTAACCCCACAGCGCCACGCAGCCGGCGGTGCCGATCAGGTTGGCAGTCCACGACTCGGTGCGTTTGAGCGCCGGCACGAAGCTGCCCAGCAGGTCTTGCAGCATGAAGCGACCGGCACGGGTACCCGCGTCCACCGCGGTAAGGATGAACAGCGCCTCGAACAGGATCGCGAAGTGGTACCAGAAGGCCATGGTGTTTTCACCCGGCAACACCTGGTGCAGGATCTGCGCGATGCCCACCGCCAGGGTCGGTGCACCACCGGCACGGGCCAGTACGGTGTGCTCGCCGATGTCGCGGGCTACCGCTTCGAGCTGCTCAGGGGTAATCAGGAAGCCCCAGCTGCTGACCGTTTGCGCCACCGAAACTGCGTCGGCGCCAACCACCGCGGCCGGGCTGTTCATGGCGAAGTACACGCCCGGCTCGATCACCGAGGCGGCAACCATGGCCATGATGGCGACGAACGATTCCATCAGCATGCCGCCGTAGCCGATGTAACGGGCGTTGGCTTCGTTGTCCAGCAGCTTCGGCGTGGTCCCCGAGGAAATCAGAGCGTGGAAGCCAGACACCGCACCGCAGGCAATGGTAATGAACAGGAACGGGAACAGGGTGCCCTTCCACACCGGGCCGGTGCCGTCGGTGAACTGGGTCAGCGCCGGCATTTTCAGCTCGGGCATGGTCACCAGGATACCGATCGCCAGGGCAATGATGGTACCGATCTTGAGGAAGGTCGACAGGTAGTCACGCGGCGCCAGTACCAGCCATACCGGCAGCACAGCGGCAACGAAGCCGTAGCCAACCAGCATCCAGGTGATCTGCACGCCAGTGAAGGTGAACGCCGGGCCCCAGACTGGATCGGCAGCAATCTGGCCCCCCAGCCAGATCGACGCCAGCAGCAGCACCACGCCAACCACCGAGATCTCGCCGATGCGGCCCGGGCGGATGTAGCGCATGTACACGCCCATGAACATCGCGATCGGGATGGTTGCCATCACCGTGAACATGCCCCATGGGCTCTCGGCCAGGGCCTTGACCACGATCAGCGCCAGCACCGCGAGGATGATGATCATGATCAGGAAGCAGCCGAACAGGGCGATGGTACCCGGGATGCGGCCCATCTCCTCGCGCACCATGTCGCCCAGCGAGCGACCGTTGCGGCGAGTGGAGAGGAACAGGACCATGAAGTCCTGCATTGCACCGGCCAGCACCACGCCGGCGATCAGCCACAGCGTGCCGGGCAGGTAGCCCATCTGCGCGGCGAGTACCGGGCCAACCAGCGGGCCGGCACCAGCGATGGCAGCGAAGTGGTGACCGAAGAGGATGTGTTTGTTGGTCGGAACGTAGTCCAGACCGTCGTTGTTGAGTACCGCGGGGGTGGCTCGGCGAGGGTCGAGTTGCATCACCTTGGTGGCGATGAACAGGCTGTAGTAACGGTAGGCGACCAGGTAGATGGCCACCGCGGCGACCACGATCCACAAGGCATTGATCGCCTCGCCGCGACGCAGGGCGACGACACCCAGCGCGCAGGCCCCTATGACCGCCAGCGCCAGCCACGGGATGTGGCGTAGCAGGCTGTTATTGTTGTTCATGGCATGCTTCCAGCTAAGTGGTTGGAATAGACAGCCCTTTGAGTCTAGGGCTTGCTTGGAGTGTTTACCATCCCGAATTGAGCTTGCTGCTACAAGCAACCGCCCGCGCTAGAGCCCCGGTACCTTTCCCCACGCGGCCACGTTCAGCCGATAACCGTCAACTGAACCAACCTGACATTTTTGCCAGTTGTTGAGCACATTACGTGCGCATCTAATGACCAGGCACTCGGATTGGCTCTGAATGGACACACGGTTTCGAATCGACGGGTGCTGAAACTTTGCGTCCTCACCCTTCGTGAACGGAGAATGACCACCATGCCATCGGATAAATCAGGCGGTAACCAGAACTCTGGCCCAATCACCCCCCTCCACGGTGCGATTACAAAGCCAAAGTCACGGGCGTGCTTCGCAGAAGAGCGAGGCCTTATCGAAGGTAACCTCCAATATGGGATCGAAAGTGGCAAGTTCTTCCCGGAGACGGACGGAAAACTGGCCGACCCCTACGCCCCGGATGATGTCCGCAATATCCCACCCCCCGTCGATGGCAAGATCGCCAGTGGCGAGAGGCCGGCCGCCACTTACCTGGACCGGACAGATGTCGACTGGGACAAGCATGATGTGACCAGCGGCAAGGCCTTCGATTTTGTCTGGAGTTTCAGTGCACGCCACAAGTATCGCCGCTTCAACTATTTCATCACCAAAGAGGGCTGGGACCCCAAGGCGCCGCTTGCGCGCGCCCAGTTCGAGCCTGAGCCGCTTGCCACATTCCTCAATGAACGGAAGCCATACTGGAGCTTCCCCGACGAAGAAATGTGGCCCGCACAACCTACCATTCATACCCTGCAGTTGCCTGAGCGCCAGGGATATCATGTACTGCTCGGGGTATGGGAAATTGCCGAGACTGACAAGGCCTTCTACCAAGTGGTCGACCTGAACTTCTTCGGCTCGTGATCCCCGGCAGGTCAGATCGACAGGAGTGGCCATGGCTGGTCTATAGTCAGTGCATCTGACGAGGGGCCTGCCATGACCACTTCTGCCGACGACCGTCGCCGTTTCCAGCGTATCGATTTCGACGCCCCCACCGAACTGCGCCAGGGCGACCGCCGCTGGCCGGTGAAGCTGCTGGACCTGTCGCTCAAGGGCCTGCTGATCGAACGCCCCTTGCCCTGGGACGCTGACCTGACCCAGGATTTCGATGCCATCATCCACCTCGATCGCGATGTCCGTGTGCAGATGCAAGTCGAACTGCGTCACGAAGAAGCCACCCGTCTGGGCTTCGTCTGCCTGTACATCGACGTCGAGTCGATGAGCCATTTGCACCGTCTTGTGGAATTGAACCTCGCCGACGGCACCGAAATGATGCGTGAGCTGCGCGAACTGATCGAAGAATAGAATCTGTTAGCTGACTAACAGCCTTCCCACCTTCCGTTTCTTGTCTACCCAGACAGCTTTCTGCCTGGGTAGCAGTGCTTTGTACACACCCCTCTAGCACCGTATTGAAGAACTTGGTACGCCTTCTGCATTGAGGTTTTGCACACATTGCAAGGCCCGCTGTTCGCGCTCCGATCAAAATATTGTATACAATTCATGTAGCAATACTTTGTAGGAAATGTCTACAGTAGCGGCACAACAATAAACAGAGAGCCTGCTCCATGACTACGTCCCCTAGCACGTCTCCCGCCCAGCGCCCCGAGGACGAAAACCTCGGGCTGGGTGCCAACCTGGCTTATGGTCTGCAGCATGTGTTGACCATGTATGGCGGGATCGTCGCGGTACCCCTGATCCTGGGTCAGGCAGCCGGCCTCAACGGTGCCGAAATCGGCATGCTGATCGCCGCTTCGCTGTTTGCCGGTGGCCTGGCGACCCTGCTGCAAACGCTAGGTATCCCATTCTTCGGTTGCCAGCTGCCGCTGGTACAGGGCGTTTCATTCGCCGGCGTGGCGACCATGGGCGCCATCCTCAGCAGTGAGGGCGGTGGTGGCCTGCCGGGTGTGCTCGGCGCGGTCATGGCGGCTTCGGTGATCGGTTTCCTGATCACCCCGGTGTTCTCACGCATCACCAAGTTCTTCCCGCCGCTGGTGACCGGCATCGTCATCACCACCATTGGCCTGACCTTGATGCCGGTTGCCGCGCGCTGGGTGATGGGAGGTAACAGTGCATCGCCAGAGTTCGGCAGCGTCGCCAACATCAGCCTGGCGGCATTGACCTTCGCCATTGTCCTGGTATTGAGCAAACTCGGCAGCGCAACCATTTCGCGGCTGTCGATCCTGCTGGCCATGGTGGTTGGCACGCTGATCGCCTGGGCGCTGGGCATGACCGACTTCAGCAAAGTCAGCGAAGGCCCGATGTTCGCCTTCCCCACCCCGTTCCACTTCGGCATGCCGGAATTCCACATCGCCGCGATCCTGTCGATGTGCATCGTGATCATGGTGACCCTGGTGGAAACCTCGGCCGACATCCTCGCCGTGGGTGAAATCATCGACACCAAGGTCGACTCCAAGCGCCTGGGCAACGGCCTGCGCGCCGACATGGCATCGAGCATCCTGGCGCCGATCTTTGGCTCCTTCACCCAAAGCGCGTTTGCCCAGAACGTCGGCCTGGTGGCCGTGACCGGGGTCAAGAGCCGCTACGTGGTTGCCACCGGTGGCGTGATCCTGGTGGTGCTCGGCCTGCTGCCGGTGATGGGCCGGGTGATTGCCGCCGTACCGACACCGGTGCTGGGTGGCGCGGGCATCGTGCTGTTCGGCACCGTGGCCGCCAGCGGCATCCGCACGCTGTCGAAGGTCAACTACAAGAACAACGTCAACCTGATCATCGTCGCGGCCTCGCTGGGCTTCGGCATGATCCCGATCGCTGCGCCGACCTTCTACCACAACTTCCCGAACTGGTTCGAGACCATCTTCCACTCGGGCATCAGCTCGGCGGCAATCATGGCCATCCTGCTGAACCTGCTGTTCAACCACTTCCAGACGGGCAACTCGGAGAACCAGTCGGTATTCGCCGCAGCCTACGAGCGCACCATCCAGTACTCGGACATCTCATGCCTGCGTGACGGTGACTACTTCAAGGATGGCAAGCTGTTCGATGCCGAGGGCAACGAAGTGCCGGTAATGGAGCTGGACGAGCACGGTAACCAGGCGCCCAGGCGCAGTGCGGTTGCCGAACATTGACCACTGACTGAGTGGTGCCGTGGGGGGAGCCGATGCGCATCGTCGGCTCCCCTTTTTCATTTTCCTGTACCGGCCTCTTCGCGGGCACGCCCGCTCCCACAGGGATACGCGGTTTCTTGTGGGAGCGGGCGTGCCCGCGAAGAGGCCGGTACAGGTTAAAGATCACTCGAACAAGGCATCCAGGGCCTGCTCCAGGCGGGTCACGGCAATCACCTGCAACCCCGCAGGCGGCTCCTTCGGCGCATTGCCCTTGGGCACGATGGCACGCTTGAAGCCATGCTTGGCCGCTTCTTTCAGGCGCTCCTGGCCACTGGGCACTGGCCGCACCTCGCCCGACAAACCGATCTCGCCAAACACCAGCAGCCCATGGGCCAACGGCCGGTTGCGCAGGCTGGACATCACCGCTGCCAGTAACGCCAGGTCGGAAGCCGTTTCCAGCACTTTCACCCCACCGACCACGTTGAGGAACACGTCCTGGTCGTGGGTGGGAATACCCCCATGCCGATGCAGTACAGCCAGCAGCATGGCCAGGCGGTTCTGATCCAGGCCCAGGGTGACCCGCCGTGGGTTGGCCAGGTGGCTGTCATCGACCAGCGCCTGCACCTCGACCAGCATTGGCCGGGTACCTTCCCAGGTAGCCATCACCACGCTGCCGGGCACTTCTTCCTGGGTACGGTTGAGGAAGATTGCCGACGGGTTGGACACTTCTTTCAGGCCACGGTCGGTCATGCCGAACACGCCCAGTTCGTTGACCGCGCCGAAGCGGTTCTTCACGGCCCGCAACAGGCGCAGACGGCCGTCGGACTCACCCTCGAAATACAGCACGGTATCGACCATGTGCTCCAACACCCGAGGCCCGGCCAGCGAGCCTTCCTTGGTGACATGGCCCACCAGGAAGATCGCCGTACCGCTCTGCTTGGCATAGCGCACCAGCAACGCCGTGCTCTCGCGCACCTGGGCCACGCCGCCAGGGGCGGACTGCAACTGCTCGGTGAAGATGGTCTGGATCGAGTCGATCACCATGACCCGGGGTTTTTCCACCCGGGCGGTGGCGATGATGGTTTCGATGCAGGTTTCGGTCATCACCTTGAGCTGGTCCTGGGGCAGGCCCAGGCGCCGCGAGCGCATGGCCACCTGCTGCTGCGATTCTTCACCGGTGACGTACAACGCGGGCATGCCAACGGCGATGTTGCATAACGTCTGCAGCAGGATGGTCGACTTGCCTATCCCGGGGTCACCGCCAATCAGCACCACCGAACCATCGACCAGGCCACCGCCGAGCACGCGATCGAGTTCGGTGCTGCTGGTGGTGAAGCGTGGGATCTCTTCGACGCTGACTTCGGCCAGGGTCTTGATCTGCGCCTGCTGCCCGGTCCAGCCAGCGCGGCCGCTGGGGGCCGCCGCGCCGCCGCTTTCGATCATGGTTTCGACCAGGGTGTTCCAGGCCCCGCAGTCGGCGCACTGGCCGGCCCATTTGGGGAAGGTCGCGCCGCACTCGGTGCAGCCATACAAGCGCTTGGCCTTGGCCATGGGCAGGGTCTCCTGGAAAAAACCGCCATGATAGCCGAGGCCGACGTGTCTCGAACCGTTCGAGATGCGACAAAACTAAACGTTCTAACCGCAGTCACTACCCCTGAAGCCAACGCATGAAGCGTTTTAGTGGCTTACACTGCGTTAACCTCACCATTTGTTACAAGGAACCAAACATGGGCATGATCAGTGAGTTCAAGGCCTTCGCGGTCAAAGGCAATGTCGTCGACATGGCGGTCGGTATCATCATCGGCGCGGCCTTCGGCAAGATCGTCTCGTCCTTCGTCGGTGATGTGGTCATGCCGCCACTGGGACTGTTGATCGGGGGCGTCGACTTCAGCGACCTGGCCATCACCCTGAAAGCTGCCGAAGGTGATGTACCGGCGGTGGTGCTGGCCTACGGCAAGTTCATCCAGACGGTGATCGACTTCCTCATCGTCGCCTTCGCCATCTTCATGGGTGTGAAGGCGATCAACCGCCTCAAACGCGAAGAGGCCGTGGCACCGACCGCGCCGCCAGTACCCACCCCGCAGGAAACCCTGCTGACCGAGATTCGTGACCTGCTCAAGGCACAGAACCAGAATCGGTTGCCCTGAAATGGCTGGGGCCGCATTGCGGCCCCTTTGCATCACCAGTAGTTTTCCACCGCCACCTGCCCCGGCCGCTTGCTCAGGCTCAGTTGCAGGTCACGCGCCTTGAGCACCTTGCGTGTCTCGTCGATCATTTCCGGGTTGCCACACAGCATGATCCGCGAATGCTCGGGCGACAATTCCAGCCCCGCCGCCTTCTCCAGCTCGCCATTCTCGATCAGCGTGGTGATGCGCGCATTCAAAGCCCCGGGATGCAGCTCACGGGTCACCACCGGAATGAACTGCAGCTTGCCAGCGTATTCGGCCAGGTAATCGCGCTGCTCCAAACCGGCGATGGCATCTACATAAGCCAGCTCTCTCGCCTCGCGCACCGAGTACACCAGCTTGATGTTGTCGAAACGCTCCCAGGCTTCAAAGTCCTGCAGGATCGACATGAAGGGTGCGATGCCGGTGCCGGTCGCCAGCAGCCACAGGTCTCGGCCACCGACGAAGCGATCCAGGGTCAGGAAACCGAACGCCTGACGGTCGATCAACAAGGTATCGCCCTGGCCCAGGCGGCTCAGTTCACTGGTGAATTCGCCACCCGGCACCACGATTGAAAAGAAGTCGAGGTATTCGTCATGGGGGGCACTGACCATCGAATAGGCACGCCAGACCACGCTGCCATCGGCCTTGGCTACGCCCAGCCGGGCAAACTGGCCAGCCCGGAAGCGAAACCCTGGATCGCGCGTCACCCGCAGGCTGAACAGGTTCGGCGTCAGCGGCTGGACATCGAGCAGGGTCTGGCGGGTAAATTTCTCGGCACTGGCGGTCATGACGGGCTCCGTGTAAGGCGTGCGCCCAGTGTCGCGCAAAGCGGCCTGGATAAAAACCGCCGGAAAGTAGGGGCACAACAAGACGACCGCGTCGCTACATGAAAAAAGCGGCCTCTATAACAAAAAAACCCAACATAACAGTCGGCCTTTTCCTACAATCATCCCGTCATGGAACGGTTTGAACGGTAACCGCCGAGGGAGTGAGACAGATGCCTCAATGGAATCATGAGCATCTTCATCGACTGATCAGCGAAAGCACGCCACATAAAGTGTTCGACCTCGCAGTGCACCTGGCGCAAGACTTGGATATGGCGTTTCTAGGGTTGAAAGTGCGCATTCAACTGGCTGCCCAATCGCCAAGGCTGTACCTGTACAGCAACTATCCAGAGGCGTGGATAGAGCGCTACCAGCGTGATGAATTCTACAAACAGGACGCTGCGGCAACCCGAAGCCATAGCTCGACCATGCCGGTATTGTGGACCGATGAGCTGTACAAGGAAGTACCCGAATACCGTGAACAGGCCTGTGCGCACGGCCTGCGTCATGGCTGGACGCAGTCCCTGCATGACCTGCAGCACAATGAGAGCCAGGTCAGCGTGTGCAGGCCGAGCAATGCTGTAGCCATCACCGAGCTTTATGACAAAGCCGGCAAAGTGCAGTGGCTGTGTCACACCCTGCACGCGATCGTCAGTGAATATCACCTGGCCCGGCTCAGCACCCCGCTCAAAATGAGCGACCGGGAAATCGAAGTGCTCAAATGGTCAGCCGCTGGCAAGACAGCAGCCGACGTGGCCTGCATCCTGTCACTGTCGCAGAGCACGGTGAACTTCCATATTCGTAGCATCATCACCAAGACCAACGCTGCCAACAAGTCCGGTGCCATCGCCATCGCCATGATGCGCGGCCTGATCGACCAGTAGCCGGGCCTGCGGCCTCGGACAAAGCCCTGTAGAATCGCGTGCCAAAGCCCGTGGCGAACCGCCATCGGCAGATCCGTACCCGAGCCAGATGCCATGCCCCTGTTGACCACCCCCTTCGCCGAACTCGACCTGATCCGCCAGCCGGACCAGGCTAACGACCCGTTGCAGGCCTTCGATGCCGCTGATGAATACCTGCTCGAGCAGTTGCATGCCCAAGGCCTGGACGCTGGCAGCCGGGTACTGGTGCTCAACGACAGCTTCGGCGCCCTGGCGGCCAGCCTGGTCGACCATCTGCAGGTGATCAGCAGCGGCGACTCGCACCTGGCGCACATGGCCTTGGAGAAAAACCTGGCGCGCAATGGCAAGGCGTTCGACAGCGTGCCCTTCGTGCCGGCCAGCGAGCACTGGCAAGGCCCGTTCGACCGCGTACTGGTGCGCGTGCCGAAAACCCTCGCACTGCTTGAAGAACAACTGATCCGCCTGCAAGGCCACCTGGCACCCGGCGCCCAGGTGATTGCCGGAGCCATGATCAAGCACCTGCCGCGGGCGGCCGGTGACCTGTTGGAAAAGTACATCGGCCCGGTACAGGCTTCGCTGGCACAGAAAAAGGCGCGCCTGTTGACCGCCACGGTCGCCGAGCGTCCGGCCGCGAGGTCGCCCTACCCGACCCGCTACACGCTCGACAAACCAGCACTGGAACTGCTCAACCATGCCAATGTGTTCTGCCGCGAGGGCCTGGACATCGGCACCCGCGCCTTCCTGCCCCACCTGCCCCGTGGCCTGGGCAACGCCCGCGTAGCCGACCTGGGCTGCGGTAACGGCGTGCTGGCGATTGCCAGCGCGCTGGCAAACCCTGATGCGCAGTACACCCTGGTCGATGAGTCGTACATGGCAGTGCAGTCGGCGCTGGAGAACTGGCAGGCCGCTTTGGGTGAACGGCCAGTCACGGTCATGCCGGGGGACGGCCTGGCGGGCGTTGAAAAACAATCGCTGGATGTCGTGCTGTGCAACCCACCCTTCCACCAGCAGCAGGTGGTCGGTGACTTCCTCGCCTGGCGCATGTTCCAGCAGGCGCGCGAGGCGCTGGTGGTCGGGGGCGCGCTGTACATCGTCGGCAACCGCCATCTGGGCTATCACAGCAAGCTGGCGCGGCTGTTCCGCGGCGTCGAGCAAGTCGCTGCAACACCGAAGTTCGTGGTCCTCAAGGCGCGTAAATAAAAGCAGGGGGGCGCCTGTCGCGCCCCCCCTGCACTCAATGGGTGGTCAGGCCTGCGGCCCCCATGAACAGCCGCATCACCCAGGCGGCCACGCCCAGCGCAGCCACGCTCATCGCCCAGATCAGCAGCAGCCAGCCAAGCCGCTGCCACAGCGGCTTCTTGTCTTCCAGGCCATGTTTACCGTTCATCATGGGACCCTCCTAGTGATAGCCGTCTTCATGGGTTACCTTGCCGCGGAACACGTAGTAGCTCCAGAAGGTATACATGAGGATGAACGGCAGGATGAACAGCGTGCCCACCAGCATGAAACCTTGGCTCTGCGGTGGCGCGGCGGCGTCCCAGATCGAGATCGACGGCGGGATGATGTTCGGCCACAGGCTGATGCCCAGCCCGCTGTAACCCAGGAAGATCAACACCAGGGTCAGCAGGAATGGCGTGTAGTGAGCATCGCGCGCCACCGCCTTGAGCAGGCCGTAGAAGGTCACCAGCACCAGCAACGGCACCGGCATGAACCAGAACAGGTTGGGCATGCTGAACCAGCGGTCGGCAATCTGTGGATACGCGATCGGGGTCCACAGGCTGACGATGCCGATCACCGCCAGCAGCACCAGCGCCAAAGGCCGTGCGAGGTCGTGCATTCGCGTTTGCAGGCCGCCCTCGGTCTTCATGATCAGCCAGGTACAGCCCAGCAGGGTGTAGGCGACGATCAGGCCAAGGCCGCAGAACAGGCTGAACGGTGTCAGCCAGTCGAGGGTGCCACCGGCGAAATGCCGGTCGACCACCTTGAAGCCTTCGAGGAAGGCCCCCAAGGCCACGCCCTGGAAGAACGTCGCGACCAGCGAGCCGCCGATGAACGCCTTGTCCCAGATATGACGCTTCTCGGCCGTCGCCTTGAAGCGAAACTCGAACGCCACACCGCGGAAGATCAAGCCGATCAGCATCAGGATCAGTGGCAAGTACAGCGCCTCGAGCACCACTGCATAGGCCATCGGGAACGCCCCGAACAAACCGGCACCGCCCAACACCAGCCAGGTTTCGTTGCCGTCCCACACGGGGGCAACGGTATTCATCATCACATCACGGTCACGCTCGCCCTTGACGAAGGGAAAAAGCATGCCGATCCCCAGATCGAAGCCGTCCATCACCACGTACATCATGACGCCAAAGATGATGATCACAGCCCAGATCAGCGAAAGGTCGATACCCATGGCTCAGTTCCCCTTGCTCAGGTTGGCGGAGACGGCATCGCTGCCCTCGTCGGCGGCCGACAATGGCCGTGCCGGGGTACGTTTCTGGCCTGGGCCACCCGGCCGCTGATCATCGCCTTCGCCGGTATGAGGCCCTTTGCGGACCAAACGCATCATGTAGGCGAAGCCTGTACCGAACAGCGCGAAATACACCACCACGAACGCGATCAAGGTAAACCCGAGCTGGGCGTAGCTGTGGTTGGAGACACCGTCGGCAGTGCGCATCAGGCCGTAGACCACCCACGGCTGGCGCCCGACCTCAGTGGTGATCCAGCC
The DNA here is from genome assembly GCF_002759075.1 of Pseudomonas sp. 382. Classification (NCBI taxonomy): domain Bacteria; kingdom Pseudomonadati; phylum Pseudomonadota; class Gammaproteobacteria; order Pseudomonadales; family Pseudomonadaceae; genus Pseudomonas; species Pseudomonas sp. 382. The sequence goes on from NZ_PEMX01000032.1 coordinate 61,001, forward strand.
TGCCAGGATGGCCAGCAGTCCGGAGGGCCCCATCCACATCACGAAATGCAGGAACGGGCGTGAGCTGTAGAGCTTGCCCCCCCTGCGCAACAGCAGGCTCCAAAGCCCTGCGGCAATCATCAACAGACCCATGGCGACCATGACCCTGAACGACCAGAAGATAATGGTCGAATTGGGCCTGTCCTCGGCAGGGAATTCCTTCATGGCAGGGACTTGCTTGTCCAGGCTATGGGTGAGAATCAGACTGCCGAGCACCGGGATCTCGATCTTGAAATGGGTGGTTTCGGCCTTCATGTCGGGAATGCCGAACAGGATCAGCGGGGTCGGCTCACCCGGTTGGTTTTCCCAGTGGCCCTCGATGGCTGCAATCTTGACCGGCTGATGCTTCAGCGTGTTCAGACCATGGAAGTCACCGATCACCGCCTGCACCGGCGCGACGATCAGGGCCATCCACATGGCCATCGACAGCATCTTGCGCACGGCAGGGTTGTCCCGCCCGCGCAGCAGGTGCCAGGCCGCCGAGGCGCCGACGAAAAAGGCCGTGGCGACGAAAGCAGCAGTGGCCATGTGCATCAGGCGGAAGGGGAATGATGGGTTGAATACAATCGCGAACCAGTCCATCGGCACCACCCTGCCATCAACGATCGCGTGGCCCTGCGGGGTGTGCATCCAGCTGTTCGAGGCAAGGATCCAGAAGGTCGACACCAGCGTGCCCAGCGCCACCATGCACGTGGAAAAGAAATGCAAGCCGCGCCCGACCCGGTTCCAGCCGAACAGCATGACGCCGAGGAAGCCCGCCTCGAGGAAGAATGCCGTCAGCACTTCATACGTCAACAAGGGGCCGGTGACTGAACCTGCGAATTCCGAGAAGCGGCTCCAGTTGGTGCCGAACTGGTAGGCCATGACCAACCCGGAGACCACGCCCATGCCGAAGTTGACGGCGAAGATCTTCGACCAGAAGTGATAGAGATCACGGTAGACCTGCTTGTCGGTCCGCAGCCAGAGGCCTTCGAGAACCGCCAGGTAGCTCGCCAGGCCAATGGTGATGGCCGGGAACAGGATGTGGAACGACACGGTAAAGGCAAACTGCATTCGGGCGAGCTCTAAGGCCTCTATTCCGAACATGGTGCTTCCTCTTCAGATAATCCGGCGTCTGGGCTTGTGGCCCCGTCGCCCACTGCCCCCACGGTAGTCGAGTGCGGCATCTTGGAATTGTTCTGTTCGATCGCAGGGATTCCGGCCCGAAGGCCAATTCGTTGCCCGTTCGTTGCCCATCTGTTGCAAAAGCAACGATTGATCCAGATCAACGACTGTTAAAAAGCATAGTCCCGAATGGCCCGCTGGGCCGTGCGGTTGTTTGCCGCGTGACCGGTTGCCCCACCCCCTTTCGCGAGGCATGAGAAAGTGCCGATCACGGCAAACAGTAACCGGTTGTTACAAACAGATGATACGCTGCGAGCCCCTCTACTGCGCCGAGACCAACAGGTTCCCGATGTCCGATTCCGCACCGCAGTTGTTGCGTCATCACCGCCCTTTCATCGCCTTCTGGCTGGCCAGGGTGTTCACCGCCAGTGGCTTCCAGATGCTCACCGTGGCCATTGGCTGGCACCTCTACCAGCTGACCGGCAATGTGCTCGACCTGGGCCTGGTCGGCCTGGTCGAATTCGCGCCTCGGGTGCTGTTCATGCTGCATACCGGGCATGTTGCCGACCGCTATGACCGGCGCAAGGTGGCGGCGCTGTGCCAGACCTTGCAGGGGCTTATCGCCCTGGCGCTGGCCGTGGGCAGTGCCACCGACAATGTCAGCCGCGAACTGATCTTCGCCCTGGCCTTCCTGCTCGGTGCCACCCGCTCATTCGAGATGCCGGCGACCCAGGCGCTGCTCCCCAACGTCGTGCCGCCAGGGCTGTTCCCGCGAGCGGTAGCCGCCTCCGCCTCGGCAACCCAGGCGGCTACCATCGTCGCTCCTGCCGTGGGCGGCTTCCTGTACGCGTTCGGCAGCATCTGGGTGTACGGCCCGACCGTTGCCCTGTATGCCGTCGCCTGCCTGCTCATGCTCAGCCTCGACTCGCGCCAGCAAGTGCCCCAGCGCGGCCGCGCCAGTATTGAATCGCTGATGGCCGGGATCCGCTTCATCCGCAGCCGGCCGGACATTCTCGGGGCCATTTCGCTGGACCTGTTCGCCGTGCTGCTGGGTGGCGCCACCGCGCTGCTGCCGGTATTTGCCAAGGACATCCTGCTCACCGGCCCGTGGGGCCTGGGCCTGCTGCGTTCCGCACCTGCAGTCGGGGCTCTGTTGATGTCGCTGTGGCTGGCGCGGTTCCCGGTCGAGCGCAAAGTCGGCCGCACCATGTTCACCGCAGTCGGGCTGTTCGGTGTGGCAACCATCGCCTTTGGCCTCTCGACCTCGTTCTGGTTCTCGCTGGCGGTGCTGGTGGTGCTGGGCGCGGCGGACATGATCAGCATGGTGATCCGCGGCGCCTTCGTGCAGCTGGAGACGCCGGACGAGATGCGCGGGCGGGTGAGCGCGGTGAACGGCTTGTTCATCGGTGCCTCGAACCAGCTCGGCGAGTTCGAGTCCGGGGTGACGGCGCACTGGTTCGGCACGGTGCCGGCGGTGGTGCTGGGCGGCGTGGGCACGCTGGTGGTGACCGGGGTGTGGATAAAACTGTTCCCCACACTGGCCAAGCGGGACCGTTTGCACAACGGTTGATCTTTCGCCTGTGCCGGCCTCTTCGCGGGTAAACCCGCTCCCACAGGGGTTTCGAGAGCAGCGCCGTACCTGTGGGAGCGGGTTTACCCGCGATGAGGCCGGCACAGGCTAAGTATTACCCATTCCCCAACGGCCATAGGCCCCCGCCGAGCATGCTGGTATGATGCGCGGCTTTTTTCCTCCCCACACAAAACCACGGCATCGGCTTCGGTCTGTGCTTTGCTGATGGGGTCGATACATTCACGGCGCGAGGGCGCCCTGGGGAGCGGGCATGCTGGAAAGGCTGTTTCAACTAAAAGCACACGACACCAATGTGCGCACCGAGATTCTTGCGGGCGTCACTACCTTCCTGGCCATGGCCTACATCCTGTTCGTCAACCCGAGCATCCTCGGTGAGACCGGCATGGACAAGGGCGCAATCTTCGTCGCCACCTGCCTGGCGGCCGCTATCGGCTCGACCACCATGGGCCTGATTGCCAACTACCCGATCGCCCTGGCGCCGGGCATGGGCCTGAACGCGTTCTTCACCTACACGGTGGTCCTGCACATGGGCCACACCTGGCAGGTGGCACTCGGCGCGGTGTTCCTCTCGGCGGTGATGTTCTTCCTGCTGTCGATCTTCCGTATCCGCGAATGGATCGTAAACAGCATTCCACTGCCGTTGCGTTCTGCGATTGCTGCCGGTATCGGCCTGTTCCTGGCGTTCATCGCCCTGCACAATGCCGGCATCGTCGTTGATAATCCAGCGACCCTGGTTGGCCTGGGTGACCTCAAGCAGCCAGCGCCTATCCTCGCTACCCTGGGCTTCTTCCTGATCGTCGGCCTCGAGTCGCTGAAGGTTCGTGGCGCAGTGCTGATCGGCATCCTGGCCGTGACCATCGCTTCGATCCTGATGGGTGTGACACCGTTCAGTGGCGTGGTCTCGATGCCGCCATCGCTGGCGCCGACCTTCCTCCAGCTGGACATCAAAGGCGCCCTCGACGTGGGCCTGGTCAGCGTGATCTTCGCCTTCCTGTTCGTCGACCTGTTCGACAACTCGGGCACGCTGATCGGCGTGGCCAAGCGCGCCGGCCTGATGGGCAAGGACGGCCACATGCCAAAGATGGGCCGTGCCCTGATCGCCGACAGCACCGCCGCCATGGCAGGTTCCCTGCTGGGCACCTCGACCACCACCAGCTACATCGAATCCGCCGCTGGCGTGAGCGCCGGAGGCCGCACCGGCCTGACTGCCATCGTCGTCGCCATCCTGTTCCTGCTGGCGCTGTTCTTCGCGCCGCTGGCCGGTAGCGTACCGGCCTTCGCCACGGCACCGGCGCTGTTGTTCGTCGCCGTGCTGATGGCTTCGGGCCTGGCAGAAATCAATTGGGACGACATCACCGAGGCCGCCCCCGTGGTCGTGACCGCCCTGGCCATGCCACTGACCTACTCGATCGCCAACGGCATCGCCTTCGGTTTCATTTCCTGGACCGCCGTCAAGCTGATCTCCGGCCGCCACCGCGACCTGAACCCGGCCCTGGTGATCCTTTCCATCCTGTTCGTCATCAAGCTGGGCTGGTTCAACGCATGAGTGCTGTCTTCGACCCCTCCGCCTACGCCACCCAGCTCGAGGGCAAAGTCGCCCGCCTGCGCGAGCTGCTGGCGCCCTTCGGCGCGCCGGAACCGGCCGTTTTCGACTCGCCGCGCGAGCACTACCGCCTGCGCGCCGAGTTCCGCCTGTGGCGCGAAGATGGCCAGCGCCACTATGCGATGTTCGCCCCTGGCGACAAGCACAAGGCGATCCTGATCGACGACTTCCCCATCGCCAGCCAGCGCATCAATGAGCTGATGCCGCGCCTGAAGGCCGCCTGGCAGGCCAGCGAGGCACTGGGCAATCGCTTGTTCCAGGTAGAGTTCCTCACCACGCTGGCCGGCGATGCCATGGTCACGCTGTGCTACCACCGCCCGCTGGACGAGGCCTGGGAAGTGGCTGCCCGGCAGTTGGCCGAAGACCTCGGCGTGAGCGTGATCGGCCGTTCGAAGGGCAAACGCCTGGTGATTGGCCGCGACTATGCGGTGGAAAAACTTGATGTTGCCGGTCGCGTTTTCAGCTACCGCCAGCCGGAAGGCGCGTTCACCCAGCCCAACGGCGCGGTGAACCAGAAGATGCTGAGCTGGGCGTTCGAGGCCATCGGCCAACGTGAAGACGACTTGCTGGAGCTGTATTGCGGCAACGGCAACTTTACCCTGCCGCTGGCCACCCGCGTGCGCCAGGTGCTGGCCACCGAGATCAGCAAGACTTCAGTCAATGCCGCGCTGAGCAACCTCGCTGAAAACGCTGTGGATAACGTGCGGCTGGTGCGCCTGTCGGCGGAAGAGCTGACCCAGGCACTGAACGAAGTACGGCCGTTCCGCCGGCTGGAAGGAATCGACCTGAAGAGCTATGAGTTCGGCACCGTGTTCGTCGACCCGCCCCGTGCTGGGATGGACCCGGACACTTGCGAGCTGACCCGGCGTTTCGAGCGAATCCTGTACATCTCGTGCAACCCCGAGACCCTGGCGGCGAACATTGCCCAGTTGCACGACACACACCGCATCGAGCGTTGTGCGTTGTTCGACCAGTTCCCGTATACGCACCACATGGAAAGTGGCGTCCTGCTGGTTCGGCGCTAGAGCATTCGCGGGCAAGCCCGCTCCCACATGGATAGCATCCACCTTGATGCTTGCGCGACAGCTGTGGGAGTGGCGTCCTGCTGGTTCGGCGCTAGAGCGTTCGCGGGCAAGCCCGCTTCCACATGGATAGCATCCACCTTGATGCTTGCGCGACACCTGTGGGAGTGGCGTCCTGCTGGTTCGGCGCTAGAGCGTTCGCGGGCAAGCCCGCTTCCACATGGATAGCATCCACCTTGATGCTTGCGCGACACCTGTGGGAGCGGGCTTGCCCGCGAAGGGCCGCACAGCGGCCCCGAACTTTGACTCAGAAGTCGAAGAACACCGTCTCCCCTTCTCCCTGAATGCGGATATCGAAGCGATACGCCGTTTTCCCGTCCACCTCGCAACGCTTGGCAATCAAGGTCTCACGACGTTGCGGCTGCTCGATCAGGTTGAGCACCGGGCATTTGGCATTGGCCTCGGCCTCGTCGTCGAAGTACAGCCGCGTGTGCAGATGGATGTTGATCCCCCGGGCGAACAGGCTGATGTTGATATGCGGCGCCATTGGCACGCCTGCAGCATTGTTCACCACACCCGGCTTGACCGTATGCACGGTCCACTCACCGGCATCGAAGGTGGTGGCGGTGCGGCCGAAGCTGTTGAAGGCGTTTTCCAGGTTATAGGCATCCTGATACTGACCGTTGGCGTCGGCCTGCCACAGTTCCAGGAACGAATCACGCACCAGGTGGCCGTTGCCGTCATACACATGACCGATCAGCACGATGTGCTCGCCCGGAGCGTCCGGCTTGGCCAGGCGGTTCCAGATTTCCTGGTCGCGGGTCGGGTTGCCGGCCGCTTCCAGGGCCAGGCCGATGTGCACGTAGGGGCCGGCAGTCTGCGATGGGGTTTCCGGCAGCAGTTCGATTGGCATGGCGGGGTCCTCAGCAGTTTTCGAAGTGGGTCTTGCGCTGGCCACGCAGCACGATATCGAAGCGGTACGCCAGGCAGTCCATCGGGTTGGCGTTGCTCATGTCGAGCTTGGCGATCAACTGCTGGACGGCTTCAGGGTTGGCGATCGACTTGACGATCGGGCACATCGGGATCAGCGGATCACCTTCGAAATACAGCTGGGTGATCAGCTTGGTGGCGATCGACGGGCCGCTGATGCCGAAATGGATGTGCGCCGGGCGCCAGTCATTCGGCCCGTTGCGCCAAGGGTACGGGCCCGGCTTGATGGTGCGGAAGCTGTAGTAGCCGTCGCGGTCGGTCAGGCAACGGCCGACGCCACCGAAATTCGGGTCCAGCGGCGCCAGGTAACGGTCGTTCTTGTGGCGATAGCGGCCACCGGCGTTGGCTTGCCACATCTCCACCAGGGTGTTCGGCACAGGCTTGCCGTACTGGTCGACGACGCGGCCGGCAACGATGATGCGCTCGCCGATCGGCAAGCCACCGTTGTTGAAGTTCAGCAGCAGGTCATGGTCGTGGGCACCGAAGCCCAGGTGGGAAAAGTCCGGGCCGGTGGTTTCGCTGATCGACTGTGGGATGCTGACCAGTGCCTGGCGCGGCGAGCGGGCAACGGAAGTCTTGTAGTCGGGCGTCAGGGCCTTGGGGTGCCAGTTGCGATCACGGATCACGAAGCGGCTGTTGTCCTGGGCAGGCATGCCGGATTCCTCTCTTGGAATTATGAAAACGCCTGTACACGGCAGGCGGACTTGCAGTTTCAGGCAGGTAGCGAGGGATGGATAATGAAATCACCCGCCAATTACATAACCAAACGGTTATGTATTAGTGGCTTTGGCTGTGGTGATCTAATCTTTATCCCCATGTTTCACGCTCTGGAGAGCTCTTCATGGAATGGCGAAAAGGCCGGCGCAGCGACAACGTGGTCGATGCTCGCGGCGAAGGTGGCGGCGGCGGCATGCGCTTTGGCGGCGGCAAGGGGCTGGGGCTTGGCGCTGTGCTGCTGATTGTCGGCATCGGCTGGCTGACCGGCCAGGACCCGCTGCAGATTCTTGGCCAGCTCGCCGGGCAGATGGAACAACAGCAACAGCAAGCAGCCCCCAGTGGCGCTGGCGGCAAGGCACCGCCGGCCAATGACGAACAGGCGCAGTTCGTCGCCTCGATCCTGGGCGATACGGAAGACACCTGGAAGGCCCTGTTCGCCCAAGCGGGCAAGCAGTACCGTGATCCCAAGCTGGTGTTGTTCAGCGGCCAGGTCAATTCGGCCTGCGGTTTTGCGTCTGCGGCAGTCGGGCCGTTCTACTGCCCGGCGGATCAGCGGGTCTACCTGGACATGTCGTTCTTCCGTGAAATGGAAACCCGCTTCGCGGCGGCCGGCGACTTCGCCCAGGCCTACGTGATCGCCCACGAGATCGGCCACCACGTGCAGACCCTGCTCGGGGTGTCGGCCAAGGTCGATGCCGCGCGGCGCAGTGGCCAGCGCCTGGAAGGCGACAATGGCCTGCTGGTGCGCCAGGAACTGCAGGCCGACTGCCTGGCCGGCGTTTGGGCGTATCAGGCGCAGAAGCGGCTGAACTGGCTGGAGCCGGGTGATGTTGAAGAGGCGCTGAATGCCGCCAATGCCATTGGTGATGACCGGCTGCAACAGCAAGGTCAGGGGCGCGTGGTGCCCGACTCCTTCACCCATGGCACCTCGGCGCAGCGGGTGCGCTGGTTCAAGGCCGGGTTTGCCCAAGGGAATGTGAACAGCTGCGATACTTTCGGCGCGCGTAGCCTTTGAGAGCCTGGGGGGCCGCTTTGCGGCCCTCAGCGATCTCCAAAAGGCAAACGTTTTCTCTATCTTGCAAATCAGCTGAAAAAGCGATTCAGCTTTCGCTGTGCCGTGCCGATAACACCTGCACGAATCAGCGGGCCCCAGAACAACAACGCCCTGCGATTGATGATCAAGTGAGCGAATGAATTTTCTGGAGAGCGTGCATGAACAGCTGGTTTGCCAACATCAGCGTCAACCTCAAACTCGGCCTGGGCTTCGGCCTGGTGCTGGTTCTAACCGGCCTGCTGGCCCTGACCGGCTGGACCAGCCTGGGCAGCCTGATTGACCGCAGCAACTGGATGGGTGACATCGGTCAGCTCAACAAGGATCTGACCGACCTGCGCATCGCGCGTCTGCAGTACATGATCGCCAATGGCGATGACGCCGCCGCTGCCAACACCCAGGCCAAGCTCGACGCCTTCAGCAAGCAGCAGCAATACCTGGTCACCACCTTCACCAGCCCGGCCAACGTCGTGCTGCTCAAGGAGCTGGGGCAGACCATCAGCGAGTACAAGGTATCGCTGAACAAGATGCGCGCCGGCTACAAAAGTTCGCTGGCCGCCCGTGATGCAATGAACGTGTCGGCGGCAAGGGCCGATGAGGCCATGGAAGTCCTCAGCCAGGACGTCATGTCCCGCCCCGAGCCAGACAGTGTGCGCCTGGCCCAGTACCAACTGATCAGCAAGGCGCGCCAGCAACTGCTGCAGGTGCGTATCGACGTGCGCGGTTACATTGCCGACAACAGTGCCGCCAACGAGCAGACCGCCCTGCGCCAGCTGGAAGGCGCCCTGGCCGATATCGACAACCTCAAGCGCCAGTTGCCAGCTGAAGCCGCCCGTGTCCAGCAGTTCGAGCAATCGGTGCAGGCCTACCGCGATGCCGTGCGCCAGTTCCGCGATGCGGTTGCCGACATCACCGTTGCCCGCGCCGAGATGACCGTGCAAGGCGCCGATATCGTCAAGCGCAGCGACGCGCTGTACAACATCCAGCTGGAGCGTCGCGACGCAGAAAGCACCCAGGCCCGCAGCCTGCAGACCATCGCCACGCTGCTGGCGCTGCTGGCTGGCGTCATTGCTGCAGTGGTCATCACTCGCCAGATCACCCGCCCGCTGCGCGATACCCTGCAAGCCGTGGAACGCATTGCCAGTGGCGACCTGACCCACGACCTGCGCGTTACCCGTCGCGATGAAATCGGCGTGCTGCAACAAGGCATTGCGCGCATGGGGACGACCCTGCGCGAACTGATCAGCGGCATCCGTGACGGCGTCACTCAGATTGCCAGCGCCGCCGAAGAGTTGTCGGCGGTGACCGAGCAGACCAGCGCCGGTGCCAACAGCCAGAAGGTCGAGACCGACCAGGTCGCCACCGCCATGCACGAAATGGCCGCCACCGTTCAAGAAGTGGCGCGCAACGCCGAGCAGGCTTCCCATGCCGCGACTGGCGCCGATGACGAAGCGCGTGCCGGTGACCGCGTGGTCGGCGAGGCGATCAGCCAGATCGAACGCCTGGCCGAAGAAGTGCACCGCTCCACCGAGGCCATGAACCTGCTGCAACAGGAAAGCCAGAAGATCGGCAGCGTGATGGACGTGATCAAGTCGGTGGCCGAGCAGACCAACCTGCTGGCGCTCAACGCCGCGATCGAAGCGGCCCGAGCCGGTGAAGCCGGCCGTGGTTTCGCCGTGGTCGCCGACGAAGTGCGTGGCCTGGCCCAGCGCACGCAGAAGTCCACCGAAGAGATCGAGGAGTTGGTGGCCAGCCTGCAGCACGGCACCCAGCAGGTGGCCAATGCCATGCAGGGCAGCCGCACCCTGACCGACAGCAGTGTCGAGCTGGCGCGAAAGGCAGGTGCGTCGCTGGAGAACATCACCGGCACGGTGTCGAGCATCCAGTCGATGAACCAGCAGATCGCAGCGGCGGCCGAGCAGCAGAGCGCGGTGGCAGAAGAGATCAGCCGCAGCATCCTGAATGTGCGCGATGTGTCGGAACAGACCGCGGCAGCCAGTGATGAGACCGCAGCGTCCAGCGTCGAGCTGGCGCGCCTGGGCGGTCATCTGCAGATGCTGGTCAGCCAGTTCCGCGTCTGACTGGAGACCATTCGCGGGCACGCCCGCTCCCACAGGTACGGCGCAAGATTCGAAACCTGCGCTGTACCTGTGGGAGATTCTATGGTTTTCAGCAAGCCAGTTTCCCACCTTTGGTGACGTATTCGTCCTGATTTTTCATCAGGGCGAATGCCACCCGCGCGAGCTTTCTAGCCAGGATTACCAGAGCTTGA
>NZ_PEMX01000033.1:0-70934 GCF_002759075.1 Pseudomonas sp. 382
CAACCCAAGCTCTGGTAATCCTGGCAAGAAAGCTCGCGCGGGTGGCATTCGCCCTGATGAAAAATCAGGACGAATACGTCACCAAAGGCGGGAAACTGGCTTGCTGAAAACCATAGAATCTCCCACAGGGATCGCACACGTCTCAAGGGCAGTGCAGTACCTGTGGGAGCGGGTTTACCCGCGAAAGGGCCATGAGCCCGAACATCCTACCCAAGCACAGGTTGCAGTTCAGCGTCACGCACCAGCCTTTCCAGCCCGACCAGGTCCGGCACACGCGCCACTTGCTCGCCTACCTGCACCGCGGCCAGCTCCAGGCTGCCCAGCGGCACATCCACATAGTTGAGCTGGCTGTCGAGTTTGCACGAGCGCGGAATGTCCTGCAGCAGCACTGCCAGGTAGCGCAAGCCGGTGTCCCCGAGCGCATTCAGCACTACGATCCGCGCCCGCTCGCCACAGGGCGTCTCACCGCCGCAGGCGGCCTCGAAACCGATCAACGGCAGATGCTGCTGTCGCCAGTCGATCCACCCCAGGTGCCAAGCCGGGTCTCCCGGTTCGCACACCAGGTTGCGTTGGCCGATCAGTTCGACCACAGCGACATTGGGCAATACCAGCGTACGGTCGCCCAGCGGCAGCAGCAGGCCTGTGAGGCTGCTGCGTTGCCCTGCAATCAGTTCAAGCATGGGTCTGGCTCCAGTGGGCGATGCTCTGCAGCAGCACCGACTCCTGATAGGGTTTGCCCAGGTAATCGTTGACGCCGATGGCCATGGCCCGGTCGCGGTGCTTTTGCCCGGTGCGCGAGGTGATCATGATGATCGGCAGGTCTTTCAGACGCTCGTCGCGGCGAATGCGGGTGGCCACTTCGAAACCATCCATGCGCGGCATCTCGATGTCCAGCAACAGCACATCGGGGCGGTGCTCTTCCAGCAGGGCCATGGCATCGACACCATCCTTGGCCGTCATCACGCTCATGCCATGGCGCTCCAGCAGGCGGCTGGTGACCTTGCGCACGGTGACCGAGTCATCCACCACCATCACCAGCGTGGCCCGCCGGGGTGCCGGGCCGAACAAGGTGCGCTGCACCCCGCTGCCACCCGGCAGACGCGCCAGCCGCCGCTGCTGGCCACGCAGCTGGCCCAGCAGGTCGAGGATCAGTACCACGCGGCCATCACCGAGCAAGGTCGCCCCCGACAAACCCGTCACGGCGGCGAACTGCGGGCCAAGGCTCTTGACCACGATCTCACGGCTCGGCGACAGGCTATCTACCTGGATGGCGAACGACTGCTCCTGGGAATGCAGCAGCAACACCGGCAGCGGCACGCTCTGCCCCAGCAGCACCGGGCGCGGCAGCCCCTGCAGCAGCTCGCCGAGGTAACGCAACTCGTACTCGTGGCCGCCATACACATAACGCGGGGCGTCCAGCTGATAACAGGTGGCCAGTTCGGCCGGTGGTACGCGCACGATGCCTTCGATGGTGTTGAGCGGTATGGCGTACTGCTCCTCGCCCAGGTGCACCATCAAGGCCCGGTTGATCGACACGGTGAACGGCAAGCGGATCAGGAACCGTGCGCCCTTGCCCTGTGCCGACTCGATGCTCATCGAGCCGCCCAGTTGCTTGACCTCTTCGTGGACCACGTCCATGCCCAGGCCGCGCCCGGAAATCTGGGTGATCTTCTCCGCCGTGGAAAAGCCCGGGCGCAGGATGAACTGCAGGATCTCGTGATCGCTCAGGTGCGCCTGCGGGTCCAGCAGGCCGCGCTTGATTGCCTTGCGCCGGACCGCCTCCAGCGGCACGCCGGCGCCGTCGTCGGTCATTTCGATGACGATGTCTGCGCCTTCATGCAGCAAGTTCAGGTGAATGGTGCCCTGCTCCGGCTTGCCCGCGGCCAGGCGTATCTCGCGCGCTTCCAGGCCATGGTCGACTGCATTGCGCAGCATGTGCTCCAGTGGCGCGACCATCCGTTCCAGCACACTGCGGTCCAGTTCACCCTCGGCATTGCCGACCACCAGTTCGACCTGCTTGCCCAGCTCGCTGGCCACCTGGCGCACGACCCGCTGCAAGCGCGGCACCAGGCGCTCGAACGGGACCATCAGGGTCGCGGTCAGGCCTTCCTGCAACTGGCTGTTCACCCGGGCCTGTTGTTGCAGCAGGCTGTAGGCCTCCTGGGCACGCTGGGCAAGGGTTTCCTTGAGGTCGAGCAGGTCGGAGGCCGACTCGAACAGGGCCCGCGACAGCTGCTGCAGTTGCGAATGGCGGTCCATCTCCAGCGGGTCGAAATCTTCGTAGGCGTCTCCCTCGAACGCCTGGCGGCTGCTGATCCGCCCCTGGGTCTCGATGTCCAGGCGCAGCAGCTGGTCGCGCATGCGCTCCAGGGTGGTTTCCATCTCGTTGAGGGCGAACTGGGCATCGTTGACTTGCTGTTCGATACGGCCGCGAATGACCGAATGCTCGCCGGCCAGGTTACCCAGGTCGTCGAGCAGCTCGGCGTCGACCTTGACCATGTCACCCGGCGCCCGCTCCGGTGCCGCCACCGGTATTTCGGCGGGTGCGGTGTCCGCCGTGGCCTGGCTGGCCGCGCTGTCGGTCAGTGCGGCACTGCTGAAGTTACGAATGTAGTCGATCAGCGCGGTAGCCGTGTGCAGCGGCTGGCCCAGGCGCACGGCGTCGAGCATATGCGCCAGGCGGTCATGGCAGTTCTGCAGCAGTGCGAACAACGCCGAGCTCGGCGGCAGGCGCCCGGCGGCGAGCAGCTCGTAAAGGAATTCCAGCTCATGGGCCAGATCGCCGATGGCGCTGATCTCGACCATGCGCGCGCCACCCTTGAGGGTGTGCAGATCACGCAGCAGGTTCTCCACCTCGACGCCGCTGCGCGGGTCGGCCTGCCAGCGCGCCAGGGCTGCGGCGGCGCTTTCGACGATGTCCGAGCTTTCTTCGAGGAACACCTCGAGCAGCTCCTTGTCGCCTGGGCTGTCAGCATCCTCTTCGTGCTCCAGCGCGCCAGCAAGCGGCGTAACCGCATCAGCGCTTACCAAGCCGGTGGCATCGGCCGCCAGCGCCCCCTCCAACACGTCGCGCAGGGCGTCGATACAGTCAGGCCGTGGGCTGAGCGCCTGCCCGGCGGCCACTTCGTCGAGCATGTCCAGCAGGGCTTCATGGGCTTGCAGGGCAACGGCGAAAAAGCGCGGGCTGGCGCCCAGGCTGCCCTCCTCCACCGCGCCGTAGAGATCGAGCAGTGCCTCGCAGATGGCATCCATCTGCCACAGGTCGGCAAGGTGCGCGGCGTGGCCAAGGCTGGTCAGCTCATCGAGCAAGGTCTCCAGCGGTTCGCGCTGCCCGGGCTGCTGTTGCCAACGCAACAGCAGCGACTCGGCGTCCAGCAGGATGTCCATGGCCTGGGCCAGGAAACTGGCGATCAGCTGTGGGTCGCGCTTGCCACTGCGTGTATGTTGAGGCTCGGCATGCAGGCTGGCCAGGCGCAGGTCCACCGCCTCGCCGACCTGCTCGATCAGCTGCGCCGCCCCCGGGATGGTCGCCAAAGGGGTACTGCCGAGCTGCGCCAGGCCCTGCAGGAACAGGCCATGGGCGGTGTGCAGCCACTGCATCTCCGCTGCCTGCAACGGCAGCTGGTGGCCCCGGTACTCACGTACCAGGCGGTCGAAGGCAGTGGCCAACTCGGCGATCGGCATGACCCCGGCCATGGCAGCGCTGCCCTTGAGCGTGTGCAAGGCGCGCTGCAGGCTGTCGCTGACTTCGCTGCCCTGGCCGTCGGCGCCCTGCAGAAAGCCTTCCAGGCTGGCCAGGTGGCCTTGCGCCTCGTTGCGGAAGATATCCAGTAGTTGCGGGTCGAGGCCATCGATGTCGGCGCTGGCCGGGGTATCGTTCTCGGCCAAGGCGTGCAGGTGGCTCGCCAACTGTTCGATTTCGCTCAATTGCGGCAACTGGCCAGCCGCAAAGTCGGCCAGCAGGTCCGGCAGATGGACGAACACCTGCTGCAGCGCTACTGCGCCTTCCGGGGTCAGGGCGATGCGCCCCTCCAGCACCCGGTTGAGCAGGTGTTCACCGCCCCAGGCCAGCTCCGCTACCGCCTCGGCATGCACCATGCGCCCGCTGCCCTTGAGCGTATGCAGGTCACGGCGTACCTCGATCAACGCGTCGCGCAGGCTGTTGTCGGCGCGCCAGCGCAACCAGTGTCGCTCGATCTCCGGTAGCAATTCGCCGGCCTCCTCGAGGAACACTTCGCGCAATTCGTCATCGATGCCATCGCTGCCATCCTGCGCCTCGGACGGGCCCGCATGGGTGCACTGCACGCCCAGCGCCGTCAGGCTGGCGCGGGCCATGTCGAGAAACGGCTGAGCATCGGCCAGCGCGTCGGCGACCCGCCATTGCAGGTAGCACTCGGCGGCGCTTAGGGCCTCGGCCAGGTGGGTCAGCTCGTCCGCAGGCGGCTCCTCCTCCAGGTGCTGCAGCCAGCCCTGCACATAGCCCGCACAGCCGGCAAACACTTCGGCGGCCGCCGGCAGCATGAGCATCGCCAACGCGCCACGCACTTGCTGCAACAGCCCCGGCAGAGGCTGCAGGCGCTGACGGGGCCAGCCAGATTCCAGGCAATCGCCGATCAGGTCCTTGGCCTGCTGCAACACCGACAGTGACTCGTTCAGCACCAGCTGGCGAATCTCGGCCAGGTCCGAGCCGGGCAGGCCGCCCTGCCCGCCCTCCTCCAGCGGCAGGACCATGCCGTTGAGCGTGGCCTCCACATACAGCAGCGCACCGGCCACATCCATCAATACCGCGTCGTCCACCACGCGCTCCCCCTGGGCCAGGGCCTGCAGCGCCAGCACCTGGTCGATGATGACCCGGCGTGGCTGCTGGAACCCCAGCACTGCCAGGGTGTCGGCCACATGGCGCAACGGTGCGAGCAGTGCGTCCAGGTCCTCGCTGTGCTGGCGGTCGCCGCGCACGAACTGGTCCAGGCGCTCCTTGATCCGCATCAGGTCGTCGCACAGGGCGCTGATCACCGAGCGCAAGGCGTCACGCCCCGGCCCGGCCTGCATCTGCTCCCGCCAGTTGCCCAAGGACAAGTCGAGGTTGGCCAGGTCATCGGAGCCGGCAAAGCGCTGCGCGGCACCGCTGATCAGGCTGGCCTGGGCCAACGGCTCGACGCCGCGGCAGGCGCGCAGTTGATTGAGCAGCGGCAGCATCACCAGTGGCAGGTCATGGCGCGCTCCGCGCAACCGCTCCAGATAGGACGGCAACTGCTCCAGGCCGCGGAACAGCGGCCCCAGGCAGTCGCCGCGGGGGCTTAACTGCCCCTCGGCCAAAGCCTTGGCCAGCAATTCCAGCTCTTCGGCCAGGCGGGCGGCACCGCGCAGCTCGAGCATGCGCAGGCAGCCGTGCACCTGATGCAGGTTATCCACGACGAAGGCCAGCATCGACAAGTCGTCGGTCTCGCCGGCAAAGCGTTCCAGGGCCTGACGGGCCTGGCCCAGGCAATCGAGGATGGCGGCCCGGGTCCAGGCCAGGGCCACGGTATCGTGGCGTTCAGGGCTTACGACGGCAGAAGCCATGGCTGGTCCTCAGCTTCGCTCGGCGGGCGCCGGCAGGGTGAAACCGGAGACCGAGCGGCGCATTTCGCTGGCCATCCGCGCCAAGTGGCGGATGCTGTCGGCGGTGGCGCTGGAGCCGGCGGACGTCTGCGCGGTGATCTGCTGGATCACCGCCATGGTGTGGGAAATCTGCCCTGCGGAAGAGGTCTGCAGCTGTGCTGCATCAGAGATGCTGTGGATAAGCTCGGCAAGGTTCTGCGATACGCCCTCGATCTCGGCCAGTGCCACGCCGGCATCCTGGGCCAGCCGCGCACCGCGCACCACCTCGGCGGTGGTCTGCTCCATGGAGATGACGGCCTCGTTGGTGTCCGCCTGGATGGTCCGCACCAGCGCTTCGATCTGCCGGGTTGCCGAGGACGAGCGCTCGGCCAGGCGCTGCACCTCGTCGGCGACCACGGCAAAGCCGCGACCGGCCTCGCCTGCCAGCGAGGCCTGAATCGCGGCATTGAGGGCAAGGATGTTGGTCTGGTCGGCAATGTCGTCGATCAGGCTGACGATGTCGCCGATTTCCTGGGAGGATTCGCCCAGGCGCTTGATCCGTTTGGCGGTGTCCTGGATCTGCTCGCGGATGTTGTCCATGCCATTGATGGTGTTATGCACCACTTCGTTGCCCTTGTTGGCGATCGCCACCGAGCGCTCGGCGACCTTGGCCGACTCATAGGCGTGGGCGGAAACCCGGTCGATCGACTCGACCATATCGCCGACCGCCTCGGACGCCTCGCTGATCTGCTCGGCCTGGTGCTCCGAGGCCTTGGCCAGTTGGCGCGCGGTGTTCTGCGTGTCCTGCACGGCAGCCGCGACTTGCTCGGCGCTGTGGTTGATGGTGGCCACCAGGTCGCGCAGCTGGTCGACCGAGTAGTTGATCGAGTCGGCGATGGCGCCAGTGAAGTCTTCGGTCACCGACACGGTGACGGTCAGGTCGCCATCGGCCAGCTCTTCGATTTCATCGAGCAGGCGCATGATCGCCTGCTGGTTACGTTCGTTCTTTTCCGCGGTTTCCTGCAACTGGCGGTGGGTGGTGCGGACCATCACCAAGCCGATCAGGATGATCGACGCCAGCGCCAGCAGGCCCAACGCATAACCGCCGACGGTATCCAAGGTGCGGCCGCTGGCAAGGTTTTCGAAGCCGTTGGCCAGGTGCGAGGCCTCATCGAGCAAGGTTTGCGACAGGCTGAAGATGTTGCCCGCCGCTTCGCGCACGCGGAACAG
The DNA here is from genome assembly GCF_002759075.1 of Pseudomonas sp. 382. Classification (NCBI taxonomy): domain Bacteria; kingdom Pseudomonadati; phylum Pseudomonadota; class Gammaproteobacteria; order Pseudomonadales; family Pseudomonadaceae; genus Pseudomonas; species Pseudomonas sp. 382. Next base: position 6,811 of record NZ_PEMX01000033.1, read on the forward strand.
CTCGGGCGAGGTTTCGAGGATTTCATCGACAGACCCTGCCACGAACTGGAACAGCTCGGCGATTTCCGCCAGGCGCGCGCGGGCGTCGGCGTCCTCGACGCGGGTCACCTGGATCGCCGGGTTGCCGCCGAGCATGCCCTCGAGCACCTGGCCGAAGCGGCTGGCATCGCGGCCGAAGGTATCGGCGGCCTGCGCCGCGGTGTCATCGCCAGCCAAAACGGTATTGACCGACCCAAGGATACGCTCTGCCAGCAGCAGCTGGCGCTGGGCTACCACGACCTGATTGGCCGGGGCACCACTTTGCAGCAGGATCTCGACCACCTTTTCATACTCGACCTGTAATTGCGGTACGGTTTCGGCGAGGGTCGCCGCCACCTGATGCAACGACAGCACGGTCTGTTCGCTGGCCAGAATGGTGTCGGTGTTCTTGCGCAGGTTTTCCCAGTCCTGGCGCACCGCTTCCATTTCATCGCGCACTGCAGGCGGCGCCGCTGGCAGGCCGGTGGACTTGTCACCTTCGCGCAGGTAGCTCCAGCGCCGCTCGAAGTCGTTGCGCGCATCCGACAGCAGCTTGAAGGCCAGGGCCTTGCCCGCCGCGGCCTCGGTGGCATTCTTGGCGATACGCTGGGACAACACCCGCAGTTCGCCGGCATGGCCGATGTACTGCTTGTCGTGATTGGCCTGGGTGTTGAGGTAGGCGAAGTTGGCGAACAGCAGAATGATCGACAGAATCAGGATCACGAACAGCACGGTGATCTGCACGATGCTGCGCGTGCGAGGGGTCATGCTGACGGAGGCGACGGGTGTGGCCGGCTTGTTCACGTTCGAAAGTCCTATAGCGCCACGTCAAGAAAGCCCGGCGCCTGGGCCAGGGCGAAGGGGCTGAAGATCGCCCAGTTGCGTTCACGCGGAAAGTGCCCCTGCACGAAGCGGGCAGCAGCCCGCAGCAATGGTTGCGGGGGCGACAGGTCCAGGCTGCTCAGGGCGAAATGTTGCAGCCCCAGCACCTCATCGACCAGCAAGCCGACGAACAGGTCGTCATGGTCCAGCACCAGCACCCGTCGCTGCTTGCCTGGCGCAGCGGGGCCAAGGCCGAAGAAACTGCTCAGGTCCATCACCGGCAACAACCGGCCGCGCAGGTTGGCCACCCCGCACACCCAAGGCTGCACGCCTGGCACGCGGCTGCTGCGTGGCTCGCGCAGCACCTCGGCGACCTCGCCCATGGGGGCGACGAACCACTGCCCGGCGACGCGAAAACCGATGCCGCTCCATTGCTGCAGGCGCGTGTCCTGCGGCGGCTGGTCGGCCACCAGCAGGCGGCAGCGCCGGTCGATGTCCAGCAACAGCTCGAAGGCGGTCAGCGACGCGCCCTGTGGGCGGGTGGTCAAGCGCCCAGTACTTCTTCGAGCTTGGCGATCAGCGCGTCCTCTTCCACCGGCTTGGTCAGAAAGTCGCGGGCGCCCTGGCGCGTGGCCCAGATACGGTCGGTCTCCTGGTCCTTGGTGGTCACCACCACCACGGGAATGGCGCGGGTTTCAGGGTCCTTGCTCAACTGGCGGGTGGCCTGGAAACCGTTCATGCCGGGCATGACGATGTCCATCAGCACCGCATCGGGCTTTTCCTGGCGGGCCAGGGCCACGCCGTCGGCACCGTTGCTGGCCTTGAGCACCTGGTGACCATGCTTTTCCAGCCATCCGGTCAATTTGTACATCTCTGTCGGCGAGTCGTCGACAATCAGAACTCGGGCCATGCTGTTCCCCATCAGGACATTGAAAGCCGCGCCAGCGCGGCGTGATCAGGGTGCGGGTTGTTCGGGCGCGGCGAAACCGGGCACATGGGCCCTGATTGCGTCGAGCAGTTCTTCCTTGCTGAATGGTTTGGTCAGGAACTGGTCGGAACCGACCACCCGGCCGCGGGCCTTGTCGAACAGGCCATCGCGAGACGACAGGAGAATCACCGGGATGTCCCTGAAAGCACTGTTGTGCTTGATCACTGCACAGGTCTGATAACCGTCCAGACGGGGCATCAGCACGTCGACGAAGATGATCTGTGGCTGGTGATCGATGATCTTGGCCAGGGCATCGAAGCCGTCACTGGCGGTGATTACCTCGCAGCCCGCTTCGCCGAGCAACATCTGCGCGGTGCGGCGGATCGTGCGGGAATCGTCGATCACCATCACCTTCAGGGGCTGTTCCATAAGTCGCGCTACCATCGCTGCACTAGGTGGGCGACAAGCCACGGATGGCTTGACGCTTGAAGCTGAGGGCATTTTTAGCACACTCCGGGGGCCCGTTCCATCTGCCACCCCCTTGACCCGCGGCGTTCACGGCGCCACCCTGAGCCACTTTTCTTTCGATTCACCGCGGCCACGGGCCGCCAAGAGGAACCACCCCATGAGCGTTCGCCTCGGCATTGTCATGGACCCGATCGCGTCCATCTCCTACAAGAAGGACAGCTCGCTGGCCATGCTGCTGGCCGCCCAGGCCCGTGGCTGGGAGCTGTTCTACATGGAGCAGCGCGACCTTTATCTGGGTGCCGGCCAGGCCCGCGCGCAGATGCGCCCGCTGAAGGTCTTCGCAGACCCCGCGCGCTGGTTCGAACTGGGCGATGAACAGGACAGCGCCCTGGCCGAGCTGGACGTGATCCTGATGCGCAAGGATCCGCCCTTCGACATGGAGTTCGTCTACAGCACCTACTTGCTGGAGCAGGCCGAGCGCGAAGGTGTGCTGGTGGTCAACCGCCCACAGAGCCTGCGCGACTGCAACGAAAAGCTGTTCGCCACTCAGTTCCCGCAGTGCATGGCGCCGACCCTGGTCAGCCGTCGCGTCGACATCCTGCGCGAGTTCGCCGAAAGCCGTGGTGACGTGATCCTCAAGCCGCTGGACGGCATGGGCGGTGCATCGGTATTCCGCCACCGCAAGGACGACCCCAACCTGTCGGTCATCCTGGAAACGCTGACCCAGCACGGTACCCAGCAGATCATGGCCCAGGAATACCTGCCGCAGATCGTGGACGGCGACAAGCGCATCCTGATGATCGACGGCGAACCGGTCGACTACTGCCTGGCACGCATCCCGGCCAGCGGCGAAACCCGTGGCAACCTGGCCGCCGGTGGCCGTGGTGAAGCCCGCCCACTGACTGAGCGCGACCGCTGGATTGCTGCCCAGGTCGGCCCGACCCTGCGTGAAAAGGGCCTGCTGTTCGTCGGCCTGGACGTGATCGGCGACTCGCTCACCGAAATCAACGTCACCAGCCCTACCTGCATCCGCGAGATCGACGCTGCCTACAACACCGATATCGGTGGCAAGCTGATGGATGCCATTGATCGCCAGCTCAAGGCGCGCTGACCGCCGACGCGGAGCAAATGCGCGGAGTGGGGTATGATGCCGGTCCTTTTCGACTGAGCTGCTGCCCCGCCTTGCGGTTGCTGGATACTTGATGACGCTGCCTGCCGACATCCCTTCCGACCTGCTGCCACCGCGCATTCGCCCGGTGGACCGGCTTGGCTTTACCCTGTTCGTGGCTGCCCTGGTGCACCTGGCGCTGATCCTTGGCGTGGGCTTTACCGTGGTCAAACCGGCCGAAATCCGCCAGACCATGGACATCACCCTGGCCACCTTCAAGAGCGAGAAGGCGCCGAACAAGGCTGATTTCCAGGCCCAGGCCAATCAGCAGGGCAGCGGCACCCTGGAAAAGAAAGCGGTACCGACCACCACCGAGCTGGCGCCGTTCCAGGACAGCAAGATCAACAAGGTCACCCCGCCGCCTGCCGCCAAGCCTGAAGTAACACCACCGCCCGTGCCGGAGAAATCCGCCGTGGCAACCAAGGCGCCGAAAGCGCAGAAAGTCGAGCCCAAGCCCAAGGAAAGCAAGCCGCAGCCCAAGCCGGCAGCGGCCACCCCGGATTTCGACAGCTCGCAATTGTCGAGTCAGATCGCCAGCCTTGAGGCGGAGCTGTCCAACGAACAACAGATGTACGCCAAGCGCCCGAAGATTCACCGCCTCAATGCGGCTTCGACCATGCGCGACAAGGGCGCCTGGTACAAAGAAGAGTGGCGCAAGAAGGTCGAGCGGGTGGGTAACCTCAACTACCCCGACGAGGCACGCCGGCAACAGATCTACGGCAACTTGCGGATGATGGTTTCGATCAACCGCGATGGCTCGCTGTACGAGGTGCTGGTACTGGAGTCGTCCGGGCAGCCGGTGCTGGACCAGGCGGCGCAGCGGATCGTGCGGTTGGCGGCGCCCTTCGCGCCGTTTACCGGCGACCTGGCCGAGTTCGACCGGCTGGAGATCATCCGCACCTGGCGCTTCGCCCGCGGCGACCGCCTGTCCAGTAACTGATCCGACGGCCCTTTCGCGGGCACGCCCGCTCCCACAGGATTCTCACAATTCCCGGGCTTGTAGTAATCCTGTGGGAGCGGGCGAGCCCGCGAAGAGGCCGGCACATCTGACACATATCCGCACCTTGTCAGCCTCGCCACCTGGCGCCACACTATCCCCCATGAAAACCCTCACCCCGAGCTACCTCAAGCATCAGTTCCTGATCGCCATGCCGCACATGGCCGATCCGAACTTCGCCCAGACCCTCACGTACATCGTCGAGCACAACGCCAATGGCGCCATGGGCCTGGTGGTCAACCGACCACAGGAGCTGAACCTGGCCGACATTCTCGAGCAGTTGCGCCCCAACGAGGTACCTCCGGCCAGCACCTTGCACGTGCCCATCTACCAAGGTGGCCCGGTGCAGACTGACCGCGGCTTCGTCCTGCACAGCAGCGAATGCAGCTACCAGGCCACCGTCGAACTGCAGGGCCTGTCGCTGTCCACTTCGCAGGACGTGCTGTTCGCCATCGCCGAAGGCGTAGGGCCACAGCAAAGCCTGATCACCCTGGGTTATGCCGGCTGGGAAGCGGGCCAGCTGGAAGCGGAACTGGCCGACAACGCCTGGCTCAACTGCCCGTTCGACCCGGACATCCTCTTCGCCATGGCCAGCGAGCAACGCCTGGGGGCCGCCGCCCGCAGCCTGGGGATCAACCTCAGCTTGCTGACCAGCCAGGCGGGGCACGCCTGATGGCCGAATTACGCCTGCTGCTGGGATTCGACTACGGCAGCAAACAGATCGGCGTCGCCGTCGGCCAGGTGATAACCGGCCAGGCGCGTGAGTTGTGCACCTTGAAGGCGCAGAACGGCGTGCCGGACTGGGCCCAGGTGGAAAAACTCATCAGCGAGTGGAAGCCCGATGCCATCGTCGTCGGCCTGCCGCTGAACATGGACGGCACACCCAGCGAAATGAGCGAGCGCGCGGAAAAGTTCGCCCGCCGCCTCAATGGCCGCTTCAACGTGCCGGTGCACACCCACGACGAACGCCTGACCACCTTCGAGGCCAAGGGCGAGCGCATGGCCCGTGGCGGCCAGCGCGGCAGCTACCGTGACAACCCGGTCGACGCCATCGCCGCCGCCCTGCTGCTGCAAGGCTGGCTGGAGGCCAATACCTGATTTTTCCCGCGTTTACGTCGGGGCAATCACAACGCCCTCGGCGCCCCCCAGGAGATACGCAATGAGCCTACCCAATCCCGCCGACCTGATCCGGCAGATGGCTGTCGACCTTCGCGCCCATCTGGCCCGCCGCAACATCACCGAGCCGCGCTTCATCGGCATCCGTACCGGCGGCGTCTGGGTTGCCCAGGCCCTGCAGGCGGAAATGGCCGACCAGAGCCCGCTCGGCACCCTGGACGTGTCGTTCTACCGCGATGACTTCAGCCAGAACGGCCTGCACCCGCAGGTGCGCCCCTCGGAGCTGCCATTCGAAGTCGAAGGCCAGCACCTGGTGCTGATCGATGACGTGCTGATGAGTGGCCGCACCGTCCGCGCCGCGCTCAACGAATTGTTCGATTATGGCCGCCCGGCCAGTGTCACCCTGGTCTGCCTGCTCGACCTGGATGCCGGCGAACTGCCGATCCGCCCCAATGTACTCGGCGCCACCCTGTCGCTGGCCGCCCATGAACGGGTAAAATTGACCGGACCCGCACCGCTCGCCCTCGAGCGCCAGGACCTCGCCACCGCTTCTGCCCTTTAAGAGTCCCCCCGCGATGACGCCAATCGACGCCAAGCGCCCGCTGCAGCTCAATGATCAGGGCCAGCTGCGCCACTTCCTCTCGCTCGACGGTTTGCCCCGCGAACTGCTGACCGAGATACTCGACACCGCCGACTCGTTCCTCGAAGTCGGCGCCCGGGCCGTGAAGAAGGTCCCGTTGCTGCGCGGCAAGACCGTGTGCAACGTGTTCTTCGAGAACTCGACCCGTACCCGCACCACCTTCGAACTGGCCGCCCAGCGCCTGTCGGCCGACGTGATCAGCCTGAACGTGTCGACCTCCTCGACCAGCAAAGGCGAGACCCTGTTCGACACCCTGCGCAACCTCGAAGCCATGGCTGCCGACATGTTCGTCGTGCGTCACTCCGACTCCGGCGCCGCGCACTTCATCGCCGAGCACGTGTGCCCGGACGTCGCCGTGATCAACGGCGGTGACGGTCGCCACGCGCACCCGACCCAGGGCATGCTCGACATGCTGACCATCCGCCGTCACAAGGGCAGCTTCGAGAACCTCTCGGTGGCGATCGTCGGTGACATCCTGCACTCGCGCGTGGCGCGCTCCGACATGCTCGCGCTGAAGGCGCTGGGCTGCCCGGACATCCGCGTGATCGGCCCGAAAACCCTGATCCCGGTCGGTATCGAGCAGTACGGCGTGAAGGTCTATACCGACCTTGCCGAAGGCCTCAAGGACGTCGACGTGGTGATCATGCTGCGCCTGCAGCGCGAGCGCATGGCCGGTGGCCTGTTGCCTAGTGAAGGCGAGTTCTACCGCCTGTTCGGCCTCACTACCGCACGCCTGGCCGGCGCCAAGCCCGACGCCATCGTCATGCACCCGGGCCCGATCAACCGCGGCGTGGAGATCGAATCGGCGGTGGCCGACGGCAAACACTCGGTGATTCTCAACCAGGTCACCTACGGCATCGCCGTGCGCATGGCCGTGCTGTCCATGGCCATGAGCGGGCAGAACGCGCAACGTCAATTCGACCAGGAGAACGCTCAGTGACCATCAGCATTCTTGGCGCCCGGGTCATCGACCCTGTCAGCGGCCTGGACCAGGTCACCGACCTGCACCTGGATGGCGGCCGCATCGCCGCAATCGGCGCCGCCCCGGCCGGCTTCAGCGCCAGCCGAACGATCGAAGCTGGCGGCCTGATCGCCGCGCCCGGCCTGGTCGACCTCGGCGTCTCGCTGCGCGAGCCGGGCTACAGCCGCAAGGGCTCGATCGCCAGTGAAACCCACGCCGCCGTGGCCGGTGGCGTCACCAGCCTGTGCTGCCCACCACAGACCAGGCCGGTGCTGGATACTTCGGCTGTGGCCGAACTGATCCTCGACCGCGCCCGCGAAGCGGCCAACAGCAAGGTCTACCCGATCGGCGCCCTGACCAAGGGCCTGGAGGGCGAGCAACTGGCCGAACTGGTTGCCCTGCGCGACACCGGTTGCGTGGCCTTCGGCAACGGCCTGAAGGAAATCCCCAACAACCGTACCCTGGCCCGTGCCCTGGAATACGCCGCCACTTTCGACCTGACCGTGGTGTTCCACTCACAGGACCGCGACCTGGCCCAGGGTGGCCTGGCCCACGAAGGCGCCATGGCCAGCTTCCTCGGCCTGCCCGGCATCCCGGAGACCGCCGAGACCGTAGCCTTGGCGCGCAACCTGCTGCTGGTGGAACAGACCGGCGTGCGTGCGCACTTCACCCAGATCACCAGCGCCAGGGGTGCACGGCTGATCGAGCAGGCCCAGCAGTTGGGCCTGCCGGTGACCGCCGACGTGGCGCTGTACCAGCTGATCCTTACCGACGAGTCGCTGCGTGAGTTCTCCAGCCTGTACCACGTGCAGCCACCATTGCGCACCGCCGCCGACCGTGACGGCCTGCGCGCGGCGGTGAAATCGGGGGTGATCCAGGCGATCTCCAGCCACCACCAGCCCCACGAGCGCGACGCCAAGCTGGCCCCGTTCGGCGCCACCGAGCCGGGTATCAGCAGCGTCGAACTGCTGCTGCCGCTGGCCATGACCCTGGTCGAGGACGGCCTGCTCGACCTGCCGACCCTGCTCGCCCGCTTGAGCAGCGGCCCGGCCAAGGCCATGCGCCTGCCGGCCGGTGAGCTGAAAGTCGGCAGCGCCGCCGACCTGGTGCTGTTCGACGCCAAGGCCTCGACGATTGCCGGTGAGCAATGGCTGTCGCGTGGCGAGAACTGCCCGTTCATCGGCCACTGCCTGCCGGCTGCGGTGCGTTATACCTTGGTCGATGGGCACGTCTGCCACGAGGCCTGAGTAACCCTGTGGGAGCGGCCTTGCGTCGCGAAAGGGCTGCGTAGCGGCCCCAGGATCTCGGCATCTTGCATAGATTGCCGGGGCCGCTTTGCGACCCTTTCGCGACACAAGGCCGCTCCCACATTGATCGCGCTCGACCTTGAGCGTGCGGCGACCATTCATCCCCCGCGGTTGAAATCCTTCCCCCCGCCCCCATATGAGTCTGCATCAGGCAATTTTGCCCCGCTGCGTGGAGACTCTCCCCTTGACCACCATCGTTTCTGTCCGCCGTAACGGCAAAGTCGTCATGGGCGGCGACGGCCAGGTATCCCTCGGCAACACCGTGATGAAAGGCAACGCCAAGAAAGTCCGTCGCCTGTACAACGGCCAAGTGATCGCCGGCTTCGCCGGTGCCACCGCCGACGCCTTCACCCTGTTCGAGCGCTTCGAAGCCCAGCTGCAGAAACACTCCGGCCATCTGGTGCGTGCCGCCGTCGAGCTGGCCAAGGAATGGCGTACCGACCGCTCCCTCAGCCGCCTGGAAGCCATGCTGGCAGTGGCCAACAAGGATGCATCGCTGATCATCACCGGCAATGGTGATGTGGTCGAACCGGAAGATGGCCTGATCGCCATGGGCTCCGGTGGCGGTTACGCCCAGGCTGCAGCCCGCGCCCTGCTGAACAAGACCGACCTGTCGGCCCGGGAGATCACCGAGACTGCCCTGAACATCGCCGGTGACATCTGCGTGTTCACCAACCACAACCTGACCATCGAGGAGCAGGACCTGGCCGAGTAATCAGCTGTTCTGGCGTCCCGCTCATGGCGGAACTTTTCCACGCTGACCTACTCCGCTCGAGGACCATTTTCATCATGTCCATGACCCCCCGCGAGATCGTCCACGAACTCAACCGTCACATCATTGGCCAGGACGACGCCAAGCGCGCTGTCGCCATTGCCCTGCGCAACCGCTGGCGGCGGATGCAGCTGCCGGTCGAGCTGCGCGCCGAAGTGACCCCAAAGAACATCCTGATGATCGGCCCTACTGGCGTGGGCAAGACCGAAATCGCCCGCCGCCTGGCCAAGCTGGCCAACGCACCATTCCTCAAGGTCGAGGCCACCAAGTTCACTGAAGTGGGCTATGTCGGTCGCGATGTCGAGTCGATCATCCGTGACCTGGCCGATGCCGCGCTGAAGATGCTGCGCGAGCAGGAAATCGTTCGCGTGCGCCACCGTGCCGAGGACGCCGCCGAAGACCGCATCCTTGACGCCCTGCTGCCGCAGGCGCGGGTCAGCAGCTTCAGCGAGGAAGCCGCGCAGACCAGCACCGATTCCAACACCCGCCAGCTGTTCCGCAAACGCCTGCGTGAAGGCCAGCTGGACGACAAGGAAATCGAGATCGAAGTGGCCGAGAACATGGGCGTGGAAATCGCCGCGCCGCCCGGCATGGAGGAGATGACCAACCAGCTGCAGAGCCTGTTCGCCAACATGGGCAAAGGCAAGCGCAAGACCCGCAAGCTGAAGGTCAAGGACGCCCTGAAGATGGTGCGCGACGAAGAAGCCAGCCGCCTGGTCAACGAGGAAGAACTCAAGGGCAAGGCTCTGGAAGCGGTCGAGCAGCACGGCATCGTGTTCATCGACGAAATCGACAAGGTGGCCAAGCGTGGCAACGTCGGCGGTGCCGATGTCTCCCGTGAGGGCGTGCAGCGCGACCTGCTGCCACTGATCGAAGGCTGCACCGTCAACACCAAGCTGGGCATGGTCAAGACCGACCACATCCTGTTCATCGCTTCCGGTGCGTTCCACCTGAGCAAGCCGAGCGACCTGGTACCGGAGCTGCAGGGCCGTCTGCCGATCCGTGTCGAACTGAAGGCGCTGACCCCGGAAGACTTCGAGCGCATCCTGAAAGAGCCACACGCGTCGCTGACCGAGCAATACAGTGCATTGCTCAAGACCGAAGGCCTGAACATCGATTTCGCCGCCGACGGCATCAAGCGCCTGGCCGAGATTGCCTATCAGGTGAACGAGAAGACCGAGAACATCGGTGCCCGCCGCCTGCACACGCTGCTTGAGCGCCTGCTCGAAGAGCTGTCGTTCAGTGCCGGCGACCTGGCCAGCAGCCACGACGAAGCGCCGATTGTCATCGATGCTGCATACGTGAACGGCCACCTCGGTGAGCTGGCGCAGAACGAAGACCTGTCACGCTACATCCTGTAAGACCGCAGGGGCCGCTTCGCGGCCCTTTCGCGACACAAGGCCGCTCCTACAAGAGACCGCGATCTTCTGTAGGAGCGGCCTTGTGTCGCGAAAGGGCTGCGCAGCAGCCCCCTTGCACAATGGCCTGAATCACTCGAAGCTTGCACCACCAGCTCCCGAGAGATTCCCACCATGGCCCGCCTGCCCACCGCCATCAACCTGCACAAAGCCTCCAAGACCCTCAGCCTTACCTATGCCCCCGGCGAGGTCTATCAGCTGCCCGCCGAATTCCTGCGGGTGCACTCCCCCTCCGCCGAGGTTCAGGGCCACGGCAACCCCATCCTGCAGTTCGGCAAGATCAACGTCGGCCTCATCGGCCTGGAACCTGCCGGCCAATATGCACTGAAATTGACCTTCGACGACGGTCACGACAGCGGCCTGTTCACCTGGGAATACCTCGAACAGCTGTGCCTGCGCCAGGAACAGCTGTGGGCCGACTACCTCGAAGAGCTGCACAAGGCCGGCAAGTCCCGCGACCCGGCGGAATCGGTGGTCAAACTCATGCTCTAGCGCAAGCCTTCCAGGCTTTAGAGCGCATTTTCTAATCTCATCTGTTTGAATGCCTTACAGACAACTCTTGAACGGGTTGTCTTGCGCATTACATGAAAGTCGGGTAACCAATGGAGCTGGCAAGTTCCCTGCATCGCCTTGAAGGCAATCAGGCACTGGCCGGTATGTAGAGGTCGCGAGCGAAAGCAGGCTGTCTTCACACGCAGAATCCCCCGCAGCTCATCGCCGAAAGCATCCGGCCCGCAGCACCGCTGTTCCTTATCACTGGTCACCCGAGTAGCAGTACCGGGCTGTCCGCTGTGCAGTGCGCCACAGCAATCCGGTACTCGTCTCAGGACAACGGAGCGTCGTAGATGAGTAACAAGAACAACGATGAGTTGCAGCGGCAGGCCTCGGAAAACACCCTGGGGCTGAACCCGGTCATCGGCATCCGCCGCAAGGACCTGCTGAGCTCTGCGCGTACCGTGCTGCGTCAGGCCGTGCGCCAGCCGCTGCACAGTGCCAAGCATGTGGCGCACTTCGGCCTGGAGCTGAAGAACGTGCTGCTGGGCAAGTCCAGCCTCGCCCCGGAAGGTGACGACCGTCGCTTCCAGGACCCGGCCTGGAGCAAGAACCCGCTTTACCGCCGTTACCTGCAGACTTACCTGGCCTGGCGCAAGGAGCTGCAGGAGTGGGTCGGCAACAGTGACCTGTCGCCTCAGGACATCGCCCGCGGCCAGTTCGTCATCAACCTGCTGACCGAGGCCATGGCGCCGACCAATACCCTGTCCAACCCGGCGGCCATCAAACGCTTCTTCGAAACCGGCGGCAAGAGCCTTCTGGACGGCCTGTCCAACCTGGCCAAGGATGTGGTCAACAACGGCGGCATGCCCAGCCAGGTCAACATGGACGCGTTCGAGGTCGGCAAGAACCTGGGCACCAGCGAAGGCTCCGTGGTCTACCGCAACGATGTGCTGGAGTTGATCCAGCACAACCCCATCACCGAGCAGGTACATACCCGCCCGCTGTTGGTGGTCCCGCCGCAGATCAACAAGTTCTACGTCTTCGACCTGAGCCCGGAAAAGAGCCTGGCGCGCTTCTGCCTGCGCTCGCAGCAGCAGACCTTCATCATCAGCTGGCGCAACCCGACCAAGGCCCAGCGCGAATGGGGCCTGTCGACGTACATCGACGCCCTGAAGGAGGCGGTCGATGCGGTACTGGCGATCACCGGCAGCAAAGACCTGAACATGCTTGGCGCCTGTTCCGGCGGTATCACCTGCACAGCGCTGGTCGGCCACTATGCCGCGCTGGGTGAACAGAAGGTCAATGCCCTGACCCTGCTGGTCAGCGTGCTGGACACCACGCTGGACACCGAGGTCGCACTGTTCGTCGACGAACAGACGCTCGAAGCCGCCAAGCGCCACTCCTATCAGTCCGGCGTGCTCGAGGGCAGCGACATGGCCAAGGTGTTCGCCTGGATGCGCCCCAACGACCTGATCTGGAACTACTGGGTCAACAACTACCTGCTCGGCAACGAGCCACCGGTGTTCGACATCCTGTTCTGGAACAACGACACCACACGCTTGCCTGCCGCGTTCCATGGCGACCTGATCGAACTGTTCAAGAACAACCCGCTGACTCGCCCGGGAGCCCTGGAAGTGTGCGGCACCGCCATCGACCTGAAAAAAGTCCAGTGCGACATCTTCAGTGTCGCCGGCACCTCCGACCACATCACCCCGTGGCAATCGTGCTACCGCTCGGCGCACCTGTTCGGCGGCAAGATCGAGTTCGTACTGTCCAACAGCGGGCACATCCAGAGCATCCTCAACCCGCCTGGCAATCCCAAGGCCCGCTTCATGACCGGCGCCGACCGCCCCGGTGACCCGGTGGCCTGGCAGGAAAACGCCGAAAAGCATGCCGATTCCTGGTGGCTGTACTGGCAGGCCTGGCTGGGCGAGCGCGCTGGCGACCTGAAAAAGGCCCCGACGCGCCTGGGCAACCGTGCCTATGCCGCCGGCGAGGCAGCACCAGGCACTTACGTACACGAGCGTTGAGTCGCAATGCCGTGGCCGCTTGGAGCGTGCCACGGTACATTTTCAAGCCATAGAGCCACGCGCATGCCGCTACCCTACATCTTCCGCACCGTCGAGCTGGACGACCAATCCATCCGTACTGCGGTGCGCCCGGGCAAGCCGCACCTGACGCCGCTGCTGATCTTCAACGGCATCGGCGCCAACCTGGAGCTGGTGTTCCCTTTCATCGAGGCACTCGACCCAGACCTGGAAGTCATTGCCTTCGACGTGCCCGGCGTGGGGGGCTCGTCCACCCCGCGCCACCCGTACCGCTTTCCCGGCCTGGCCAAGCTGACCGCACGCATGCTGGATTACCTGGACTACGGCCAGGTGAATGCCATCGGTGTGTCCTGGGGAGGCGCGCTGGCCCAGCAATTCGCCCACGACTACCCCGAGCGCTGCAAGAAGCTGGTACTGGCAGCCACCGCCGCCGGTGCGGTGATGGTGCCGGGCAAGCCCAAGGTGCTGTGGATGATGGCCAGCCCCAGGCGCTACGTGCAGCCATCGCATGTCATCCGCATCGCGCCGCTGATCTACGGTGGCGGTTTTCGCCGTGACCCCGACCTGGCCATGCACCATGCGGCCAAGGTGCGCTCGGGCGGCAAGCTGGGGTATTACTGGCAACTGTTCGCCGGCCTTGGCTGGACCAGCATCCACTGGCTGCACAAGATCCAGCAACCGACCCTGGTGCTGGCGGGCGATGACGACCCATTGATTCCGCTGATCAACATGCGCCTGCTGGCCTGGCGAATTCCCAATGCCCAGCTACACATTATCGACGACGGTCATCTGTTCCTGATCACCCGGGCCGAGGCTGTCGCACCCATCATCATGAAGTTTCTCCAGCAAGAGCGTCAGCGCGCGGTCATGCACCCCCGTCCGGCCTCTGGTGGCTGAATTGTTGCTTGCTGTTGCACAGCACGACTGATGAGTACGACCGTGGCCTGACAAGGGAGTTGTTGCCATGAAAGAAAAACCGGCCAAAGGAACGTCAACGCTTCCCGCCACCAGCATGAACGTACAGAACGCCATCCTCGGCTTGCGGGGTCGCGACCTGATTTCCACCTTGCGCAGTGTTGGCCGTCATGGCCTGCACAACCCGTTGCATACCGCCCGCCACCTGCTGGCCCTGGGCGGACAACTGGGCAGGGTGATGCTCGGCGACACGCCCTATCAGCCGAGCGCGCGTGATGCACGCTTCAACGATCCGACCTGGAGCCAGAACCCGTTCTACCGACGCGGCCTGCAGGCCTACCTGGCATGGCAGAAACAGACCCGCCTGTGGATCGAGGAAAGCCACCTGGACGACGATGACCGGGCCCGTGCGCACTTTCTGTTCAACCTGATCAACGATGCGCTGGCACCGAGCAACTCGCTGCTCAACCCGTTGGCGGTCAAGGAACTGTTCAACACCGGTGGGCAGAGCCTGGTGCGCGGTGTCGCCCACTTGCTCGACGACCTTCGCCACAACGACGGGCTGCCCCGTCAGGTCGATGAGCGCGCCTTCGAAGTGGGCGCAAACCTGGCGACCACGCCCGGCGCCGTGGTGTTTCGCAACGACCAGCTGGAGCTGATCCAGTACAGGCCGATGAGTGAAAAGCAGCATGCCCGGCCCGTGCTGGTGGTGCCGCCACAAATCAACAAGTACTACATCTTCGACCTGCAGCCGACCAACAGCTTCGTCCAGTACATGCTCAAGAACGGCCTGCAGGTGTTCATGGTCAGCTGGCGCAACCCTGACCCTCGCCACCGCGAGTGGGGCCTGTCGAGCTATGTACAGGCGCTGGAAGAGGCGCTGAACGCCTGCCGCAGCATCAGCGGCAGCCGCGACCTGAACTTGATGGGCGCCTGCGCCGGCGGTTTGACCATGGCGGCGCTGCAGGGCCACCTGCAGGCCAAGCATCAATTGCGCCGGGTACGCAGTGCTACCTACCTGGTCAGCCTGCTCGACAGCAAGTTCGACAGCCCGGCCAGCCTGTTCGCCGACGAACAGACGATCGAGGCGGCCAAGCGTCGCTCGTACCAGCGCGGTGTGCTGGACGGCGGGGAGGTGGCGCGGATCTTCGCCTGGATGCGGCCCAACGACCTGATCTGGAACTACTGGGTCAACAACTACCTGCTCGGCAAGACGCCGCCGGCCTTCGACATCCTCTACTGGAATGCCGACAGCACGCGCCTGCCGGCCGCGCTGCACGGTGACCTGCTGGACTTCTTCAAGGTCAACCCGCTGACCCGCGCAGCTGGCATGGAAGTGTGCGGCACACCGATCGACCTCAAGCAGGTCGGCCTCGACAGCTTCACCGTGGCTGGCAGCAACGATCACATCACGCCTTGGGACGCGGTGTATCGCTCGGCCTTGCTGCTCGGTGGCGACCGGCAGTTCGTGCTGGCCAACAGCGGGCACATCCAGAGCATCATCAACCCGCCCGGCAACCCCAAGGCGTACTACCTGGAAAACCCCAGGCTGTCGAGCGACCCGCGTGCCTGGTTCCATGACGCACAGCGCCGTGACGGCAGCTGGTGGCCGCTGTGGCTGGAGTGGATCACGCCGCGCTCCGGCCCGCTCAAGGCGCCACGCACGGAATTGGGCAACGCCACGTATCCACCGCTGGGCCCTGCGCCAGGCACCTATGTCCTGACCCGATGAGCACCACCACTGGATGAAAACCCGCGACCGTATCCTCGAATGCGCCCTGCAGTTGTTCAATGCGCAGGGCGAGCCCAATGTATCGACCCTGGAGATCGCCAACGAACTGGGCATCAGCCCGGGCAATCTGTATTACCACTTCCACGGCAAGGAACCCTTGATTCACGGGCTGTTCGACCGTTTCGAGGAAGCGTTGATGCCATTGCTCGACCCACCGCTGGAGGTGCGCCTGGAGGCCGAGGATTACTGGCTGTTCCTGCACCTGATCGTCGAGCGCATGGCCCAGTACCGGTTTCTGTTCCAGGACCTGTCCAACCTGACCGGGCGCCTGCCGAAGCTGGCAAGGGGCATGCGCAGCCTGATCAACGCACTCAAACGAACCTTGGCGGCACTGCTGGCAAGCCTGAAGGGTCAGGGGCAAGTGGTCAGTGAGACGCAGGCATTGGGCCAACTGGTGGAGCAGATCACCCTGACCTTGATGTTCTCGCTCGACTACCAGCGGGTACTGGGGCGCGAGGGGGATTCGGGGATCGTGGTGTACCAGGTAATGATGCTGGTGGCGCCGCATCTGCAGGTGCAGGCACGAACCGCAGCGCAGGAGCTGGCGGTGCGGTATCTGGAGGGTTGAACCGGTAGGAGATGTATTGCTGCACCGACGTCTTCGCGGGTAAACCCGCCCCCACAAGGGACAGCGCTGATGCTGAACCCGGCGCTGTACCTGTGGGAGCGGGTTTACCCGCGAAGGGTGTTACGCCGCTATCAGAGCAGAGAGCCGGTGCTGGCTGGAGCCGAAGGCGGGTTGCTGGCTGGAGCAGCAGTAGGCGCCGGCGCTGCGGTAGCAGCCGGAGCGGCGCTGGCCGCTGCTGCTGGCTTGGCGGCTGCCGGTTTGGCCGGTGCCTTCTTCACCGCTGGCTTCTTCGCTGCGGCAGGCTTGGCTGCAACCGGCTTGGCAGTCGATTTTGCCGCAGGCTTGGCCGCTGCGGTCTTGGCTGCGGGTTTGGCCGCTGCCGGTTTAGCCGCAGTCTTGGCAGCCGCCGTTTTTGCTGCGGGCTTGGCCAATGGTTTGGCCGTTGCCTTGCTCGCTGCCGGTTTGGCGGCTGCAGAGCGCGAGGAGACCGGGGTGACCGACGCGCCGGTCAGTTTCTCGATCTGCTTGGTCAGGCTGTCGACTTGCTGGTGCAGGGCCTTGATTTCGTTGCGGCTTGGCACGCCCAGACGCGAGATGGCACTGTTCAGGCGCTTGTCGAAAGCTTCTTCGAGCTCGCTCCACTTGCCCAGTGCGCGATCCTTGACCCCAGACACACGCGAAGTGGTCGAGGACTTGGCAGTTTCCGCCACGTCTTCGGCAGTCTTCTTCGCCTGCTTTTCGGCCTTCTCGCCATCCTTCACCAGCGAGTCGAACAGCTTCGGGCCGTCCTGATCGACTTTCGAATAGATACCCAGCCCCGCCAGCCAGATCTTGCGGGAGTACTTCTCGATCCCGCCGATCCAGGAGCTGCCTTCTTTATCGGAATTCTTCTTGCCAGCCATCCTGCTCTCCTTATGGTTTGTGCGCGACGCGCTCGAGCAGCTCATGCAGCTGTTCAAGCTTGATGGACAACGCCTCAACGTCATGTTTAGACGGAATGCCAAGGCGATTCAAGGCGCGACCTACCCGTGCGTCGAAAGCTTTTTCGATCTTGTCGAGTTGAACTTCGACTTTGCCGCGTACGCGGCTGACTTCCTCGGTGGCCTCGTCGAGCTGGTGGTTGGCGGCATCGAGCTGTTTGTCGATGCGTTGCTTGCCACGTTTCTCGACGCTTTCACCGGCCTTGACCAGCTCCTTGAAGTAGTCGGAACCTTCCTGGCCGACGCGGGCATAGGCGCCGATACCGGCCAGCCAGATCTTGCGGGCGTAACCACGCACCTCGCCAAGCGTGCCCAGGGCTTCTTCCTTTTTCTTCGCAGTCACTTTGGCCATGCTGTGTACCTCATGTTCATGAGTGGAGGAAAAACCGCCCATGGAGGTTGGGCTTGAGCACAAGGTAGGCAAGAAAATTAGAAACCTCACCCTAAGCTGGATGCCGCTGCGCATCCGTGCCTAGATTTATTGACCACCTGGCTGGCCATTTCAGGCCTAGCGTGCAGGGCTCATTTCAGCCGAGCCTTACCAACATGCACGATCCTTCTGCCACACCGTCCCTTTCCTTCAGACAGCTTGTCGCCAATCACTTTGCAGACCGGCCAACCTTGCGTGACGTCATCGCCCACGAGGGTTTTATCGCCCTGCTCGACCGCTACCCATGGATCAGCCAACAGCATCCCCGACTCGGTTCGCTTGAGGGCTTCAGTATCCTCTACGCCGCGACGCCCACAACCGCAGCCCGTCAGAGCGACCTTTTGGACACACTGCTGGACAGTTTCCTGAGCGGCAAGAGTCTTTCGCTTACCAACGCGGATCATCTCAGCACAGCGCCACCGGAGGTCTTCCGTGCCCAGGAGCGAGATGACTACAGCAACCCAAAACCGCAAATCGACCTTGACCTGCAGAAGCTCGGCAGCGACCTGGATTCATGCCTGGCCGCACTACCCCAGGCCTATCAGCTGGCGCAAACGGCCTACTGGAATGGCTGCGATGACGGCACGGAAATATCCCGCCTGGGTTGGCTTGAGCAGGTCATAAAGGCAGCGTTGCTCGACAACGTTCACCGGCAGTATCTGGATGCCGACGAGAAACGCATGGTCTTCAACCTGCTTGTGGGGAGTGAACAGGACGTGTCCATTCATGCCTTGCAGGTCACCCTTAGCCTGGGCACCAGCAGCTGGCACCCGCCAGTACCCCATCTGCTGATAACCGGCAGCGGCTCACGCACGCTGTGCTGCCAACCCTCTGGCATCGTTCGCAGCTACCCCGACGAGAATGCTTTCGCCACGGCGCTGCGCGATGAGCTGGCGGAGCGCTATCGCTTCGACAGGCTGAGTTGGGCACATCAGCTTGTGCAAGGCGATCCTCTGGCTTATCAGGCAGCCCAGGTACTGAATGTCACCCTCGATGATATTCGCCGGGTGCGCCTGGCCGGCATCCCCAGTGTCGGTGCCCTGGAAACTATCTTCAGGGCCGTGAGCAACCCGGCACCACAGTTTCTCAACCAGCCGCTGCCAACTCTCCAGCGGCCGGCCATCGCGCTGCCAGCCTGGCTGGAAACAGCTAGTCCTGATAATCGCTTTCACTACCACGCCGCGTTGCTCGACCTGGCCGCCCTGCAGGGGCAAGCCAGCGACAAGGCACCATTTGCCGACATTGAAGACCTCAACAGCTTCGCCAACCGGCGCCTTCGCGAGCAACTGCAAGCGGCCCATCCTGACGTGGCACAGCACGATCCAGATCGCGTGCTGGTCCGGATTTCCCAGGCCATACCGGCCAGCTTCCCTGCTGACGCGCGCGCGCTCTATCTCAGGTCGGAAACCCTGACGGAACTCGCCATCGCGCGCTTGCGGCTGAATGCCGGCGAAGTGATGACCGGTTTGCGCGATGCCAATGGCAAGGCTATTCACGATTGGCTGACGCTGGAACAGGTCAGGGCGCTGGTGCATGCCGTTGACGTGGGTGCCGAATATCCGCGCTATGTGAGAACACTGGCCTACGCACCACCCCGACTGGCACAGCGTGTCAGCCAGTACCACCGGGAATGGCGGAACGCGCTGTTGCTGCGCGCACTACAGGGCCGTGTCGAGAAAAACCTGAGTGAGGCCGCATGCCAGGCCCTGGTCGACTTTTCTCAAGCCATGAGCGAGCAGGCCGACCAGGCACGGCTCGCACCGTTGGCACTGCTGGCCGCGCCAGGCGCCTCGGCACACGATATCGTGCATGGGATGTTTCTGCTCCAGTTGCCCCGGAGCACGGGCTGGGTACTGTATCGCCCGTTCTATCAGCAAGATAGCGTTCGCGAGTTCGCCAGCCTGGAGCTGCTGATGGCAGCGATTCGCGCACCAGGCGAATTGCAGCAGAGCGTTCTCGACTGGTTGGACGAGGATGCCCGGCCGGTCTATGCCGATGATGGTTTTACGCGACCTCATCTGCATCCGGGGCTCTCGCAACTGGCTCACCTGGTCGGCCCAGGCGCGTCCTTGGTGGACACCATCCTGGAAAGCCTCAAACGCCCGGTCAGCGCAGCATTCGATCCCTGGACCGAGCAGCTGCCCAGCAAACTGTTCGACGCCAGAATCGAGGCCATGATCCTGTTGGCATCCAACAGCAGCACGTCCAACGCGCAAGAGAAATGGGCGCTGGCCAAGCAAGCTGCCTGGGCCGCGTTCAACGGCGCCACGCTGTTCCTGCACGGTACCCTGGCGAATTTGGTATGGCTGATGAGCGCGGTGCCCGCCTTGAAAGAAGACTTCGACGAAGTGCTCCACGCCAGCGCGGAGCAAAGGGGCGTGGCCGCTACCGACCTGCTGACCAATCTGGCGATGCTGTTGGCCCACCGTGGCGCCCGGGAAAAACAGGGCATTCTTGTAGAAGCCGTGCCGCACACAACACGTCTTGACGAACCGGCTGGCCGCAGCGCCAATGACCCGGAAGTGGCCGATAAGCCAGACAAAGCCACCTGGCAGCCGCACAGACCGGCCACGTTGCAGATAACCAGCTGGCGCAACAAGCAACGCCTTGGTTATTTGACCGCAGCGCAACGCGGCGACTTGGCCAGGCTGCAGGCCCACGTTTCCCTGAACAGCCAGGACGCCATTACCAGCGGCCGCTTGCGCGGCCTGTACCGGGTCGAACAACGCCTCTACACAAGGCTTCAGGGAATCCCCTTCGAGGTGCGGGAAACCTACGGCGGCATGCAGATCATCGGCCCGGACGTCAGCCAGGAAGAATGGCAGACCCACTGGGGTGGCGCGCCTGATGACTACCACATCGTTGGCCGCGAACGGCTCAAGGGCCCATGGCTGGCACGCTGGAACGGCGAATGGAGGCTGGACCTGGCCTTGGCAGGCGGCATGCCGAAAAGCAGGGAAGCCATCCATGCCGAAAACCAGCGGCAGTTCGACGCGCTGCGCGCCGCTGCTCAGGCCAATGGGGATGCGCTGGCCAAGCTGCAAACCCTGATGGACCGCAACACCACACAGCTTCAAACCTATGACGAGATGGCCGATGCATTCAGCCGAGCGTTCAATGCAATGCCCACCTGCGACCTCGCTCAGTTCCCCGAATCACTGATTGAGCAGCGCCAGGCGTTGCTGGTGCTTCGCCGGCAACTTCATCCCGAACTCAGGGCAGCTGCCCTGTACCTGGAAAAGCAAAAGAAGTTGCTGCATGAAAACATCGGTTTCTTCAGGCAACTGCTTGAGCCGCGCTTCCTCAGGATGAGCCATAAGACCGATTTCCAGCGGCGCCTCAGCAGCTGGTCGATAGCGGCCATCGACAATGACATGATGCTATTTCGACGTCTGCTGGAGCTGACCGACCACGATATGCTCCGGGAGCAATCCATCGGCTTGCTCAAGCATCCGCAAACGCCGGAGCAGATGCAACGCTACGTGGCGTTTCGCGATCTGACCCAGCAAACGCTGGTTACCACCCGCCAACTACTTGAGGTCAGCGAGCAACTGGACACCCTGTTGCCTGCAGTGCTCGACGACAGCCGAATTGACTTTCCCAACAAGCGTGAGAAGGTTGACCAGGCCATTCGCCAGCGCCCCTATTCGACATTGATCATCCGCGCGCAACTGCTCAGCGACCAAGCCAGTCTGACCCTTGACAAGACCCAGCTGACAGCCGAAGCGGCTACCGACCTGGTGCCGCTGCAAGATGCTCTGAGCAACAAGGCGCTATCGGCCACGATTTGGAGCCATGATGGCCTGGCCTCCGCCGACCTGCCCCGCGAACAGCAAATTGAGGTACTGAACCAGGCACTGCGCGAATACCGAGTGATCCTCGGCAAGGCCCATTACATGCAGTCCTTCACGTCGCAGGCAGTGAATGGCGAAATGCTGGAAGCCTACGTGCAAGAACTCAGTAGCCTGGTGCGCCAGACGGAAACCCAGCTGAGCAATGTCCTGGCCAGCATCGAGAGCGGTGCCGCACCTGCCTTGCCGCGCCCGCCCCATCGTGTCCGACCTGGCCGACGCATGCTGATCCGTACGTCCCACGGCCGCTCGGTGCTGGTGGAGCGTGACCAGGCGGGCCAGCGCGCGGTCCTGCGCAACCCCGTCAACGAGCAGCCCGCAGGCGCCTATGAACTACGTGGCGATCAATGGCACGAACTCACTGCAGCGGAGCAACCTGCGCCACAGGGCAGCGCAGAGCCAGGCCGCCGTGCTGCGCGCCTGCTGGCGCAAACGGACCAGCGGCTCGCCCTGGCAGCGCGCTATGGCAACGAACCGAACAGCCTGGCAGACCTCATGGACTGGCACATCGACGACCTGCGCCAGGTCGCACAGCAGCTGGAAAACGTAGAAGCCCCCGAAGCCCGTCGCCTGAGCAGCCAGCTGAGCGATGCCATCATCCTGGTCCGCGGGGAAAAACGACGCCTGCTCACCGATGCCTACCTCAACACCCGCCACCCGGACGCCAACGCCCTGCGCTACCTGCATGAGCAAGGGCGCCTGCAGATCAGCCTGAGTACGTCACGCAAGCCGCTGCGCACGGCCAATGATTTTCTTGACGTGTATGAAGTACGGGACCGTGAGGCCCCGCATAAAGTGCTGTGGGAAGCGCACTTCCATTACCGCAGTGCCGACGCGGCGCCGCGCGCATTCGCCAAGGCACATCTGAAATTCTGGGAAGCGCGTGGCAAGGAGCGCGAGGCGCGGCTCGAGGAAGCGGGAACCGCCGCTCAGCGACTGGAGATCTACCGTGGCGACCTGCGTCTGGAGCAGATCGCCGACATCATTCCGTTCCCCGCTGCCTGAGGCGCCCGGCAAACGCAAGGCCCGGCCTCAGGCCAGGGCCTTGTCCAGGGCGCGCTCGATCTCGCCCTTGATGGTACCGCTCATCATCGACAGCATCATGCCCAGTTTCAGCTCAACGCGGATGCTGTCTTCAGCGATGTGCACGCTACCGCTGGCGCCACTGCGCGCCACGTCGACCCGGTCACCGTTCCAGGTGGCCTTGAGGTCGTATTCGCGGCTGAGCTTGTCGACCAGCGCTTCGGCCTTGGCGCGGGCGGCATCGCGGCCGAGGGAGTGTTTGCGTTCGACGCTGA
This sequence comes from Pseudomonas sp. 382, assembly GCF_002759075.1. Taxonomy (NCBI): domain Bacteria; kingdom Pseudomonadati; phylum Pseudomonadota; class Gammaproteobacteria; order Pseudomonadales; family Pseudomonadaceae; genus Pseudomonas; species Pseudomonas sp. 382. Next base: position 29,803 of record NZ_PEMX01000033.1, read on the forward strand.
TCTGGGTCATGCGGGTGTTCCTGGGTATGTAGACATAATCTGCATTATGCCCGCCCCTGCCCCCAGGCACACCCCGCCAAGACAAATCCGCCCGTTCGCCCTAGAATGGCGGTAATTTTTTCCGGTGAAGCGATATGAACGACCAGCGCAAAGGCGACCACGCCGAACCCACCACCCATTTCGGCTACCAGGACGTCCCTGAAAGCCAGAAGGCGAAGAAAGTCGCCGAAGTGTTCCACTCGGTCGCCGCCAAGTACGACCTGATGAACGACGTGCTATCCGGCGGCATGCACCGCCTGTGGAAGCGGTTCACCATCGAACTGTCGGGCGTGCGCGCCGGCAGCCGCGTGCTGGACATCGCGGGAGGGACCGGCGACCTGGCCGCCAAGTTCTCGCGCCTGGTCGGCCCGACGGGCCAGGTGATTCTGGCCGATATCAACGATTCGATGCTCAAGGTCGGCCGTGACCGCCTGCTCGACCGTGGTGTGGCCGGCAATATCGAGTTCGTCCAGGCCGACGCCGAAAAACTGCCGTTCCCGGACAACCACTTCGACTGCGTGACCATCGCCTTCGGCCTGCGCAACGTCACCCACAAGGACCAGGCCATCCGCTCGATGCTGCGGGTGCTCAAGCCAGGCGGGCGCCTGTTGATCCTGGAGTTCTCCAAGCCGACCAACAAGCTGATGTCCAAAGCCTACGATGCCTATTCGTTCGCCTTCATGCCGCTGGCCGGCAAGCTGATCACCAATGACTCCGAAAGCTACCGTTACCTCGCCGAGTCGATCCGCATGCACCCCGACCAGGAAACCCTCAAGAGCATGATGGTCGAGGCCGGTTTCGACCGCGTCACCTACCACAACATGACCAGCGGCATCGTTGCCGTGCACCGGGGAATCAAGCCCTGATGCTGCTGGCCGGGCTGCTCGCCAGTGTCGAACATGGCCTGAACCGTGTCCTGCGCATGGACAGCACGGCCTTGCCGCGGCTGGCCGCGCTCGCAGGCAAGGTCATCGAGATCGACTGCCGCCAGCCGGCCCTGCAGGTGTTCATCCTGCCCGATGAAGAAGGCCTGATGCTCGCCGCCCACTGGGAAGGCGCAGTCGACTGCAGCCTGCGCGCCCCGGCCGGTAGCCTGGTACAACTGGCCGTTGCCCGGGACAAGACCGCCGTGCTGCACAGCCCGCAGGTCGAACTGCATGGCGACAGTGCCGTGCTGCTCGACCTGTTCGGCATGCTGCAGGACCTGGAACTGGACTGGGAACACGAGCTGCAGCGCTGGCTCGGCCCGGTTGCCACGGCCATGCTGGCCGGGCACATCCGCCTGCGCGCACGCTGGACCCGCCAGGGCCTGGCACGTTTCAGCCAGAACCTGTCCGAATACCTGGCCGAAGAGTCCCGTACCCTGGTGGGCAAGCGCGAAGCTGAAGCCGCCTTCAGCGAACTCGATGCCCTTAAGCTCGACACAGAACGCCTCGAGGCCCGCCTCAAGCGCCTCTCCCGATCCCTTGATACCAGCGAAAACGCATGAAGCTGCTCGCCGTCCGCCGTCTTTTTCGCATCCAGCGCGTGGTAATCCGCTACCGTCTCGATGACCTGCTGTTCGAACAACCCCTGCTGCCCTGGTGGCTGGCCAGCCTGCGCCTGCTGATGCCCTGGCGCTGGCTGCCGCGCAAGCCATCAGCGCTCAGCCGCGGTGCGCGCCTGCGTCTGGCGCTGCAGGACCTGGGGCCGATCTTCATCAAGTTCGGCCAGTTGCTGTCCACCCGCCGCGACTTGCTGCCCACCGACATCGCCGACGAGTTGATGCTGTTGCAGGACCGCGTGCCGCCGTTCGACCCGAAAAAAGCCGTGGCACTGATCGAAGATCAGCTCGGCGCCAAGGTCGGCGAAGTGTTCAGCCGTTTCGACGTAGAGCCACTGGCCTCTGCTTCGGTCGCCCAGGTGCATGCCGCCCGCCTCAAGAGTGGCGAAGAGGTGGTGGTAAAGGTGGTGCGCCCTGGCCTGAAGCCGGTCATCGCCCAGGACATGGCCTGGCTGTTCCAGATCGCCAAGGCCGCCGAGCGCGCCTCGGCCGACGCCCGCCGCCTGCACCCGGTGGAAATCGTCGGCGACTACGAAAAGACCATCTACGACGAACTCGACCTGCTGCGCGAAGCGGCCAATGCCAGCCAGCTGCGGCGCAACTTCGAAGGTTCCGAGCTGATGTACGTGCCCCAGGTGTACTGGGACCTGTGCCGCCCCAAGGTGCTGGTGATGGAGCGCATCTACGGCGTGCCGGTGACCGACATGGCCACCCTGGCTGACCAGCGCACTGACATGAAGATGCTGGCCGAACGTGGCGTGGAAGTGTTCTTCACCCAGGTGTTCCGCGACAGCTTCTTTCACGCCGACATGCACCCGGGCAACATCTTCGTCAGCACAGTCAAACCGTGGAGCCCGCAGTACATCGCCATTGACTGCGGCATCGTTGGCAGCCTCACCGCCGAAGACCAGGACTACCTGGCGCGCAACCTGATCGCTTTCTTCAAGCGTGACTATCGCCGCGTTGCCGAACTGCACATCGACTCGGGCTGGGTACCAGCGCATACCAAGGTCAATGAGTTCGAAGCGGCGATTCGCACCGTGTGCGAGCCGATCTTCGAAAAACCGTTAAAGGATATTTCCTTTGGCCAGGTGCTGATGCGGCTGTTCCAGACCGCCCGGCGCTTCAACATGGAAGTCCAGCCGCAGCTGGTGCTGCTGCAGAAGACGCTGCTCAATATCGAAGGCCTGGGCCGACAGCTGTACCCTGACCTGGACCTGTGGAGCACCGCCAAGCCGTTCCTCGAACGCTGGATGCGCGAACGCATGAGCCCCAAGGCGGTGCTCGGCAACATTCATGGCCAGGTCGAGCAGCTACCGCACCTGGCTGGCATGGCCCGCGACCTGCTCGAACGTCTGTCGCAGCCGCACCTGGAAGACCCGCAACTGCCGGAACATCGCCGCCAGGGCGACCGCTGGGCGCTGCGCCTGCTCGGTGCCGGCCTGCTTGGCGGCGGTGCGGTGCTGGCCACCGGCGCCGCCGAGGCCGCCAGCCTGGCCGCACCTGGCGCCTGGCCGGCCTGGCTGATGCTGGCCGCCGGGCTTTACCTGATTGTGCGCCAATAGCCAGCCGCGCTGCTGGCTGGCACACTAGCGCAAAGGGCCCGGCACAGGAGCGGGCCCGCTTTGGAGTCGACGATGAAAGACTGGCTGGACGAGATCAAGTGGAACAGCGATGGCCTGGTACCGGCGATCGCCCAGGACCACAAGACCGGACGTGTGCTGATGATGGCCTGGATGAACCGCGAATCGCTGGCACTGACCGCCGCCGAACAACGCGCCATCTACTGGTCGCGTTCCCGTGGCAAGCTGTGGCGCAAGGGCGAGGAGTCCGGCCATGTGCAGAAGTTGCATGAAATGCGCCTGGACTGCGATGCCGACGTGATCATCCTGATGGTCGAGCAGCTGGGCCACATTGCTTGCCATACCGGCCGTGAAAGCTGCTTCTACCGCGTCTTCGAGGACGGCCAGTGGAAAACCGTCGACCCGGTTCTGAAAGACCCGGATGCCATCTATAGCGCAGGACACTGACATGAGCGACACCCTCAATCGCCTGGCCGAAGTGCTCGAAGAGCGCAAACAAGCGGCTCCTGACAGCTCTTACGTGGCCAGCCTGTACCACAAGGGCCTGAACAAGATCCTCGAAAAGCTCGGCGAAGAGTCCGTCGAGACCATCATCGCAGCCAAAGACGCTGCCGTGAGCAAGGATTACAGTGATGTCATCTATGAAACCGCAGACTTGTGGTTCCATAGCCTGGTCATGCTCAGTGCGCTGGGCCAGCATCCGCAAGCCGTGCTAGATGAACTGGAGCGCCGCTTCGGGCTTTCCGGGCACGATGAAAAGGCCGCGCGTCAGCCTTCGGCCTGAGCCAATAGAATTCTTAGGAGAGCACCATGGGTATTTTTGACTGGAAACACTGGATCGTCCTGCTGGTGGTTGTCGTCCTGGTCTTCGGCACCAAGAAGCTGAAGAACTTCGGCAGCGACCTGGGCGAGTCGATCAAGGGCTTCCGCAAGGCCATGAGCGATGAAGAGAACAAGCCGGCCGAGCAGGCCCCACCGCCCGCCCAGCCCGTGCCGCCAGTGCAGGCGCCTCACCAGCAGAGCAGCGCGCAGCCGCAGCAAGGCCACACCATCGAGGGCCAGGCCCAGCCGGTCCAAGAGCCGCAGCGGAAAGACTGACCCATGTTCGGCATCAGCTTCAGCGAGCTGCTGCTCGTCGGCCTGGTCGCCTTGCTGGTGCTCGGCCCCGAGCGCCTGCCTGGCGCCGCGCGTACTGCGGGGCTGTGGATCGGGCGGCTGAAACGCAGCTTCAATGCGATCAAGATGGAGGTCGAGCGCGAAATCGGCGCCGACGACATCCGCCGCCAGCTGCATAACGAGCACATCCTGCAGATGGAAGAGGAAGCCAAGCGCATCCTCAACCCACTGACGCCACCCGCGCAGCCGCCGGTAACCACGGCCAGCGTGCAGCCACCTGCCGGGCTCGAAGCCAGGCCGGTCGAGCCACCTGCCGCACCGGCCACATCTTCTGAACCGCCTCAACCGCCGCGAGCCCCATGAGCGAGAACCCGGAACATGACCAGCCAATGCCGCTGGTTTCGCACCTCACCGAACTGCGCACCCGCCTGCTGCGCTGTGTGGCAGTCATCTTCCTGATCTTTGCCGGGCTGTTCTCCTTCGCCCAGCAGATCTATACCTTGGTGTCGGCGCCGCTGCGCGACCATTTGCCGGCCAATGCGACGATGATCGCCACCGACGTGGCCTCGCCGTTCCTCACGCCGTTCAAGCTGACAATGATCGTCTCGCTGTTCCTGGCGATCCCGTTCATTCTCCAGCAGATCTGGGGCTTCATCGCGCCAGGCCTGTATCGCCATGAAAAGCGCATTGCCATTCCGCTGCTGGTATCGAGCATCCTGCTGTTCTACGCCGGGATGGCTTTCGCCTATTTCCTGGTGTTTCCGCTGATGTTCAGCTTCTTCGCCAAAGCCACGCCGGAAGGCGTGGCGATGATGACCGACATCGCCGCCTACCTCGACTTCGTCATGACCTTGTTCTTCGCCTTCGGTGTCGCCTTCGAGATCCCGGTAGCCGTGGTGCTGCTGGTGTGGATCGGCGTGGTCGACGTGAAGTACCTGAAGAAGGTCCGCCCGTACGTGATCATCGGCTGCTTCGTGGTCGGCATGATCCTCACGCCGCCAGACATCTTCTCGCAGACACTGCTCGCGGTGCCGATGTGGCTGCTGTTCGAGATTGGCGTGCTGTGTGGCAGCCTGATCCGCAAACGCAGCCATGCCGACGAAGAAGCCACCAACGACCCTGACGACCAGCCGCCAGCGACCCAGCCGTGAACCTGTTACTTCTTGAAGAGGCCGATTTCGTCTCGGCCGAGCGTGTCGTTCTCGCTGATCGGCGCTTCACCCACATGCAGGAAATCCACGGTGTCGCGGTGGGCGACACGCTGCGCGTGGGCCGCATCAACGGGCTGATGGGCAAGGCCACCGTGCTGCGCCTTGAGAAGCATGAAGCCGAGCTGGAGGTCGCCTTCGACCAACAGCCGCCGGCCAAACTGCCGCTGACCCTGGTGCTGGCCGTCCCGCGCCCGAAGATGCTGCGCCGGCTGTTCCAGACCGTGGCCACCCTGGGTGTGCCGCGGCTGATCCTGGTCAACAGCTACAAGGTAGAGAAAAGCTTCTGGCAAACGCCTTTTCTCAACCCTGAAACCATCCGCGAAAACCTGATTCTCGGCCTTGAGCAGGCCCGCGACACGGTGCTGCCCGAAGTGATCATCGAAAAACGCTTCAAACCGTTCGTCGAAGACCGCCTGCCTGCCATTGCCGAAGGCACTCTCGGCCTGGTTGGCCACCCTGGCCCCTACCCGGCCTGCCCACGCGCGGTTGAAGGCCCCGTAACCCTGGCCATCGGCCCCGAAGGCGGCTGGATTCCTTACGAAATCGAGCTGTTCGGCAAGGCTGGCCTGGCACCTGTACAGCTGGGTGAGCGCATTCTTCGTGTGGAAACCGCGGTAACCGCCTTGCTCTCAAGGATTTTCTGACAGACGGGTCAGCTTTTATCTATCAAGTTTCCCCGGCGCAAGCCGATGGCGTTGGCAACACTACAATAATCTGTGCTGCCACGTTGCCGGGGAGTCGAACATGTACCAATGGTTTTCCCAATCGCTCGGGAATGTAAGCGTCAATCGCAAGTTGGGGCTGGGCTTTGGCCTGGTGCTGGTGTTGACCCTGGCCATCACCTTTACCGGTTGGCAGGGTTTGAACAATGTCACCGAGCGTGGTGACAAACTGGGCAACATCTCGGTGATCCACCAGTACACCCAGGAGCTGCGCATCGCCCGCCAGCACTACCAGCGCGACCGCAACGACGCGGCCATCGGAGAGCTGGAAAAGGCCCTGGGCAATCTGGAGCGCCAGATCACCTTCATGCTCGGGCAGATCGAGCAACCCACCGACCGTCAGCGCCTGCAACAGCAGCAGGCCGCAGTCAGCCAGTACCAGCAGGCCTTCAACGAGCTCAAGCAAGCCGGTCAACGCCGCGATGCCGCTCGTGGTGTGCTGGGTGACAGCGCCGACAAGGCCGCCGAGCTGATCAGCCGTGTGCAGCAACGCCTGCTGCAGGGTGGCGACATCAGCCAGTACCAGCATGCCGTGGACGTCAGCACACTGGTGCAACAGGCGCGCTTCCAGGTACGCGGCTACACCTACAGCGGCAACGCTGACTACCAGCAAACCGCGCTGCAGGCCATCGACCAGGCACTGGCCGAGCTCAAGGCACTTCCCGCCAGGCTGCCGGCCGAATATGCCGCCAGCCTCGACGACTCGGCCACCGCTCTGGCCGCTTACCGCGATGCGGTAACTCAGTTCGGCACTGCCCAAAGCGCCAGCGAGCAGGCCCTGCAGCGCATGGCTGAACAGGGCTCGCTGCTGCTGCAGACCAGTGAGGCAATGACCGTTTCGCAAACCGAAGTGCGCGATGCCGGCACCGCCCAGGCCAAAGTCATGCTCGGCGGTGCCACGGCCTTGGCCCTGGTACTGGGCCTGCTCGCGGCATGGGCCATTACCCGGCAGATCATCGTCCCCTTGCGTCAGACCCTGGCTGCCGCAGAGCGCGTGGCCAACGGCGACTTGCGCCAGGACCTGCTTTCGACTCGCCGCGACGAACTCGGTCAGTTGCAAGCCAGCATGCAGCGCATGACCCAGGGCCTGCGCGAGCTGATCGGCGGCATCGGTGATGGCGTGACGCAGATCGCCAGCGCCGCCGAAGAGCTGTCGGCGGTCACCGAGCAGACCAGCGCCGGGGTCAACAATCAAAAGGTCGAGACCGACCAGGTAGCAACTGCGATGAACGAGATGGCTGCCACCGTCCACGAAGTGGCGCGCAACGCCGAGCAAGCTTCGGAAGCGGCAGCCATGGCCGACCAGCAGGCACGCGAAGGCGATCGTGTCGTCAGCGAAGCGGTCGCGCAGATCGAGCGCCTGGCCAGCGAAGTGGTCAACTCCAGCGAAGCGATGAACCAGCTCAAGGCCGAAAGCGACAAGATCGGCAGCGTGCTTGATGTGATCAAGTCGGTGGCGCAACAGACCAACCTGCTGGCGCTCAATGCCGCCATCGAAGCGGCGCGTGCGGGTGAAGCCGGGCGCGGCTTTGCAGTGGTCGCCGACGAGGTGCGCAGCCTTGCCCAACGTACCCAGCAATCCACCGAGGAAATCGAAGAGCTGATCGCCGGCTTGCAAAACGGCACGCAGCGCGTGGCCAGTGTGATGGACGCCAGCCGTCAATTGACCGACAGCAGCGTCGAACTGACCCGCCGCGCCGGCAGCTCGCTGGAAACCATCACCCACACGGTGTCGTCGATCCAGGCCATGAACCAGCAGATCGCCACCGCCGCCGAGCAGCAGAGCGCCACCGCCGAGGAGATCAACCGCAGCGTAATGAATGTTCGCGATATCTCTGACCAGACTTCCGCAGCGAGTGAGGAGACCGCCAGTTCAAGCGTCGAACTGGCGCGCCTGGGCACCCATCTGCAAGGGTTGGTCGGGCGATTCAGGCTCTGACGCCTCTACACTTGCGCTGAATTTTCCTACAGAACTTTCAGGTCAAGTCCTACAAGCCCTCCGCCGATTGGCAGGGATGAGACGCCAGCACTACGCCAGCATCTCATCCCCACCAACTGGACGGAGACTTGCCATGTTCGGCTACCTCAATCACAGGCTCGGCAACATCAGTGTCGGCGCCAAGCTCGCCCTGGGCTTCGCCGTGGTCCTCGCGCTGACCATGGTCACCACGGTCAGCGGCTGGCGCGCTCTGGACGGCGCCATCACCCGCTCGGAACAGCTCAGCGAAATCGGCAAGATCAATGATCTGGTCAAGGACCTGCGCGCCGAGCGCATCACCTACCGGGTACTGGCGGATGACGCCAGCAAGGCGCAGATCGCCAGCATTCTGCAGCAGCTCGACGCCATGCTGACCACCCTGCAGCAGCGCAGCAGCGTCGATGAATCACGCCAGATGCTGACCCAGAAGCTGCAGCTGCTGCAGCGCCTGCGCGATATCTTCTCCACACTGCAACGCAGTGTCGACGAGCGCCGTTCCGTCCGCGCAGCGATGCAGGCCCAAGAGCAGAAGCTCAATGACGTCATCGACGAGCTGCAGACCCAGGCTCTGCTGAAGATGCCTGCTGATAGTCAGGGCGGCGTGCTGGGGCTGATGGATAACCTGAGCCGTCAGGTCGACACTGCCAATCAACAAAGCCTGGTGCCGGCCTACACCTTCTCGCCCCTTGAGGACTTCGCCAAGGTTGGCGATGTCGCACTGAGCGCCGCCGATACCAGCCTCGGCCAACTGCTCAAAGGCCTTGCACCACTGGGGCTGCCACGCACGCTGACGCAACAGCCCGGGATCGAACTGGGCAAGTACCGCAGCAGCCTCGAGCAGTACCGCCAAACGGCGTTGCAGGTCGAGCAGTTGCAGAACGAAATGGAACAGATGGGCACCGAGCTCAGGGCCGTCAGCCTGGAGCTGAGCGACAGGAAGGTGGAGCAACGCGACAGCGAGGCCGTGGCTGCCCGCGCCTTGCTCACCAGTGTGGCGCTGCTGGCTCTGATCGTTGGCGTCATCGCCGGGTGGTTGATTACCCAGCAGATCACCCAACCGCTGCGCCAGACGCTGGCGCTGGCCGCGCGCATCGCCAAGGGCGACCTGAGCCAGCTCGAACCGGTGCAGCGCCGTGACGAAATGGGACAACTACAGACCCGCATGAGCGAAATGATCGCCAGCCTGCGCGAACTCATCGGTGGCATCGACCAGGGTATCGGACAGCTCTCCCAGGCGGCATCACAGCTGGCAACGAGCAGTGAGGACACCAAGCTGCGCATCAACCAGCAGCGCGAGGAAACCGACCAGGTCGCCACCGCCATGAACCAGATGAGCGCCACGGTGCAGGAGGTGGCGCAGAACGCCGAACAGGCTTCCCTGGCGGCCACCAATGCCGACCAGCAAGCGCAACTGGGTGACCAGGTGGTTAGCGACGCCATTGGCCGTATCGAACAACTGGCGGGGCAGATGGACCATTGCCTGGCCGCCATGCAGCACCTGGCCGGCGAGAGCCAGCGCATCGGCAGCATCCTCGATGTGATCAAGTCGGTGTCCGAACAGACCAACCTGCTGGCTTTGAATGCAGCCATCGAAGCGGCACGGGCCGGTGAAGCGGGACGCGGCTTTGCCGTGGTGGCCGATGAAGTGCGCGGCCTGGCCCAGCGAACCTCTACCGCGACCGAAGAGATTGGCCAGCTGATCGACAGCCTGCACAACGGCACCGACGAAGTGAACCGGCTACTGGACAGCAGCAAGAGTCTTACCGAGCAAAGCGTCGAGCTGAGCCGCAGAGCCGGGCAAGCCTTGGGGCAGATCACCGACACGGTATCGAGCATTCAGGGGATGAACCAGCAGATCGCCACGGCCAGCGAGGAACAGAGCGTGGTGGCCGAGCAGATCAACCGCAGCGTGATCAGCGTCAGGGATGTGTCGGACCAGACCAGTACGGCCAGTGAACAGACCGCGGCTTCGAGCGGGGAGCTGGAGCAGCTGGGGCGGCAGTTGCGGGGGATGGTGGGACGGTTCAGCCTTTGAGACCGAATCGCCTGCTTCGCGGGCTTGCCCCACAGGATTCTGCATTGCCCCGATGACGTTGCAGTACCTGTGGGCAAGCCCGCGAAGGGGCCGGTGCGGTTACAGCACCTGGCGCAGGAACGCCTGCGCACGCGGGTCTTTCGGCGCAGCAAAGAAGGCGGCCGGTGCCGAGTCTTCCAGCAGCTTGCCGTGATCGAAGAACAGCACGCGGTCCGCCACTTCACGGGCAAAGCCCATTTCGTGGGTGACGCAGACCATGGTCATGCCTTCCTGGGCCAAGGTCTTCATCACGTCCAGCACCTCGCCGACCATTTCCGGGTCGAGCGCCGAGGTCGGTTCGTCGAACAGCATCACCTTCGGGTCCATCGCCAGGGCACGGGCGATCGCCACCCGCTGCTGCTGGCCGCCGGAAAGGCGCGACGGATACTCGTTGGCCTTCTGCGCAATCCCGACTTTCTCCAGCAACGCCCGGGCCTTGGCTTCACGCTCGGCCTTGTTGCGCTTGCGCACCACCTTCTGCGCCAGGCACAGGTTTTCCAGCACGGTCATGTGCGGGAACAGGTTGAAGTGCTGGAACACCATGCCGACTTCGCGGCGGTAGGCGTTGATGTCGGTCTTCGGGTCGGCCAGTTGCAGGCCGTCGATGGCCACGCGGCCTTCGTCGAAATGCTCCAGGCCATTGAGGCAGCGCAGGAAGGTCGACTTGCCCGAACCCGACGGGCCGAGCACCACCACCACTTCGCCCTTGGCAACCTGGGTGGTGACGTTATCCACAGCCCGCACCACATGGCCACGGGTGTCGAAGACTTTCAGCAGGTCACGGACTTCAATCACTTTGCGCAAGCCTCCGCTCGAGCCGGCTGGCGATGTGCGACAGCGGCAGGTTGATCAGCAGGTACAGGCCTGCCACGCAGAACCAGATCTCGAAGGTCGAGAACGACGTGGTAATGGCCTCGCGGCCGCTCTTGGTCAGCTCGGTGATGGCGATCACCGACACCAGCGAGGTGTCCTTGACCAGGCTGATGAACTGCCCGGCCAGCGGTGGCAGCACACGCTTGAACGCCTGCGGCAGGATCACGTGGCGCATCGACTGGCCCGCGTTCAGGCCCAGCGAGCGAGCAGCCTCGTTCTGGCCCTTGGCAATGGACTGCACGCCGGCGCGGACGATTTCCGCCACATAGGCGCCGGTGAACAGCGCCAGCGCGGCCACCCCGGCAAACTCCCGGGACAGGTTGAGCACGGTGCCGATGAAGAAGTAGAAGATGAAGATCTGCACCAGCAATGGCGTGCCGCGCACCAGTTCGACGTACACCGTCGACAGGTCGCGCAGGGTCGGGTTGTTCGACAACCGGCACAGGCCGGCGAACAGGCCGATCACCAGGCCCAGCGCACCGGACACCACCGAGATCCACAAGGTGGTCCACAAGCCCCAGGCCAGCGGGCCAGCGGCCCAGTGACGGGTCACGCCGATCTGGTCGCCTTCGGCGACGTCGTCGCCGCGGCTCAGTTGCAGGCTGTCCTTGGCCACCTCGAGCACTTGCTCGGCGCCGCTTTCATCCTTCAGCGTGACGCGGGCATTGTCGCCGGAGATGACGATTTCCTGCACGGTGCCGTAACCGGCTGCGCGTTGCGTTTCTTCAGCCTTGTAGGCGAAATATTGCGGTACGCGGTTCCAGCGCCACTCGTAGGAAATCATCGAAGTGGCCATGTACAGGCTGAACGCCAGGCCCACCAGGACCAGGGCGGTCAAGCCATGCCAGGGCCACTGGGCTTTCTTGTGTTTGATCACGTGGGGTACTTCCGTAAATGCGAACGCGCAGGGTTTGCCTGCGCGTCGGGGTCATAAAGCCGGGCTTGTGGCCTGGGCCTTATTCCATTTCCTTCAGCCAATCCTTGTTCTTGAACCACTTGTCGTGAATACGATCGTAGGTCCCGTCATGCTTGATCTGGTGCAGGAAGTTGTTGATGAAGTTGATGCTGTCGTAGTCGCCTTTCTTCAGACCAAAGGCCAGCGGCTCGTAGGTGAAGGGTTCTTCGAGGAACAGCAGCTTGCCAGCACCGGCCTTCTCGACCGCCACCACGTTGTACGGCGCGTCGTAGACGAAGGCGTCAGCCTTGCCGTTGACCACGTCCATCACCGCTTCCTGCTCGTTGTCGTAGCCGTGGTACTTGGCTTTGCCGATCAGCTTCTTGGACACCATCTCGCCGGTGGTGCCGAGCTTGGAGGTCAGGCGGTACTTCTCGTTGTTCAGGTCCTTGTACGACTTGATCTCGCCCGCCAGCTCCTTGCGGATCAGCAGGGTCTGGCCAACCACGATGAAAGGTTCGCTGAAGTTCAGGCGCAGGTTGCGTTCCTGGGTCAGAGTCATGCCGCTGCCGATCATGTCGAACTTGTCTGTCAGCAGGGCCGGGATGATGCCGTCATAAGCGGTGGAAACAGCCTCGAATTTCACACCCATGGATTTGGCCATCGCTTTGAGGATATCGACTTCGAAGCCGATGATCTCGCCGCGCTTGTTGGTCATCTGGAACGGCATGTAGGTTGGGTCCATGCCCACCCGCAGGGTGCCGCGCTTGACTGCGTCGTCAATGGCGCCGGCCTGGGCCGCAGTCACGGCGACCAGGGCGGTGACACCGACCAGCAGTCGCGAAAGATATTTCTTGATCATCACCAAGTCCCCTAGCAAGAAAAGAAGCGAATCTTATTGTCGTGGCACGGCCGTACCGGCCAATGCGGATTATCGGAGAGGGATGCTAACGCATGGCGGCTCTCGGACCTAGAGCCGGGGGAGACTTTGTTGGCCAAAATCCGTTATGCAGGACTATCGCAGGCGAGGGCTCTGCCCTCGTTTCGCGACACAAGGCCGCTCCTACAAGAGAATGCATATCCCTGTAGGAGCGGCCTTGTGTCGCGATAGGGCCGCAAAGCGGCCCCAAGGTCATCAGGCGCCGACGAGTGCCGGTTGGCCTTCATTCTCCGGATGCAGTGGCAGCAGCGGCGAATGCGGGTCGTTCTTGATCGAGGCACGCCAGACATCGATCCACGCCGCATTGTGCTCGGCCCAGACCCGCTCGTGCAGGCGGCTCAAGGCCACTGGGTCACTGAGCAAGGCCAGGCGGGTGTTGAGGTCCAGCCCTTTCGGCCCGACCTCGATCGCCTTGGCCACGCGCTCGGCACGCAGCGCCTCGATCGGCGCGGCCTGGCCGTGGCGGGCGGTGGCCATGGCGCAGGCCAGCGCGTTCTGCCGAGGGTCGACCACCGCACGCACGAAGCCGTCATGCAGGGCATGCCAGCGGTTCTCGTGGGTGTACTGGTCGGTGGCCAGCAGTTCTTGCGGCGTCGCATATTCCTCGGGAATCAGGAACAGCTTCTCGTCCTTGGCCGCCAGGCCCAGGCGCGTGCGGCTGGAGATGACCGATACCGGGATCGACAGCACCAGCGAGCCAACGATTGGCGCCAGCCACCACAGGAAGCTCGGGTTCAGCCAGGCCACCAGCCCGGCCCAGGCGAAGCCCAGCAGGGTCTGCGGACCATGGCGGCGCAGCGCTTCGCTCCAGGGGGTGGAGTCGTCGTCACGCTGCGGCGAGTTCCAGGTTGCCGCCCAGCCGAGGAACGCCGCCAGCACGAAGCGGGTATGGAAGATCATGCGTACCGGCGCCAGCAGCATGGAGAACAGCATCTCCATCAGCATCGACAGGGTGACCTTGATGCGCCCACCGTACTCGACGGCACCCTTGGCCCAGATCAGGATGACGCTGAGCAGCTTGGGCAGGAACAGCAGCACGATAGTGGTGGAGAACAGCGCCACCGCCTTCTCCGGGTGCCACTGCGGCCACAGCGGGTAGAGCTGGTACGGTTCGATGAAGTACTGCGGCTCCATCAGGGTGTTGGTCGCCAGCAATGCCGTCGACAACACCAGGAACAGGAACCACAGCGGCGCCGACAGGTAAGACATCACCCCGGTGAGGAACACCGCACGGTGCACCGGGTGCATGCCCTTGACCAGGAACAGGCGGAAGTTCATCAGGTTACCGTGGCACCAGCGGCGGTCGCGCTTGAGCTCGTCGAGCAGGTTAGGCGGCAGTTCTTCGTAACTGCCCGGCAGGTCATAGGCAATCCACACGCCCCAGCCGGCACGGCGCATCAGCGCAGCTTCGACGAAGTCGTGGGAAAGGATGGCGCCGGCGAACGCACCTTTGCCCGGCAACGGGGCCAGGGCACAGTGTTCGATGAACGGCTTCATACGGATGATCGCGTTATGGCCCCAGTAGTGCGATTCGCCCAGCTGCCAGAAGTGCAGGCCGGCGGTGAACAGCGGGCCGTACACGCGAGTGGCGAACTGCTGCATGCGCGCATACAGGGTATCCATGCCCGAGGCTTTCGGCCCGGTCTGGATGATGCCGGCGTCCGGGTTGGCCTCCATCAGGCGCACCAGGCTGCTCAGGCACTCGCCACTCATAACGCTGTCGGCGTCGAGCACGACCATGTACTTGTACTCACCACCCCAGCGACGGCAGAAGTCGTCGAGGTTGCCGCTCTTGCGCTTCACACGGCGACGGCGGCGGCGGTAGAAGATACGGCCAAAGCCCTTGGTTTCGCGGCACACGTCCAGCCAGGCCTGTTGCTCGGCCACGGCGATGTCGGTGTCGTTGGTGTCGCTGAGCACGAAGAAGTCGAAACGGTCGAGGTTGCCGCTGGCCGCCACCGACTCGAAGGTCGCCCGCAGGCCCGCGAACACACGCGGCACGTCTTCGTTGCAGATCGGCATCACCAGGGCGGTACGCGCCTCGGGGGCAATCGGCTCGTTGCCGGCACTGCTGCCGGAAATCTTGTATTTGTCGCGCCCTGTGAGCAGCTCGAGGAAGCCCATCAGCGCGGTCCAGAAGCCTGCCGACACCCAGCAGAAGAGAATGCCGAACAGCACCAGGATGGACGTCTGCAAGGCATACGGCCAAACCTGCACCACGGTGTCCCACAGCGGCTGGCTGACGACTTCGTTCAGGTCGACGAACGACCAGCCCTGGTATGGCAGGATGCCCTTCATGTACCAGCCAGCGACGATGGTCTGGCCAATCATGAGGGCAAGCAGGATGTAACGACGGATCGAGCCGACCGTGCGCCAGCGCGCAGCTGGCAGCTCGCGCTTGGGCGGCTGCGGCGCGTTGGCACGGCCAGTCATGCGCCGCCACATGCGGATCAGCACATTGGTGCGCCATGGCTCGGGCACGACCTTGGTGCGCTTGATCGGCGGCGCGATCTTCAGGCACAGGCGGCCGCTGCCGTCGACACCGAGCATCTCGGCATCTTCCAGCTCGGCGGCGCTGCCCACGGTCAGGCGCGGGCCGACCGAGGCCTGCACGGCCTCGGTGGCGTTGGCGACCGGGTTGGCCGCCAGGCGTTGGTGCAGCTCACTGAACGAAGTGCAGCTGGCGAGTTCCGCGCGCTGCTCATCGCTCAGTGGGAGGTGGGCCAGGTATTCGCCAAGCGATTCTGGCCTTGCGCTTGAGTTACTCATCGGCAGGCAACTGATAGCTCCAGGTCTCGGTCAGCACTTTTTCAGTGGTGGCCGGGGTCCCGTTGGTGGGTGCCGCATCGGCGGCGGGTTGTTCGGCCTTGGCTGGTTCCGCCTTGGCGGTTTTCTCATGCTTGGCGTGCTTGGTTGCTGCCTTTTCCTGCTTGGTTTCAGCAGCAGGCTTGGCCGGCTCGACCGGCACGTCACGCACCAGCGCAGCGCGCATTTCGGTGGACTTGTTGGCTTCCTTGACCTTCAGCCGCAGGGTCAGGCGCCAGCCCTTGGTCTCCGGGTTATAGCGCAGATTGTTCTCGACCACCTCGGCATTGTCGCCAACGCTGATCTGGCTGCGCACCGGGGTGTCTTCCGGCAGGGCGGCAAGGGCTGGACCGGCGAAGTCGACCAGGAAGGCGACGCTGCCGTCTGGCTGGCGGATCAGGTTGGACTGCTTGACGTCACCGGTGGAGCGCAGGGTCTGCTTGACCCAGCCCAGGTCAGGGGCCTGGAACTGCTGCTCGTCGATGGTCCAGTGCAGGCGGTAGGCGTATTCGAACGGCTTGCCTGGTTCAGGCAGCTTCTCCGGGCTCCAGAAGGCAACGATGTTGTCGTTGGTTTCGTCGGCGGTCGGGATCTCGACCAGGTCGACGGTGCCCTTGCCCCAGTCACCTTTCGGCTCGATCCAGGCGCTTGGACGCTTCTGGTAGTTGTCGTCGAGGTCTTCGAAGTCGCTGAAGGCGCGCTGGCGCTGCATCAGGCCGAAACCACGCGGGTTTTCGACGCTGAAGTTGCTCACGGCCAGGTGTTTCGGGTTGTTCAGCGGACGCCACAGCCATTCGCCGTTGCCGGCGTGGATCGACAGGCCTTCGGAGTCATGCAGGGCCGGGCGATAGTTCAGCACTTTGGAGGGCTGGTTGGGGCCGAACAGGAACATGCTGGTCAGCGGGGCGATACCCAGGCGGCTGACCTGGTCACGCAGGAACACGCGCGACTGTACGTCGACCACGGTATCGGTACCCGGGCGCAGGATCAGTTTGTAGGCGCCGGTGGAGCGTGGCGAATCAAGCAGGGCGTAGATCACCAGATGCTTGTCGGCCGGCTTGGGCTTCTCGACCCAGAACTCGGTGAAGCGCGGGAACTCCTCGCCCGACGGCAGCGCGGTGTCGATGGCCAGGCCACGGGCCGACAGGCCGTACACATGGCCCTTGCCGACCACGCGGAAATAGCTGGCTCCCAGCAGGGTCATGATCTCGTCCTGCTTGTCGGCCTTGTTGATCGGGTAAAGCACCCGGAAACCGGCGTAACCGAGGTTCTTGACGGTTTCCGGGTCGTGCGGCACGTCACCGAACTCGAAGCGGCTCGAGTCGTACTTGATTTCCTCGACACGGGAGGCAGTGATCTCGTTGATCTTCACCGGTGTGTCGAAGTGCATGCCCTGATGGTAGAAGGACAGCTTGAACGGGGTCTTGTCCTTGGCCCACTCGGCCTTTTCCTGCAGGAAGTGAATCTTCTGGTAGTCCGCGAACTTCATGTCGCGGAACACCGCAGGCAGATTGCTCTTCGGTGCTTCGTATTTCTGGCCGGCCAGATCCTTTGCCTTGGCTGCAACATCGTCAAGATTGAATGCCCACAGCTGGCCCGCGCTCATCAGGCCGACCAGTGCCACACTGGCCATCAGGGCCTTGCGCAGCCCGGTGCCGGGGATTCTTGATGCTTTTTGGGGACTAACAATCACGAGCAACCCTCGCCGAAAACAGATCATGAAACCAACGGCCAGCGACAAATGCCGGGTTGGCGAGCACTGTTCGGACCCCATGAGGGCGTAATGATTCCCCAAACGGGTCCAGACAATGCTCGAGTCAGAGTGAAACGAACCTGCGAACGCAGGCTCACGCAGCGCGCGATTATCCAGCAGGATGCGTTACAACGCATCAGTGTGGACTAACTATTTATCGTACAAAACCCCTTGTTTTCCTATTAACAAAGGGTTTTTCGACCTCATATTTGTAACAAGAATGTCACAGGGCCATCATTGACCAGATGCACCTGCATGTCTGCACCGAAGCGCCCGCTTGCCACATCGGCATGCTGGCCGCGTGCCTTGCTCAAAAGATAGTCGAACAATTGCGCACCGAGCGCCGGTGGTGCGGCGGTCGAGAAGCTCGGCCGCATGCCGCTGCGGGTATCAGCCGCCAGGGTGAACTGGGACACCAGCAGCAGGCCGCCACCGACATCCTTGAGCGACAGGTTCATCTTGCCCTGCTCGTCACTGAACACGCGATAGTTCAGCAGCTTGTGCAACAGTTTGTCGGCGTGTTCACGGGTATCTTCAGGCTCCACCGCCACCAATACCAGCAAGCCCTGGTCAATGGCACCGACAATCTCCCCGCCCACTTCCACGCGTGCGCCACGCACCCGTTGCAGCAAGCCCTTCATGCTTCTTCCAGCGGCAGGTCGAGCAGACGGCGCGCCATCTGGTCTGCCGCACGCACCAGGGCATCGGTGATACCTGGCTCGGAGGCAGCATGCCCGGCGTCGCGGATGACCTTCAACTCGCTGTTCGGCCAGGCCTGGTGCAGCGCCCAGGCGTTGTCCAGCGGGCAGATCACGTCGTAGCGGCCATGCACGATCACTGCTGGCAGATGGGCAATCTTCGGCATGTCGCGAATCAGCTGGTCGGGCTTCAGGAACGCGTTGTTCATGAAGTAATGGCATTCGATGCGGGCAATCGACAGCGCGCGCTGTGGCTCGGAGAAGCGGTCGACCACCAGCGGGTTCGGGCGCAGCGTGGCGGTACGGCCTTCCCAGGTGGACCAGGCCTTGGCCGCGTGCATCTGGGCGATCTGGTCGTTGCCGGTCAGGCGCTTGTGGAAGGCCTTGACCAGGTCACCCCGCTCCTCCGCCGGGATCGGTGCGATGTAGTCCTGCCAATAGTCCGGGAACATGCGGCTGGCGCCTTCCTGGTAGAACCACTCGATTTCCTGCGGACGGCACAGAAAGATGCCGCGCAGGATCAGACCGTGAACACGTTCGGGGTGGGTCTGGGCGTAGGCCAGCGCCAGGGTCGAGCCCCACGAGCCGCCGAACAGTACCCATTTTTCGATGCCCAGGTGCTTGCGGATGCGCTCAAGGTCCTCGACCAGGTGCCAGGTGGTGTTGTTCTCCAGGCTCGCGTGCGGCGTGGAGCGGCCACAGCCGCGCTGGTCGAAGGTGATGATGCGGTACAGGTTGGGGTCGAAGTAGCAACGGCTCTGGGCATCACAGCCCGCACCCGGGCCACCGTGGATGAATACCACAGGCAGACCTTCCGGCGAGCCGCTTTCATCGACATACAGCACATGCGGCGCTTCCACGGCCAGATCGTGCCGGGCGTAGGGTTTGATCTGCGGGTAGAGGGTCTGCATTGCGCACTCCGTGTGAAGGGGGATTTGGCCGTGGGCCATCATAAACCTGAATTGGCCGTTTGAGCATGCCCGCGCAGCAGCAAAGCCTCCGAGCGCGTGAGGCTAGACATATCTAGCGCCTGCCGCACCCGGCACACATCGAAGATCGAGGCCCCGCCACCACGAGCCCGATCATGACCTTGCCCCCGCACTACGCCCTGATAGCCGAAAAAATTCCCGCTTGGATGAAGGCGGCACCGGACACACACCAAACGCTTCGACACTCGCTGCGTACGCCGCTGCCGTGGTTCGAAAACGCCTGCCTGACCAACCCAGCCATCTGTCGCGAACTGCAGCCTGCCTATGCCCGCCACCGCGAAGCCGAGTCGCGCTGGCGTACGCTGCTGGCCCCATTACCTGGCCTGGAGGACTTCGCCCGGCCACGCCTGGTCGACGCCCTCAAGACGCGTTTCGGCCTGACCATCGACGTCGATCACACCTACTTGTTCAACGCCAGGTTGGCCGCCGCTTACCGACTGCGCAGCAACGATGCACGGGATTCAATGGCCACGGCGCAAGCGGCGCTGAAAATGGCCACGCAGCCATTGTTGAAATGCGCCCTGCAAAATTTCGAGGCGGCGCAGGCACGGGAGGGCGGCCTGGACGAAGGCGACCTGAAAGCCCAGATACTCGACAGTGACCGCTACCTGGCCTTCATGCCACAGGGAAAGCCCGTCGCTATCGAGCCAAGCGCGTTTGCCGCTCTGGTTCGTGAACTGGACCTGGGCGGCCAATACCAGCAATGTATCCGCAACCTCTTCAACCCGCCGGCGCGGCCGCTCGGCGGCGAGACGGCAGCGTCGGTGATGGCTGCCGCGAAAGGAGCCGAGCACCATGCATTTGTGTTGCAAACGCATCTGGCATTGCTCAAGGGCGACATTGATGCCACTTGGCACCGCGCTCTCAACGCCTTGCCAGGCTCGACTGACGATACGCTGACCTGCTCGTTCCTCAAGCTGTGGGACGTGGAGCTGACCAGCATCCTGATCATCGGGCCGTCGCGCCAGGGTGCCAGCCAGAGCGTGCCCATAGTTGCGTACATCCCTGACGACCCAGTCTCGCCACTGAAGGTCTATGCCTCTAGCAAAGCCTTCGCCGATGCACTGCGTGATCGCCTGCTCGACCGCGATTACCTGGCGTTCTTCCAACGTTTCATCCCCGCCCGCTCAAGTCAGGCGCTCAACACCCACCTCGAGAACCGCCTGCGGCCATGGACCCAGCCCCCTGGTCAAGCCTGGCAGGAGCGCCAACCCAACCCTGCGGCGCAACTGCACCTGCGCGAGTCGCCGCTGCTGCAGCCCATGCTCACCCAGTTGGCCAACCAGAAAGCCCGGCGCCTGCAGGACGATGCCCTGTTCCATGCCGTCCCCACTGCGGTGCGAGACGAACAATCGTTTGAGCATCTGCTGGCGTTCTTCGGCCAGGGCGCGCTGCAGGCACTTAACATCGCTGCGTTCTTCGTGCCTGCGCTGGGCGCCGCGATGTTGGGGGTGGCCGCGGTGCAGCTGGGCTACGAGGTTTACGAAGGGATCGAGAGCTGGACACGCGACGAGCGCGATCAAGCGCTGACCTACCTGATGGATGTGGTGGAAAACGTCGCACTGATGGCAGGTCTCGCCGCAGCCGGCGGTGGCGGCGCCATTCCAGCGGTGGAGCGAATCCCGGTGGAGGCACCTTCATTCATCGAGGACCTAGGCCCGGTTGAAATGCCGGACGCCAGCATCCGCTTGTGGAAACCCGACCTGGCACCCTTTGCCCACGATATCGTCCTGCCAGCAGGCCTGCAGCCAGACGCCTCAGGTTTGTACACCTATCAGGGCAAGACCTGGCTCGCCCTGGAGGATCGGTGGTACCTACTCGACGCCACCCAGGCGGCGGACCAGTTCACACTCGCGCACCCGACCAGGGCCGAAAGTTACAAGCCGCTGATCCGGCACAATGGCGCGGGCGCCTGGCTGCATGGACTGGACAAGCCTCGGGAATGGTCTGGCATCACGCTGTTCCGCCGTTTGGGGCCGCTGGGCGCGACACTCGACGAGGCCACCGCGGCACGCGTCCTGGAGATCACCGACACCAGCGAGGCCGTGCTTCGGCGCACGCTTGCCGACCAGTTGCGCCCGCCTGCACAATTGCAGGACACGCTCTGGCGACTCAAGCTGGACGCCGCCATCCCTGCTGAGCTCAGCCCCGCCGAGCGCAGGCTCAGGTTCGAGCGCGCCTTTGAGGCGTTGCAGGCGACCGATGACAGCGATGCCGCCCTGTTGCGGCGGGTCTACCCCGACCTGCCGTTCACCTTGCGCGACGAAGTGCTGCACGGTGCCACGCCTGGCGAACGGGCGCAGCTGGCACAAGGCAAGGTGCCCGCGCGCCTGGCCGAGGAGATCCGCGCCTACCTGCTGCAACTGCGGCTCAGCCGAGCCGGCGAAGGCTTGTTGATACCTGCGGCCAGCAACGCCGATACGGACCGATTGGTCCTGCGCATCATGACGCGCCTGCCGGGCTGGTCGGCGCAGGTGCGCATCGAAGTCAGGGCTAACGGCAGCCGGGGCAGCTTGATCGACAGTATCGGCCCGCAAGACGCGCAGATCATTCGTATCCTGGCACGTCATGCGGACGGCTACAGCGCCCTTGAAGCCGACGGTCGCGAGTTGCACGGGGTGGACAACCTCTTCGCGGCGCTTGCCCATGCCCTTCCCGATGCCCAACGCAATGCCTTGGGGGTACCTGGCGCCTGGGACGGCGAGCGCCTGCGAGACCTTGTCCGGCAGGCTCCGCTACCGCCTCGCCAAGACATACGCGAGGCGCTCGGCCTGCCAGCGGTTACGCCCGGCTACGTACCGCCAATGCGCCTGGCTGGCGGTCGCCTGGGCTACCTGCTGAGCGGCAGGGGCGCCATGAGCGGTTACATCCTCAGGGAGACGTTGCTCGACAGCCTGCGGATGCTTGGCTTTCAGGACCATGTGCCGGTCTCGGTCGAGCGCATTCTGCAGGCACTGGAAGAAACCGGCATGACCCGTCACCAGATCAACGCCCGCTTTCAGCAACTGGTGGACGAACGCCAGCGTCTGGACCTTGCCATGAGCCAATGGAACGCAATTTCGGCAACCCTGGCCGACCCTGAGGCCAGGGCATCCAGCCGCAGCCACATTGGCAGAGCCATCTGGCAGCACTGGTACTCCAACTGCTTGCCGGAAATCACCTGGATGCGGCTGCCCCTGCGTCTGGAGCAAGCATTCATCGACGATTTCCCGGCCACGTTGCCCGAGTTCATCTACCAACGAACGCGCAGCCTGCAGCTCATTGACATGAACCTGGCCCCCTCACCATCTCTGGCTAGCGACTGGGCCCAGGCCCAGGCATTGCTGGCTCGCTTTGCGAACGTCGTCGACCTGGAAATCAGCCGCCCAGCGTTCATGATCCACAGATACTCCATCTTCGCCATGGCGCTGATTCAGATTCCGACCCAATTCCCGGCCCTCACCCGCCTGAGCTTCGTCAACCAAGGCGCCATGATACTCACAGCCGACCTGAACCGCCTCGGCACCCTGGGCCAACTGCGCCATCTCGACCTGAGCGGCAATGCCCTGGCGTGGACTGCCGGCGCGCCGGGGCCGGGCATGACGCTCGACTATCTGGGGCTCGACCGCATGGGTTTCTACAGCTGGCCGAGCTGGCTGGACGCCAACGCGTTAGACACCATCGCCGAGGTGTCTTTGCGCAACAATTCGCTGATCGAGCTGCCGCGCTTCTTGTTGGACAATGCCGAGCCTGCAGCGCATCAAACGCGCGTTGCACTGGGTGGCAACTCGCTGCTTGCCTCGGTGGGCCAACAGATCCAGCTCAACCCTGACGGCCCGAACCATCGATTCACCTTCAATCTGGGCGTGCAGCGGGGCTCGTTTGGCGTGCTTGAGCAACACCTCCGTGGGCGCGATGAACTTCGTGAGGTACTGTCCCATTGGGTGGACACTGCCAGTGATACGGCGTCGCCATTCGATACGAACCTTGCTGGCCGGTTAGCCATCAACCGAATGTTGGTCGAATATTGGGACCGCCTGCCCGCTGGAGCAGCGCGCGAGCCCCTGGCACTCACGGACGTCGCCCTGGCGCATTTCCCGCCGCAGCTTCCAGCCTCTTTTACCGCCGAGGTCCGCAGCCTCACCCTGACCCGGGTGAGCATGACACTGGCGGAGCTGGACGCTTTGCTTCAGCGCTTCACCCACCTTACCCAGTTGCATCTGGAGGGCCATGTCCAGCCTTTGACCATGCTCCCTGAGGCGCTCACCGGGCTGACCTACCTGCAGGGCCTTACCCTGCATGATCAAGGCCTGCTGGTGGGGCAACAGAGCCTGGATCTGCTGGCGCGGATAGAAAGCCTGCGCATGCTCGACCTGTCCGGCAACCGCTTCGACGTCATTGCACAGGTGCCCGCCCCGCTGGCATCGCGGATCGAGCGACTGTACCTGGGCAACAGCAACCTGCAGCAATGGCCAGCCTGGGTGGAGGCGTTCAGCGAACTGCGCTTGCTGGGGCTGGACCACAACCTGATCAGCGAGCTGCCCCAGCATGTGCTCGAAAACCCAGTCAGCGCCCGTCCGCTGCTGGAAGTGTCGCTACGCGACAACCCACTGACCGACGCCAGCCTGCGGCAGGCCTATCATAGCGAGGGCAACGGCCGCCGCTACGCCTTTGTCATGGACTTGCCAGACGACCTGCAGGCGCATCTGCAGGATGACGCATCCGACACCCTGAGCGAGCATTCGCCAAGTTCCAGTCATGGCTCCAGTGGCGAAGAGGAAGGGGAAGACGAGGTGTTGGGGATGCACCCCTGGTTGCTCGACACGCCCGAGGAAAATCAGCTTCACGAACAGGCGTGGCAAGCGTTGGAACAAGACGAACAGGGCGACAGGCTGCTGCGACTGGTCGAACGCCTGCGCCAGAGCGCACCGTTTCGCGACAGCCGCCTGCGCCCGGCGTTCGCCAGGCGGGTCTGGGCCGTGCTGCAAAACGCCGCCAGCGACGCCGACGAACGCGCGCTTTACAGCGCGATCGCCGAAGAGGCTCTGCTGCAAGATGACGGCAGCCAGACCTGTCACGACGGCGCCCACCTGGTGTTCAACCAGATCGAACTGCGCCTGTTCAACCAGCAAGCGCTACGTGATATCCCACAAGCAGATCAAGGGCCGGCGCTGTATCGGCTCACGCGCCGGCTGTACCGGATGCAGGCCTTGGACGACATCGCCCTTGCCCGGCGCAATGGGCGCGACGAGGCGGAGGTACGCCTGGCCTACCGCATGCGCTTGGCGGCGGAGCTGGACCTGCCGGTTCCGCCCGGCGGAATGCTGTACGAAGCCACGGCCGCGGTCAGTGCGCTCGAGCTGAGCCAAGTCCTGTCCGAAGTGCAACAAGGCGAACATGGCACTGCATTTCTCACCTATGCCGCCAATAACGAGGCTTGGGTGAACCACCTGCGCCGCGCCTACGCCGTGCGATTCGAACAAATCGAAAGCGAATACCAACAGCAGGTCAACGGCCTGACCGATCGCTTCCCCGACCAGACCCTCGAGCAGTTGGGCCCCATGTTCGCGACCCTGGAAGCTGAAAAGAACAACCGTGAGCAAGGGCTGATTCGCGAACTGACGCACCTCGCGAGCCAGAGCCAGGAGTCGCCGACATGATGCAAGCAACCAACATGCGGTAACAGCACACGCTTGGCAGAGACGACCCGCTCCCGGTGCAGGGCCGTCTCTGAAGTGCAGATATCTACCACTTGCACGGCAGGCAGAACAGGCAAATTCCGCTGCTCTCATCAAGCAAAGGAGCCGGCCATGCCCATCCCGCCCAATGTGCACTACGCCACCATCGAAAAGAACATCCCTGCCTGGCTCAAACGAAGCTCCGAGTCCCTGCATCGCGAACTACGCAATTGGCAACAGGCCCCGGCCTGGCTGGCAGCAGCCATCGAGCGACAGCCAGACGTCGCTCGGGCCTGGAGCGAAGAACATGCTCGGCATCGTGAGCATCAGGCAGACGTGCAGAAGCTGTTCGCCCATTTGCCCGACCTTGAGACCTACGCCAGAAAAGCACTGACCGACGCCATCAATGAACGGTTCAAGCCTGAGTCCCCCATCGATGTGGACAATACCTACCTCATCGATGCTCGCCTGATTGACATCACCAATGCCATCCACAGCCGCCAGGCCGTGGACCGGGCGACGCGCTCGCTGCTGCACTGTGCCTTGCACAACTTCGATGCCGACGCGGCGGCCGAACATGGCATGGACGCGCCCGAAACGCTGCTGAAAAAGTCAGTCATCGTCGATTACCGGCGATTCATGGGCACCGTACCGATCATCAACGGGGTCGACATCACCGCCGAGGCCTTCGCCGACCTGTGCCGCAACCTGGATATTGGCGCCAGATACCATGACCTCGTGCATGCCATCTACTACCCAGCCGCGACGGCCGGGCGCAGCGCCGACGACGCGGCACTGGATGTTTACCTGACGTTGGGCAGGGCCGAAGTTTCGGCATTCAGGCAGTCCTTGCACTTCGCTCGGCTGAAGGGCGATATCGACAAGGACTTCTATGAAGCGGCCCTTGCCGTGCCCTTGGACAAGGCACCGACGGCGAATACCACCATCACCTTCAGCACACTCAGCCTCTGGGAAGCCGAGTTGAGCGGCATCGTCCTCGTCACGCGGGAAGCAAATGGGCAAAAGACCCAAGCCCTCTACAATGCGCAGGACGACGAGACACCGATCAAGACCTTCAGCTCCATCGACATGCTGGAAAAAGAGCTGAGCGACCGGCTACGAGCGAATATCGACTACCTGGACCCGCACATTGCCGACCGCGACAAAGCCTCGGTGCAATACCGCCTAGCGGACCGCCTGACACCCATCCAATGGAGCACCCGCGGCCTGCACGAGCGCGTGCCTGACCCACACACCAGCCTGTACCCGGTCAGCCGACCGTTCAGCCATGCGTTCCAGGGCATGATGGCGTTCAAGAAGGCCGAACGCCATGAGAAGGATGCGCTGTACCATGCGGTCCCTACCGAAATCGTTGACCGCCGTACCGCCCAGGCCCACCGCGAACTGATCTTTGGCCGTGTGTTGACCGGCTTGAACATCGCTGGTTTCTTCGTGCCTGGCCTAGGCCAGCTCATGCTTGCAGTGTGCGTGACCCAACTGGCCTTCGAGGTTTATGACGGCATCGAAGCCTGGCACAACGACGAGCGCGACACTGCGCTCAATTACCTGGTCGACGTGATCGAGAACGTTGCGATCATGGCTGCCCTCACCGCTGCGCATCAGGCATTGAAAGGCATCAAGGGCGAAACCAGCGGCCCGGCAGAAGAGCTCGAGGTAGAGCGCATTCCGGTGGAGACACCTTCCTTCATCGAAGAACTGGAAGAAGTCGAGATGCCCGACGGCCAGACCCGCTTGTGGAAACCCGACCTGACGCCCTACCGAAGCAACCAAGCGCTACCCAATGGCCTCGAACCGGATGAACGTGGCCTGCGCCAGCACCAAGGCAAGCAATGGCTGGTCGTCGAAGGCCAGCAATACCAGGTCGAGCAAACGCCGGCGACGGGCGAATACCGCCTGCGGCATCCCTCTACCCCGCATCGCTACCAGCCCCTCCTCAGGCACAATGGCGCCGGTGCCTGGCTGCTGCCCGGGGAGCAGCCGCAGCAATGGGCAGGCACGGCGTTACTGCGCCGGCTCGGTCACTTGAGCGCACACTTCGACGAAACGACGCTGCAGCGGATTCTCGACATCAGTGCTACCCACGAAGACGTAATCCGCCGAACCCTGGCAGAAAACGGGCGACTGCCTGCCTTGCTGGAAGATGCCTTGCAGCGCTTCAAGCTCGACCAACGCATCCGCCAGATACCAGATAGCAGAGCCTGGCCTGCCGCATTCGCACGGGCCTATGAAAGCCTACCCATTGTCCAGGCACCTAACGGTGAACTCATCCGGCGTGTCTATCCCGGCCTACCGGGCCCGGTCATCGACGAGCTGGCACGCAGTGCCGATGCCCGTGAACAGCAGGAACTGGGCAGCAGAAAAATGCCCCTGCGCCTGGCCGAGGAAGCCCGCATCTACCTACAGCAGACCCGCCTGGCCCGCGCCTACGAGGGTTTGTTCCTGGCGAGCGTGCGCAATTGGGACAGCGACTGCCTGATCCTCCACACCCTGCAGCGCTTGCCCCACTGGCCGGCAGATACGCGCCTGGAACTGCGCCAACGACGCTTCTGGCCCAGCCAAAGTGCCAGCATTGGCCCCCTCGATGCGCGCCTGCAGAAAACCATCAGCAGCGCCGAAGCGGGTTACATCGTCCATGTCGATGGCCCGACGGACACGCCCGCGCCCCTTTACCCAAACCTGCCGGCCGCGCTCTTCACGGCATTGCCTGAAGCCATGACGCAACTGGGCGTCTCCGGGTCGACCGACTTGCAGCACCTGCTGCAACGCAGCCCGCTACTACCCCGAGCGGCGTTGCGTGCGGTGCTGGGCATGCGCCCCGTGCGCCCAGGTTATCGCTCCCCCATGCGGCTTGCCGATGGGCGCGTAGGCTACCCGTTGAGCGGCGGCCTGCCGTCCACCGCCGACATCAGCCGTCAGACCTTGCTCGACGCAGTGGCCGCGACCGGATTGCCCGAGCACACCCGCAGGTCGGCGGAGCAGATTCTGCTGACCCTCACCAGCCCCGGCCGTACCCGGTTGCAAGTATTCGAGCGCCTGCAACAGCTACTGGAGCAGCGCAACGAACTGCAAAGCCGGCTGGACGAGTGGCGCGAAGGCATCGCTCCAAACTCCGAACAGTCCACAGCCGACCATGAGAACCTGCGCAATGCCATCATGCAGCACTGGTACGAGACCGCACTAGACGAAAACGGCGAGCATACGGCGCAACTGACCCTGCAACGAGTGCCCTGGGTGGATGTGCCGATGAACCTGCCACAGCACTTCACCGCCCAGGTTCGCCGGCTGCACCTGCTCGACCCGGCATCGGGCAACCTGGCCGGTTGGTCGCAGCATGACCGTATGCTGCAGCGCCTGCTGCGACAATTGCCTCACCTTGAGGAGCTGGAGATCAGCCGCCCGTACAACCCTCGGGCCACGCCTTCGCCGTTGCTGTTCAGCATCGCCACCATCAGCCAGCACCTGCCTGGCCTGCGCGCGCTGGCCTTGACCAACCAGAACATCGCACTCACCGCGACCGACCTCGACCTCCTGGCCGGGATGCCCCAGCTCAGGCGCCTGGAGCTGCGCGGCAACCGATTTGCCCAGCACAATACCCCGAGCCTCCACGAACTCTCACTGGAGTACCTGGGCCTGGACAACATGCAACTGAGCCAATGGCCCATCGGGCTCGGCGCCGATGCGCTAGGCCGCATTGCGCATGTATCGATGCGCAACAACAACCTCCGGTCACTGCCCACCTTCCTGATCAACGACCCGGACAGTGCACTGCGCCACAGCCTGCTCTCGCTGGAGGGCAACGACATCAACCAAGACCACCTGCAACGTCTGTTGCTCAACGAAACCCGGTTGGCGTCGCACGTGACTGTGGATCATTCGCCGGCGGTTTCCGAACGGCTGGCGCGTATCCGTCGTGAGCGGCAACAACTGCGCGAGGCCATCGAAGGTTGGGCGCAGGCTTCGACGTCCACCACGCCATTGACGCAGGGCATGCTGGAGGATCGTGAACGCATCGAGGCGGCGCTCAACCGGTTCTGGGAGAACCAGGAACGCGGCCTGCCTTACCTGCGGCTGCAACTGGAGGATATAGCGCTGCAGCACTTCCCCAGCCGATTACCGGCGTTCTTCCTCGAACGCGTGAATGCGTTGACGCTGAGCGGCGTCAGCGGCTCCACCGCACAGCTCGGCCAACTGCTTGAGCGCTTCCCCAACATCACCCGCCTGACCATTGACGCGCACATGGATGCCACGCCGTCGCTGGCATCTGCCCTGCGACGCCTGCCGCAGCTGGCTCATCTGGAATTTCGCAACATGGGCCTGGAGATCGACCAAGTCATGCTCGACACCTTCGGCGACCTGCCTCGCCTCACCTCGCTGGATTTGTCTGGCAACCGGGTTGGGGCCATTACCCAGGCACCAGCGGGGCTGGCCTCGAGCCTGACGTCGCTGAGCCTCAGCAATATGGGGCTGCAAGCCTGGCCCGCCTGGTGCGAAGGGTTGCTGCCACTGGAGCTGCTGGACTTGAGCACGAACAACATCGCTCAATTGCCTGACTACATTCTGCAGAACATGGAAAACCAAATGCCGATTTCATCGATCGCCCTGTTCGACAACCCTCTGGCATTGGACACCATCGTGCGTCTTCGGGTGTATTCGGAAAGCCAGCACAGCTTCACCTTCGCTCTGGACACCAACAGCCTGCTACTGACCGATACCTCAGATGACGACTCGTTGCTGGACCACCCCCACTTCCCGCTCGCCAGTGACGATACCCCACGGGTCGAATTGTGGAGCTTGGGCAATGAAGCCCAGAACGAAGCCCTGCTCGATTCCTGGCAAACCCTGCAGCAGCAGACGGACGGCGACAATCTGTTGCGGCTGGCCGGCCGCTTGCGCAACGCCGCGCCCTATGTCGACCCAACCTCACAAGCCGCCTTTGGCGAACGGGTACGCCTGATGCTGGTTACCGCAGCCACCCATGACGAGCTGCGCCCAACCATGAGCGCCATTGCAGCGGAGGCGCTGCCTGACCCGCTGACCGGCGCGCAGACCTGCCACGATGGTGCGCTCCAGACATTCAACAACATCGAGCTTCTGATGATGAGCAGCCGGGTTTTGACCGATGCCGGCGACTCGCTGGAGGACATGTATCGACGCCTGCGCCAGCTGTACCGCATGGGGCAACTGGAGCTGCTGGCCAATCAGCGTACTGCCCAAGGCGATCATGTCTCGGTACGCCTGGCCTACCGCCGCGAACTCGCCGCCGAACTGGACCTGCCGATTGCCGATGGCATGCGTTTCCGCGGGGCTGCCATGCTGGCCCCCGGCGAACTGGCCAGCGTCCTGGAGCAGGTCCGGGAGCGAGAAGGCAGCGATGCGTTCGTTACTTACCTGTTGGCGAACGACTATTGGACGGACCGCCTGCGTGCCGAATACGCAAGCCGTTTCGACGCGATTACTGAACGTTTCGGTGAACGTGTTCAGGAACTGAGCGCCCTGGACCTTCCCCTGCACGAGGAACTGGCCCTGCAACAGGGGCTGCACGATGACAAACAGCAACAGGAGATCGACCTGCTTCAGGAGCTGACCCGTCTATACATCCGGCACGACAGACCAGCGCGCTTGACGGCTGGCGGTGGCCAGCCGGCTGCGAGCTACCGTCCGTAGTGCGACTGGCCCCACGCCAGCATGGCCGCCAGCAGTGCGCGCAATACATCCTGAGTCGGGGCGGCGAGGTCCTGGCGATAAGCAAACGGCGCTGTTTCATCCATATAGGTGGACTGTGCCAGCTCCAGCTGCACCGCATGGATGTGCCTGGCCGGGTCTCCATAGTGGCGGGTGATGTGCCCGCCCTTGAAACGCCCGTTCAACACATGGCTGTAGCCCTGGGCCTCGGCGCACACACCTTGCAGGCGCTCGGCCAGTTGCGGGTCGCAACTGGCGCCATTGAAGGTACCCAGGTTGAAGTCTGGCAGCTTGCCGTCGAACAGGTGCGGGATCAGCGAACGAATCGAGTGGGCGTCCCACAGCAGCGCGTAACCGTGCACGTCACGCAGGCGAGCCAGCTCGCTCTGGATCGTGTCGTGATAGGGGCGCCAGACACCTTCCAGGTAACGGCTGCGCTCTTCGACTGTCGGCGCCAGCCCTTCCTTGAAAAGTGGTTCGCCGTCGAAAAGGGTCGACGGGTACAAACCGGTAGTAGCGCCCGCGTACAGTGGCTTGTCATCGTCCGGACGGTTCAGATCGATGACGAAACGCGAATACTCCGCTGCGACCACGCTCGCCCCCAATTCGCGGGCGAAGTCATACAGGCGCGGGATGTGCCAGTCGGTGTCGGGCAGGCTGCGGGCCTGCTCGACCAGGCCCTTGTCCACGGCCGGGGTCAGCTTGAGGCCGGCATGGGGCATGCTGATCAGCAGCGGCAGGCGGCCTTGGTGAAAACTCAGTACCTTGTCCATCGTGCCTCGCTCAGTCAAGTAATTCGTGGCCCTTGCGCACCACGCGCTTGGGCAGGTCGCCGCCGAGCCAGTAGGCCAGGTCGGCGGGACGGGCAATCTGCCAGGCGACGAAGTCGGCGACCTTGCCGACCTCCAGCGAACCGTGGCTGTCACCCAAACCCAGTGCCGTGGCAGCGTGCAGGGTGACGCCAGCCAGGGCTTCTTCCGGCGTCATGCGGAACAGCGTGCAGCCCATGTTCAGCATCAGGCGCAGCGACAACCCCGGCGAGGTGCCTGGGTTGAGGTCGCTGGCCAGGGCAATCTTCACGCCGTGACGGCGCAAGGCATCCATCGGCGGCAGCTGGGTTTCGCGCAGGAAGTAGAACGCCCCCGGCAGCAACACGGCGACCGTGCCAGCGGCGGCCATGGCGATCGCATCCTCCTCGGTCATGAATTCCAGGTGGTCCGCCGACAGCGCCTGATAACGCGCCGCCAGGCTGGAGCCGTGCAGCGAAGACAGCTGCTCGGCATGCAGCTTCACCGGCAGGCCCAGCTCATGCGCCTTGATGAACACCTTTTCGACTTGCGCCGGGGAAAACGCCAGGTGTTCGCAAAAGGCATCCACCGCATCCACCAGGCCTTCAGCGGCCAAAGCCGGCAGCATCTCGTCACAGATGTGCGCGATGTAATCATCTGCCCTGCCGGCATATTCCGGCGGCAAGGCGTGGGCAGCCAGGCAGGTGGCGCGCACCGCCAGCGGCAGCTCGTCGGCCAAGCGCCGGGCCACGCGCAGCATCTTGCGCTCGTTGGCCAGGTCCAGGCCGTAACCGGACTTGACCTCGAGGGTGGTCACGCCATCGCGCATCAACGCCTGAACCCGCTGGCGAGCACTGGCGAACAGCTCATCCTCGCTGGCCGCGCGGGTGGCCCGCACAGTGCTGGCGATACCACCGCCCTGGGCAGCGATCTCGGCATAGCTGACGCCCTGCAGGCGCTGCTCGAACTCGCCGCTACGGTTGCCACCGAACACCGCATGGGTGTGGCAATCGATCAGACCCGGGGTGACCCAGGCGCCGCCCAGGTCCACCGTTCGGTCAACCTCCAAAGGCTGCAGCTCGGCGCGAGGGCCAATCCACTCGATGAGCCCAGCACTGGTGACGATGGCCGCGTCCTCGATGATCGAGTAACGGCCCTCGGCCAGGGTTGCCGCGTGGCAGTGCTGCCAGAGGGTTCTCATGTGCGATCTCCTTGACTAGCGGTGCAGCTCGACCGGCACGTGCTTGCCTGCGCGCGGCTTGCACCACAGCAGGTAGGACGCCACCAGGAACACCACCCAGACCACACCGACCAACAAGGCCGCCTGGGTATCCGGGAAGTAACCGAGCACACCGAAAATGAACACCATGAAGGCAATGGCCATGGCTGGGCCGTAAGGCCAGAACGGTACCGGGAACTTCAGTTGGGCCGCCTCTTCACGGCTCATGCTGCGACGCATGGCCACCTGGGTGACCAGGATCATCAGCCATACCCACACGGTAGCGAAGGTGGCGATAGAGGCGATAAGCAGGAACACGTTTTCCGGGATCAGGTAGTTGAGCAGCACGCCGACCAGCAGCGCCGCGCCCATCACCACCACGGTCATCCATGGCACGCCGTGCTTCGACAACTTGCCAAAGCTGCGCGGCGCGTGGCCTTGCTGGGCCAGGCCATACATCATGCGACCGGCGCCGAAGATGTCGCTGTTGATCGCCGAGATCGCGGCCGAGATCACCACGATGTTCAGCACTGCAGCGGCCGAGCCGATGCCCAGGTGGCTGAAGATCTGCACGAACGGGCTGCCTTCGCTGCCGATCTGCGGCCACGGGTACAGGCACATCAGCACGAACAGGGTCAGCACATAGAACAGCAGGATGCGCAGCGGCACGGCATTGATAGCCTTGGGGATGACGCGCTGCGGGTCCTTGGCTTCACCAGCGGTGACGCCGATGATTTCGATGCCACCGAAGGCGAACATCACTACGGCGAACGAGGCGATCAGGCCACCGATGCCATTGGGCATGAAGCCGCCATGTTCGAACAGGTTGCTGATGCCGGCAGCATGTTCGCCACTCACCTGGCTGAAGCCGAAGGCCATGATGCCGAGACCGGCCAGGATCATCGCCACGATGGCGCCGACCTTGAGCAGCGACAGCCAGAATTCCATTTCGCCGAACACCTTGACGTTGCACAGGTTGAGTCCGCCGATCACGAAGACGATGCCCAGCACCCAGATCCAGCGGGCCACTTCCGGGAACCAGAAGCCCATGTAGATACCGAAGGCGGTGATGTCGGCGATGGCCACAATGACCATTTCGAAGGCGTAGGTCCAACCGAGGATGAAGCCGGCCATGGGGCCGAGGTAGGTGGTGGCGTAATGGCCGAAAGAACCGGCTACCGGGTTGTGCACGGCCATTTCGCCGAGGGCGCGCATGACCATGAATACCGCAGCGCCGCCAATCAGGTAGGCCAGCAGTACAGCCGGGCCGGCCATCTGGATCGCCGAGGCGGAGCCGTAGAACAGGCCGGTACCGATGGCAGAGCCAAGGGCCATGAAACGGATGTGGCGGGCCGTTAGCCCGCGCTTGAGACCTTGAGCTTGTTGCATGTCACGTCCTTAAATTGTTTTTGTGGTCGTGAGGTCGATGGGGGCTGCTTTGCAGCCCATTCGCGACACAAGGCCGCTCCTACAGGAGAGCGCGTAGCCTTTGTAGGAGCGGCCTTGTGTCGCGAAAGGGCCGCAAAGCGGCCCCGGAGGCATCACAGGCTAGGCAGGACACCAGCAGGCAGCAGCCCGGTCAGGCTGCCCTTGGCCAGCAGCTCGACGGCTGCCTCGATGTCCGGCGCGAAGAAGCGGTCACGGTCGTAGTGCGGCACTTCACGACGCAGCGCCTGGCGCGCCTGCTCCAGCTTCGCCGAAGTCTTCAGGCCTTTGCGCAGGTCCAGCCCCTGACACGCACCCAGCCATTCGATGGCCAGCACGCCACGGGTGTTCTCGGCCATTTCCCACAGGCGCTTGCCAGCGGCCGGGGCCATCGACACGTGGTCTTCCTGGTTGGCCGAGGTCGGCAGGCTATCGACACTATGCGGGTGCGACAAGGCTTTGTTCTCGCTGGCCAGGGCGGCAGCGGTAACCTGAGCGATCATGAAGCCGGAGTTGACCCCACCATTTTCCACCAGGAACGGCGGCAGCTGGGACATGTGCTTGTCCATCATCAGCGAAATGCGGCGTTCGCTCAGCGAACCGATTTCGGCGATCGCCAAGGCGATGTTGTCGGCGGCCATGGCGACCGGCTCAGCGTGGAAGTTGCCACCGGAAATCACATCGCCTTCGGCGGCGAATACCAACGGGTTGTCCGACACTGCGTTGGCTTCGATGCCCAGCACCTCGGCAGCCTGGCGGATCTGGGTCAGGCAGGCGCCCATGACCTGTGGCTGGCAGCGCAGCGAGTACGGGTCCTGGACCTTGTCACAGTTCTTGTGCGACAGCGACACTTCGCTGGAGTCGCCGAGCAGGTCGCGGAAGCAGGCAGCGGTATCGATCTGCCCACGCTGGCCACGCACTTCGTGGATACGCGCATCGAACGGCGAACGCGAACCCAGCGCAGCTTCGACGCTCAACCCACCACAGGCGATGGCGGCGGCATACAGGTCTTCAGCCTGGAACAGGCCGCGCAGGGCATACGCGGTGGACGCCTGGGTGCCGTTGAGCAGGGCCAGGCCTTCTTTGGCGGCGAGGGTCAGCGGCTCAAGGCCGGCAACAGCCAGGGCTTCGGTAGCCGACAGCCACTGGCCCTGGTGACGGGCCTTGCCTTCGCCCAGCAGCACCAGCGACATATGCGCCAGCGGTGCCAGGTCGCCAGAAGCGCCAACCGAGCCTTTGAGCGGGATGTGCGGGTAGACTTCGGCGTTGACCAGGGCGATCAGTGCATCGATGACCTTGCGGCGGATACCGGAGAAGCCACGGCTGAGGCTGTTGATCTTGAGGACCATGATCAGCCGTACCAGGGCGTCATCCAGCGGCGCGCCAATACCGGCGGCGTGGGACAGCACCAGCGAGCGCTGCAGGTTTTCCAGGTCGTGGCTGGCGATGCGGGTCGAAGCCAGCAGGCCAAAACCGGTGTTGATGCCGTAGGCGGTACGGTCTTGGGCAATGATCTGCTCGACACAGGCGACGCTGGCGTCGATGGCCGGCGCGGCGCTGGCGTCCAGCTGCAGGCGCACAGGCGCGGCGTGGATGGCACGCAGCTGGGCCAGGGTCAGGGTACCGGGCTTGAGGGTCAGTACGGTCACTTCGCTACTCCAATTCTGTCAGGGGCCCGCAGGCCCCTCTTCTATTCAGTATCACTCAAAGCGCAGCGATCAGCCCGTGATCATTGGCAGGTCGAGGCCCTGCTCCTTGGCGCAGTCGATGGCGATGTCGTAACCGGCATCGGCGTGGCGCATCACGCCAGTCCCCGGGTCGTTGGTCAGCACCCGAGCGATACGTTCGGCGGCTTCATCGGTGCCATCGCAGACGATGACCATGCCCGAGTGCTGGGAGAAGCCCATGCCTACGCCACCGCCGTGGTGCAGCGATACCCAGGTGGCGCCGCCTGCGGTATTGAGCAGGGCGTTGAGCAGCGGCCAGTCGGAGACGGCATCGGAGCCATCGCGCATGGCTTCGGTTTCGCGGTTGGGGCTGGACACCGAGCCGGAGTCCAGGTGGTCACGGCCGATGACCACCGGTGCCGACAGCTCGCCGCTGCGGACCATTTCGTTGAAGGCCAGGCCCAGCTTGGCGCGCAGGCCCAGGCCAACCCAGCAGATACGTGCCGGCAGGCCCTGGAAGCTGATGCGCTCGCGGGCCATGTCCAGCCAGCGGTGCAGGTGGGCGTCGTCCGGGATCAGTTCCTTGACCTTGGCGTCGGTCTTGTAGATGTCTTCAGCGTCGCCGGACAGCGCCGCCCAGCGGAACGGACCGATGCCACGGCAGAACAGCGGGCGGATGTAGGCCGGGACGAAGCCTGGGAAATCAAAGGCGTTGGCTACGCCCTCTTCCTTGGCCATCTGGCGAATGTTGTTGCCGTAGTCGAAGGTCGGGATGCCTTGCTTCTGGAAGTCGAGCATGGCCTGTACGTGCACGGCCATCGACTGTTTGGCGGCCTTGACCACAGCAGCCGGCTCGGTCTGCGCGCGGTCGCGGTACTGCTCCCAGGTCCAGCCGGCTGGCAGGTAGCCGTTCAGTGGGTCATGGGCGCTGGTCTGGTCGGTGACCATGTCCGGGCGCACGCCACGCTTGACCAGCTCTGGCAGGATTTCGGCGGCGTTGCCATGCAGGGCGATGGAGATCGCCTTGCCTTCGGCGGTGTACCTGGCGATGCGGGCCAGGGCGTCGTCGAGGTCAGTTGCCTGCTCGTCGACATAGCGGGTTTCCAGGCGGAAGTCGATGCGGCTCTGCTGGCATTCGATGTTCAGCGAGCAGGCACCGGCCAGGGTTGCCGCCAGTGGCTGGGCACCGCCCATGCCGCCGAGGCCGGCAGTCAGCACCCACTTGCCTTTCAGGCTGCCGCCGTAGTGCTGGCGACCGGCTTCGACGAAGGTTTCGTAGGTGCCCTGGACGATGCCCTGGCTGCCGATGTAGATCCAGCTGCCGGCGGTCATCTGGCCGTACATGGCCAGGCCCTTGGCGTCCAGTTCGTTGAAGTGCTCCCAGTTGGCCCAGTGCGGTACCAGGTTGGAGTTGGCGATCAGTACACGCGGCGCGTTGCTGTGGGTCTTGAACACGCCGACCGGCTTGCCCGACTGCACCAGCAGGGTTTCGTCGTCTTCCAGTCGGGTCAGGGTCTCGACGATCTTGTCGTAGCAGGCCCAGTTGCGCGCGGCGCGGCCGATGCCGCCATACACCACCAGCTCTTTCGGATTTTCCGCGACCTGCGGGTCGAGGTTGTTCATCAGCATGCGCAATGGCGCTTCGGTCAGCCAGCTCTTGGCGGTCAGCTTGTTGCCACGGGGGGCACGGATTTCAACGTCACGGTATTTGTTGTTGTCGGTCACGGGAAGGTCCTCGGCGGTTGTCCGCGGGCAGATGTGTCGTGGTCAATATACAAACACATCTTTACTTGTATGTACAAGCATGGACAAGCAAAATAATCGGACCGCTCCTCCGAATTCATGAAAGCACTGGGGCCGCTTTAGCGACACAAGGCCGCTCCTGCAGGGGAACGCATATCCCTGTAGGAGCGGCCTTGTGTCGCGAAAGGGGCGCGAAGCGGCCCCGGCTATCTCAAACTGGAATGAGTTCGATCAGGCAGAACCGACCCTGTACCTCCAGCCCCAACAACTCGTCATTGCCCTCCAACCGCAGGCAGTCATACAGCCCCAAACGCTGCATTTCATGCCCAGCCATCGCCACTTCCACCTGATTGCTCGCGGCAAACAGCAACACCGTCGACGCCGAGCTGTACAAGCGGCTGGTACCGTCGAACCACTGCAAGCGCGCCCGATAGCGCTGCGGCGCATAGATCAGGTTGAAGTCGCGGATCGGCCCACCGAGCAATTTGCAGCTGACCTGGCTCTCGCCACTGAAGGCGAACGCATCGAACGGCAACAATGGCCGGGTGGCCTGCTCGTCGACCAGCAAGCGCATGCCGTCTCCCTGCAGCACGGTGATGATCCGCTGGTAGCCGGCAAACACGGAAAACCCACCCGATTCCTCGATATCGGCAATCGACAGGCGCCAACCGAAGCCATCGAGCCCTTCGCCGTTATCGCGGGTAATCTCTTCGGTGAAACCGCCACCGTTCTTCCACGGCATGCGCGGGTAATTCTGCGCACGCAGCAACTGCAACTGGGTCATTTACTGAAACGTCCTTCAAGGCGGTGACGGGAACCGGGGTGGATCAGCCGCGCTGCAGTCACGGGCTGACGCCCCGACCAGGTGCGACGACGGATCAGCAGGCAGGGCTCGCCGCGCTCGATCTGCAACAGGCGACACTCTTCGGGCTCGGCGAGAATCGCCTCGACCACGTGCTCACCCTCGGTCAGCGGCGCCACCTGGGACAGGTAGGCGTAAGGCGTCTGCCGGGTGAAGTCCTGCTTGAGGTAGTCGGGGGCGATGGCGGCGTTGACGTAGCGGTCCTCGATCTGCACCGGCACGCCGTTTTCGCAATGCACGATCAACGAGTGAAACACCCGCTGCCCTTCGCGCATGTCCAGGGCCAAGGCGCGTTCGGAACCAGCGGCCTCTTCGGCCAGCTTGATCACCTGGCAGCTATGCTGGTGACCACGGCCGGCGATCTCGTCGGCAATGTTGTTGACTTCGAACAGCGCCGAGCGGGTCTTGGGCTCGGCGACGAAGGTGCCTACCCCCTGCATCCGCACCAGCAGGCCTTCAGCGGTGAGTTCACGCAAGGCGCGGTTGATGGTCATGCGGCTGAAGCCCAGCTCGCTGACCAGTTCGCTCTCTGAGGGCACCCGGTGATGCGGCGGCCAGCTGCCGTTTTCGATCTGCTGGATGATCATTTGCTTGACCCGGGCATACAGCGGCGCCGGGCCCTCGCCCATCTGGGCAACCAGCGCGGAGACAGGAGGTGTCGGCACGGCGTTGAGTCCTTAGGCAATGGAATGAGCGGTAGCTTGCCGCAGTTTACCCGGCAGGCAAACGCCTGTATATGTATATACAAGTCAAACAATAACAGGATTCTCTCCGATGTCCGCCTATTTTGCCGAACGCGCCCTGCTGCCTACGGGTTGGGCCAGTAACGTCCGCCTCGAAGTGTCCAGTGACGGCCTGCTCAGCCGCATCGAAGCCGACGCTTCGGCCGAAGGCGCCGAACGCCTGACCGGGCCGTTGCTGCCCGGCATGCCCAACCTGCACTCGCATGCGTTCCAAAGGGCCATGGCTGGGCTGGCGGAAGTCGCGGGCAACCCCAACGACAGCTTCTGGACCTGGCGCGAGCTGATGTATCGCCTGGTCGGCAAGATCACCCCGGAGCAGCTGCAGGTCATTGCCCGCCAGCTGTACATCGAGATGCTCAAGGCCGGCTACACCTCGGTGGCCGAGTTCCACTACGTGCATCATGACCAGGCAGGCAAAGCCTACGCCGACCCGGCCGAGCTGTCCCGACGCATCAGTGCAGCTGCGGCCAGCAGCGGCATCGGCCTGACCTTGCTGCCAGTGCTGTACAGCCACGCCGGTTTTGGCGGCCAGGCGCCGAACGAAGGGCAGCGGCGCTTCATCAACTCCACCGAGCAGTACCTGCACCTGCAGGCGCAACTGGCGCCAATATTGGCAGCGCAACCTGCGCAGCAGCTGGGCCTGTGCTTCCACTCCTTGCGCGCGGTCACGCCCGGCCAGATCGCCGAGGTACTGGCCGCCGGTAACCCGCAGTGCCCGGTTCATATCCACATCGCCGAACAGCAGAAGGAAGTCGACGACTGCCTGGCCTGGAGCGGGTTGCGGCCGCTGCAGTGGTTGTATGAACACGTCGATGTGGACCGTCGCTGGTGCCTGGTGCACGCCACCCATGCCGAAGCCGACGAAGTCACGGCCATGGCGCGCAGTGGTGCAGTGGCCGGCTTGTGCCTGACCACCGAAGCCAACCTCGGCGACGGTATCTTCCCGGCGGTGGACTTCCTGGCCCAGGGCGGGCGCATGGGCATTGGCTCGGACAGCCATGTGTCGCTGAGCGTGGTCGAGGAGCTGCGCTGGCTGGAATATGGCCAGCGCCTGCGGGACCAGCGGCGTAACCGGCTGTACCGTGGCGACCAACCAATGGTCGGGCGTACGCTCTACGACGCGGCACTGGTTGGCGGGGCGCAGGCGCTGGGGCAAGCCGTTGGCGAGCTGGCGGTAGGCAAGCGGGCCGACTGGCTGGTGCTGGATGGGCAAGACCCGTACATCGCCATGGCCGAAGGCGACGGGATTCTCAACCGCTGGCTGTTCGCCGGCGGCGACCGTCAGGTGCGGGATGTGATGGTCAATGGTCAGTGGGTGGTGCGTCAGGGGCAGCATGCCCATGAAGAGGAGAGCAGGCAGGCGTTTGCTGAAGTACTGCGGCAACTCCTGGGCTAACTGGGGCCGCTTTGCGGCCCTTCGCGGGCTTGCCCGCTCCCACAGGATGGACTGCCCCCTAAAAGTTGGACAGTTCTATGCTGCAGCCTGAGCCCTGTACTCAACAGGGCTCAAACCATTGAGCTTCAGTTTGATGCGGTCATGGTTGTAGTAGCGGATGTACTCGTCCAGGCCCGCTTTCAACTCATCGACACTCTCAAAGCGCTTCAGGTAGAAAAATTCAGACTTGAGCGTACCGAAGAAGCTTTCCATGGCCGCGTTGTCCAGGCAATTGCCCTTGCGCGACATGCTCTGTTTCACGCCTCGCCCACGGAGTTTGTGACGATACTGAGCCTGCTGGTAATGCCATCCCTGATCTGAATGCAGCACAAGCTTCGGCTTCTCTCCCAAGCAGTCGAGGGCCTTGTCGAGCATGTTCCCAACCAGGCTGTAGCAAGGACGTTTGGCCGTTTCGTACGCCACGATTTCACCGTTGTACAAATCCATCACCGGCGAGAGATAGAGCTTCTGTTGCGCCACCTTGAATTCAGTCACGTCGGTCACCCACTTCTGATTAGGCCGTTGGGCAACAAAATTTCGCTCCAGCAAATTCGCCGCCACCTTGCCGACAACACCACGATAGGAACGGTATTTCTTAGGCCGTACCACTGACTTCAACCCTTGCTCAGCCATCAGTCGTTCAACGACCTTCTTGTTCACCAGCTTGTCCT
>NZ_PEMX01000034.1:0-65006 GCF_002759075.1 Pseudomonas sp. 382
CACCTTCTGATCTCGAGTTTGGAATTTTTCAATCTGATGATCTCGTCGCGATCATCGTGGTGGATAACCAGCTCAGCTTTTGCGACATCCGCACCCACGATCAACTTTCCTACCTGCATTGCCATGGACGGCTCCTCACGTTATGGTTTTTCGGCTTGAAGGGGTTTCACCAAGAGGCGCTGGCTTGCTTCTATCGTCGCTTGCAAACGATGCATTCTTTATCGGCGCTTTGGTGGAAGGGGTGGGGCGATGTCTCCCACGGTCTGTACTGCTGCGAACAGTCAGAATCGGGCATTTAGTCCCACCACCCCTTCAAGTCTAACCATACAAGCGGGCGTGCCCGCGAACACCGGCAGAGCCGGTGCCATACACCGCGGTGCCTGCTTCGCGGGCACGCCCGCTCCCACAGGGTCAGCATTTCAGGTCGATGGCTACGGCATGCCCAACCACTCCGGCAGCGCCAGCGAGATGAACGGCACATAGGTCACCAGCACCAGGAACAGCAGCAGAATCGACAGCCACGGCAGCGCTGCGCGAATCGTCTGCCCCAGGGTCAGCCCGGTCACGGCCGAGGTGACGAACAGGTTCAGCCCCACCGGCGGGTGCACCAGGCCGATCTCCATGTTCACCACCATCACGATACCCAGGTGAATCGGGTCGATGCCCAGTTTCATCGCGATCGGGAAGAAGATCGGCGCCAGGATCAGGATGATCGCCGATGGCTCCATGAAGCTGCCGGCCACCAGCAGCACGATGTTGACCATGATCAGGAAGCCGATCGGCGTCAGCCCCTCGGACATCACCCACTGGGTGATCTGCTGGGGGATCTGCTCGGTGGTCAGCACATGGGCGAAAAGCATGGCGTTGGCGATGATGAACAGCAGCATGATGGTCAGCCGGCCCGACTCCAGCAGCACTTTCGGGCAGTCACGCAGGCGCATGTCCTTGTATACGAACAGCGCGATGAACGCCGAGTACACCGCCGCCACGGCCGCCGCTTCGGTGGGGGTGAACATGCCGCTGTAGATGCCGCCGAGGATGATCACCAGCAGCAACAGACCCCAGAATGCGCGCCGGGCGGTGCTCAGCCATTCGGCGAAGCTTGCCCGCGGTTGTGCCGGCAGTTTCTTGATGCGGGCGACAACGTAGATGGTGATCATCAGGAATACGCCAAGCAAGATGCCTGGCACCACGCCGGCCATGAACAGCTTGCCGACCGAAGTCTCGGTGGCCGCCGAGTACACCACCATGACGATCGACGGTGGGATCAGGATGCCCAGGGTGCCGGCGTTGCAGATGATGCCGGCACCGAACTCGCGCGGGTAGCCGGAGCGCACCATGCCGGCCACGGCAATCGAGCCGACGGCGGCCACGGTGGCTGGCGACGACCCCGACAACGCCGCGAACAGCATGCACGCCAGCACTGCGGCAATCGCCAGGCCGCCGCGGATATGCCCGACGCAGGCGTTGGCAAAGTCGATCAGGCGTTGGGCCACGCCGCCGGTGGTCATGAACGCACCCGACAGCAGGAAGAACGGGATGGCCAGGAAGGTGTAGCTGTCGGAGGTCTCGAACAGCTTGATCGCCAGCGAGCTGAGCGAGTCCTGGCTGAACATCAGGATCGACAGCGCCCCCGACAGGCCCAGGGAGATGGCGATCGGCACGCCGAGGAACATGAACACGAACAGCAGCAGGAACAGGCAGATAACCGTCATCAGTGGTGCTCCTCACCGGGGTTGGCCAGCTTGCTGGCTTCGGCAGCCTCGTCGGCCAGGCCCAGGCCGTACTGGCGATGGGTGAACAGGCGGTAGAGGATTTCCAGGTAGCGGACAATCACCAGGGCGAAGCCCAACGGCACGATCAGCGCGATATGGCCGACCTTGATGCCATAGCGGTCGAGGTCTTCGGCGCCGATGCCGGCCACCAGCACTGCGCTGACCCACTTGATGCTGGCCACCAGGAACAACCCGGCGTAGGCCAGGCAGCAGGCGCAGGCGATCATCGCCAGCACCCGTTGCACCGGCCTGGAGGTGCGCCGTACCAGCACGTCGACCCCCAGGTGGCCGGCGGTGCGCACGCCGTAGGCGATGCCGAAGAAGATCAGCCAGCCGAACAGGGCCTTGGTCAGGGCGATGCTCCAGGTCATGTCCTGGGCATAGGCCATCAGGTGGTCGCCGATGCCGAGCAGCAGGTCGCTGGCGAAGGCCCAGTGATCACTGAGGGAGTAGAACATCGTGTAGAGGTTGTTCAGCGCCACGTAGAGGAAGGTCACCAAGGTCATGGCCGCCAGGAGGAAAGCGATCATGCCTTCCTCGAAGTGCTCCCAGACACGCCTGAGCGATTGCATAGGGATTCTCCAGACAGAGACAGGACCGGCCACCTGCACGGCAGGTGGCCGGGGTAGGGCGCAGGCAGGGTCAGGAGGCCTTGTTGGCTTCGTCGGCGGCCTTGATCAGCTCAGCGCCGATCTGCTCGGAGAACTTCTCCCATACCGGGCGCATGGCCTCACGCCATTGCTGGCGTTGCTCGGCGGTGAGCGGGTCGATCTCGCTGGTCTTGGCGTCGATGATCTTCTGCCGTGACGTCTGGTTCAGCGCTTCGGCCTGCTTGTTCACCTCGACGGTGACCTCGTCCATGATCGCTTGCAGCTCGCCGCGCACGTCCTCAGGCAGGCTGTTCCAGAATTTGGCGTTGGTGATCACCATGTAGTCGATCAGGCCGTGGTTGGTCTCGGTGAAGAAGGGCTGCACTTCGTTGACTTTCTGGCTCTCGTAGTTCGACCAGGTGTTCTCGGTGCCGTTGACGGTGCCGGTCTGCAGGCCCTGGTAGACCTCGGCGAAGCTCATCTTGCGCGGGTTGGCGCGGATCGCCCTGAACTGCTCTTCAAGCACACTGGAGGCCTGCACGCGGAATTTCAGGCCGCGGGCGTCCTTGGGCAGGATCACCTTTTTGTTCGCCGACAGTTGTTTCAGGCCGTTGTGCCAATAGGCCAGGCCACGGATTCCCTTGTCTTCCATCGAGGTCAGCAGCGCCTTGCCTTGCGGGCCTTGCTGAAAGCGGTCGACGGCGGCCAGGTCATTGAACAGGAACGGCAGGTCGAAGATCTGCACCTGCTTGTTGTAGTGCTCGAATTTGGCCAGCGACGGTGCCAGCATCTGCACGTCGCCAAGCAGCAGGGCTTCCATTTCCTTGCCATCGCCGAACAGCGACGAGTTGGGGTAGACCTCGACCTTGACCTTGTCCTTGAGCTGCGGGTCGGCGGCGACCATTTTCTGGAACATCAGCGCGCCCTGACCCTTGGGCGTGCTGTCGGCCACCACGTGGGCGAACTTGATGACGATGGGGTCGGCGGCCTGGGCCAGGCCGGCCATGGACACTGCGGCGGCGCAGAACAGCGCCTGGGTCAGCTTCAACATCGGTGTCACCTCTGATTTATTGTTGTAGGAGGAGTGGGGTAAAGATGGACCAACGGGCTGCGTATGGAGAATTAGCATTTGTATAAGGCGGCGTTCGGGTTTGCTTAACACCGTCACTTGTACCGGCCCATTCGCGGGCACGCCCGCTCCCACAGGTTTACGCAGTACCTGTGTGCGGGCGTGCCCGCGAAGAGGCCGGAATGTTCAGTCGAGATGCCCAGCCAGCAACCGCTGCGCGCGCAACACCACCGGCGC
Organism: Pseudomonas sp. 382; assembly: GCF_002759075.1. Taxonomy (NCBI): domain Bacteria; kingdom Pseudomonadati; phylum Pseudomonadota; class Gammaproteobacteria; order Pseudomonadales; family Pseudomonadaceae; genus Pseudomonas; species Pseudomonas sp. 382. The sequence continues at coordinate 3,672 of NZ_PEMX01000034.1, forward strand.
ATCGACCATCTGCCCGTCCAGCTGGAAGGCCCCGGCGCCATTGGCTACTTCACTCGCCGCCAGCACCCGCCGCGCCCACGCCAGTTCCTCGGCACTGGGCGCCAGCGCTGCATGAATCACCGCCACCTGCTGAGGATGTATGCACAACGCCCCGCCATACCCCATGTCATAGGCATGCCGCACGGCCCGCTGCAGCCCCTCGGCATCGGCGATGGCCGGGAACACCCCATCCAGCGGCGGCGCCAGATCGGCCCCCCGCGAATGCAGCTGCACCGCCATGCGCGCCTGGTCGAGAAACTGCCGGGCCGCCTCGCTCTCGGTGTTCAACCTCAGGTCCAGGGCCAGGTCGAGGCTGCCGAATGACAAGCGCTCGACGCCTTCGGCTGCGGCAATCTGTGCCAGTGCCAGCAAGCCCTTGGCGCTCTCGATGATTGGCCATACCGGCTTGCCGCCGCGCCAGGCCAGCGCGACTTGAGTCGCGTTCTCCACCTTGGGCAACAGCAGCCCGGCGACCCCGCGCTGCTGCGCGCAGAAGGCCAGGTCGCTGGCGTGCTGCCGATGCTGCGGTGCATTTACCCGCACCCATACAGAGGCCTGCGGCGTGACCTGCAGGAACGCCGCCAGGTGGTCGCGGGCCTGCTGTTTCAGCGGCTCCTCGACGGCATCCTCGAAGTCGACGATCACCACATCGGCACCCGCCGCCAGCGCCTTGGCGAAACGTTCAGGCCGGCTGCCGGGCACGAACAGGGCGGAGCGTACCGCGTTCATACCACGCCTCCTGCGGCCAGGGTGGCGCGCTGTTCGGCGCTCAGGCCCAGCTCGGCGAGGATGCCCGCGGTGTGCTGGCCCAGCGCCGGCACGGCGTCCATGCGTGGGGTGAAGGCGGCATTGCGCCCCGGTGGCAGCAGCGACGGCAGCTTGCCAGCCGGGCTGTCCACTTCACGCCAGCTGTCGCGCGCCTGCAGTTGTGGGTGCTGCCACACGCCGTGCATGTCGTTGACCCGGGCATTGGCAATCTGCGCCTCTTCCAGGCGCGCCACCACCTCGTCGAGTGACAGCGCGGCAAAGCGCTCGACGATGAGCTGGCGCAGCACCTCTCGGTTCTCCGAGCGCTTGAAGTTGGCGTTGAAGCGCTCATCGCTGGCCAGCGCAGGGTCGAGCAGTACTTTTTCGCAGAACAGCGCCCATTCCCGTTCGTTCTGCAGGCCGAGCATGATCGTGCCGCCACCCCCGGTGGGGAACGGCCCGTAGGGGTAGATGGTCGAGTGCGATGCGCCCGCGCGCGGGGGTGGCGGCGCGCCGTTGTAGGCGTAATACATCGGGTAGCCCATCCATTCCACCAGGCTCTCCAGCATCGACACGTCGACGCGGCTGCCCAGGCCGGTCTTGTCGCGCAGCAGCAGCGCCGACAGCACACCGGTGTAGGCATACATACCGGCGGCGATGTCGGCGATCGAGCAGCCGGCCTTGGCCATCTCCCCATCGCCGGGGCCACCCGTCACCGACAGAAAACCGCCCTCGCTCTGGATCAGCAGGTCGTAGGCCTTCTTGTTTTCATACGGGCCGCCTGCGCCGTAGCCGGAAATGTCGCAGACGATCAGCCGTGGGAAGCGCGGGTGCAAGGCGTCGAACGACAGGCCCATGCGGGCGGCGGCGCCGGGTGCGAGGTTTTGCACGAGTACGTCGGCCTTGGCCAGCAGGGCATCGAGGATGCCGTCGGCGGCTTGCTGCTTGAGGTCGAGGGTCAGGCTTTCCTTGGAGCGGTTGGTCCACACGAAGTGCGAGGCCAGGCCGTCGACGCGTTGGTCGTAGCCACGGGCAAAGTCGCCGCTGCCAGGGCGTTCGACCTTGATCACGCGGGCGCCCAGGTCGGCCAGCTGGCGGGTGCAGAAGGGCGCGGCGATGGCATGTTCCAGGCTGACGACAGTGATGCCGTCCAGCGGGCGAGGTGCAGTTTGGGTCATGGAGTCACCTGTTCGTCATCAGTGCAGTGCGGCCAGCGAACGCGCATCGCGCAGCTGCCAGACCTGCCCGATCAGTGCCTGGCCCTGGGCGGGGCTGCGCGCGCCGGAATAGGCCAGCAGGCGCTGGAACTTGGCTTCCAGCTCAGGGCGTGAAAGGGTGTTGCCGGGGTCGCCCTTGGGCTCGTCGATGCTGGCGCTGAAGCGGCGGCCATCGGTGCAGGTGACCTCGACCCGGCCCAGCCAGCGGGCCGGATAGGCGGCATCCACTTCAGGGTCCAGCTGCATCTGCACTTTTTCGCGAAAGCGCGCGACCTGAGGGTCGCCCAGCGCCAGGTCGCGGAACTCGATGAGCTGCGCTCTGCCGTGCACGGCTATCAGGCCTAGCACGGTGCCCATGGAAAACTTGGCCTGGTGCACGGTAGTGGGTGTGACGACCCGGCCGAGCACATCGATGGCGCCCTGGTGCACACGGGTGACCACCGTGGCGATCTGCTCATGGGTCAAGCCCTCGCGTTGCATCAACAGCAGCAGCGCATCGGCGGCGGGGTGGGTATGACGGCACGAGGCGTGGAACTTGAACGAGGTTTCCGCCAGCGCCCAGCGCGTGCCCAGGCGGTCGTTCAGGCGCGCCGGGTCGGCGTCACTGGACATCCCGGCAGCCAGGCCCTGGTCACCTTCGAGAATATTGCGCGCGCCGGTCAGGCCATCGGCGGTCAGGTAGGCGGCGAGCAGGCCATCGGCGGCGGCCTTGGCGGTGTGCAGCTGCTTGGAGTCGGCCGCATCGCGGAGGAACTCCCACAGCCCGGCCGCTTGGGTGCCGGCGCTGCCGAGCAGGTTGATGAACTGTGCCTTGTCGAAGCCCAGCAGCTTGCCTACGCCCACAGCAGCGGCCAGGGTGCCGACAGTGGCCGTGGTGTGGAAAATGCGATAGTGCGAACGGCCGAGGAACTCACCGATGCGGATGCCTGCCTCATAGCCGGCGACGCTGGCCAGCAGCAGTTCCTGGCCCGACTTGCCGAGGTCCTGGGCCGCTGCCAGCACGGCGGAGAACACCACGGTGGCCGGGTGCAGCACCGAACGGTTGTGCAAGTCGTCCTGCTCTACCAGGTGTGAGGCAGCGCCGTTGACCAGCGCGGCGAAGTAGGGCGATGAACTGCGCCCGCTGGTCAGCACGCGGGCGCTGCCTTGGGTAGGGCCCATGCGCTCGGCGTAACGCTCGAACAGCGGGATCGGGTGCGCACCCTGGCTGGCCAGGGCCGAGCCGAGCCAGTCGAGAAACAGGTCTTCAGTGCGCTCCAGCACATGGCCGGGGATGTGCGCGTACTGCAGGTCGGCGAGGAAACCCGCCAGGGCTTGGGTAGCTTGCATGCGCGTGCCCTCAGAAGCTGCGTGGCAGCTCGAGCAGGTGCTCGGCCACGTAGGACAGGATCAGGTTGGTTGAGATCGGCGCCACCTGGTACAGGCGGGTTTCGCGGAACTTGCGCTCGACGTCGTATTCGCAGGCAAAGCCGAAGCCGCCGTGGGTCTGCAGGCAGGCATTGGCTGCCTCCCACGAGGCTTTGGCCGCCAGGTACTTGGCCATGTTGGCGCTGGCTCCGGCGTTCTGCCCGCTGTCGTACTCGGCGCAGGCGCGCCAGCGCATCAGGTCGGCGGCCTCGATCTCGATATGGGCTTCGGCGATAGGGAATTGCACGCCCTGGTTCTGCCCGATCGGGCGGCCGAACACCACGCGGTCACGGGCGTAGGCGCTGGCCTTCTCGATGAACCAGCGACCATCGCCGATGCACTCGGCGGCGATAAGGGTGCGCTCGGCATTGAGGCCGTCGAGGATGTAGCGGAAACCCTTGCCTTCCTCGCCGATCAGGCTGCTGGCCGGCAGTTCGAGGTTGTCGAAGAACAGCTCGTTGGTCTCGTGGTTGACCATGTTGGCGATCGGTTGCACGGTCAGGCCGTTACCGATGGCCTCGCGCAGGTCGACGAGGAAGATCGACATGCCCTCGGACTTTTTCTGCACCTGGGGCAAGGGCGTGGTGCGCGCCAGCAGGATCATCAGGTCCGAATGCTGGATGCGCGATATCCACACCTTCTGGCCATTGATCACGTACTTGTCGCCCTGGCGCACGGCAGTGGTCTTGATCTTGGTGGTGTCGGTACCGGTGGTGGGTTCGGTCACGCCCATCGACTGCAGGCGCAGTTCGCCGCTGGCGAGCTTGGGCAGGTAGTGGCGCTTCTGTTCTTCGCTGCCGTGGCGCAGCAGGGTGAACATGTTGTACATCTGCCCGTGCACGGTGCCGGAGTTGCCACCGCACGCGTTCACCTCTTCGAGGATCACCGACGCTTCGGCCAGGCCCAGGCCCGAGCCGCCGTACGCTTCGGGGATCATGGCCGATAGCCAGCCGGCGTCGGTCATGGCTTTGACGAAGGCTTCGGGGAAGCCCTTGTGTTCATCGATCGTGCGCCAGTAGCTGGCGTCGAACTCGGCGCACAGGGCGCGCACGCCTTCCCGGATGGCGTTGAGGTCATCGCTGTCGTACGTCTGCATTGGGGTGTTCCCTGTCTGGTCTCAGTCGAAAAGCACGTCGGCGCTCTGCGCCACGCCGTTGGCATTGCCGGCCCACAGCTGGGCCTGGCCGGGTGCGCTGATGCGCCCGGCCACTTCGAACGAGGTCGGCACGGTCAGCGGGCGCACGCCGCGGTAGGCGAAGCGGCGCACATGTTTGCCAGGGTTGGCGCGGATGAAGGCGCGCAGGTTCAAGGTGGCGATCATCGGCCCGTGTACGACCAGGCCGGCGTAGCCTTCGGTTGCGCTGACGTAGGGGAAGTCGTAGTGGATGCGATGGCCGTTGAAGGTCACGGCGGAATAGCGAAACAGCAGGGTCGGCGTTGGTGTGACCGCCTCGCTCCAGTCGGCTGGCATCTCGGCTGCTGCGCTTTCAAGCTTGGGCGGGTTGGCTTCGCGGTAGACGATGTCCTGTTCCTCGCGCACGCACAGCTGGCCGTGTTGCGAGTAGTCGTGGCGCACGGTGACGAACAGCAGGGCGCCAGTGCGGCCGTGCTTCTCCTCGATGTGCAGGATGGTCGACAGGCGATGGGCTTCGGCTCCGACGGTGAGCGGGGCGATGAACTCGACCCGGCCCCCGGCCCACATGCGGTTACGGTTATTGGCCGGGGGCAGGAAACCGCCGCGTAGCGGGTGGCCGTCTGTGCCCAGTTGTGATTCGGCCACTGGCTCCTGGAAGAAGCACCACATCCACAGCGGTGGCAGCGGTTGGCCGACGGCTGGGGCGGTTTCGCCGAAGGTGGCGGCGATGCGCTTGATCAGGTTGCGGCTGAACTCATCGACGGCTTCTTCCGTGCGGCCTATCCAGGCACTGTAGTCGATGGGCGGGTGGAGAGCAGTCATAACCAGGGGCCTCTGCATTTGTTGTTATGGGCCGATCATGCGAGGCGCTTGGCATTCTGTGAATTTGCATTTGTGTAAGGCAGCGTTCATGTATGCTGAACGCCTTCGCCTCGACCGGAGCTCCCCATGCATTTCGACCTGGCAGACTTGCGGCTTTTCATCCACATCGGCGAATCGCCGAGCCTGACCCAGGGCGCACGCCGGGCGTTTCTCTCGCCGGCCGCCGCCAGCGCACGGATCAAGGCGCTGGAGGCGCAGCTCGATACACGTCTGCTGTACCGCGACAGTCGCGGTGTCGAGTTGACCCCGGCGGGGCACAAGCTGCTGATGCATGCCCGCCTGATCATGCGCCAGGTCGACTACCTGAAAGCCGAGTTCACCCAGTTCGGCACCGACCTTGCCGGGCATATTCGCATCTTCGCCAACACCACTGCGGTCACCGAGTTTTTGCCCGAAGTGCTGGCCGGCTTCTTGGCCAAGCGCCCTGGCGTGACGGTAGACCTGCAGGAGCGTCTGTCGCGGGATATCGTGCGCGGTGTGCTCGATGGCAGCAGCGACATGGGTATCATCGCCGGGCCCGTGGAGGCGAGCGGCTTGCAGGTGATGCATTTCAGCACCGACCGCCTGGTGCTGATCGTCCCGGCGGGTCATGAACTGGCAGGTCGCAAGCGGGTGACCCTGAAGCAGACCCTGGACTTCCAGCACATCGGCCTGCACGACGGCAGTACCTTGCTGAGCTTCCTGCGCGACCATGTGGAGCGCATGGGGTTGAACCTGTCGTTGCGTATCCAGCTGTCGAGTTTCGAGGCGATCTGCCGGCTGGTGGAGGCGGGGGTGGGCATCGGCATCATCCCTGAGTCGGCGGCGCTGCGGCACAGCCAGACCATGGAACTGGTGACCATCAGCCTGGATGAGCCGTGGGCGGTGCGCGAGCGGAGCATCCTGGTGCGGGAGCTGGATGCGCTGCCGGGGACGGTGCGAGCGTTGATTGCGACGTTGATGCCAGAAGCGTGATGTCAGCGGCGCTAGCCGCTTCTTGCTCTTGCTCTTGCTCTTGCTCTTGCTCTTGCTCTTGCTCTGTTTTTGCTTTGGCTTCTAAGCGCGCGGTAGTTCAGGCGACGCAGATTGCGACTTCAGGAGGCCGAGCGCAGGCCTTGCGGAGGGAGGTGACGGGCATGGATGCCCGTCAAGCGCTGCGGCCCAGGATGGGCCGTTCAGCGCGGTCCTCCCGGGAGCAAGGCCGGAGCGAGGGAACCCCGGAGCGCAGCGCAGGGGCCGGATGATAGGAGCCAGCGTTTTTTGGTTACTTTTTGTCGCGTTTGACAAAAAGTGACCCGCCGTAAGGGCGGAAAGGTGACTGTGCGTCGCCATCGCAAATGAATGGATTCGGAATATTCAAAACCGTCGTAGTCGAGCTTTGGCTTTTGGCTTTTGGCTTTTGGCTTTCAGATCAGGTGCGCATTCATTTGCGATGGTGGCGCACAGTCACCTTTCCGCCCTTACGGCGGGTTACTTTGGTCTTGGCCAAAGTAACCAAAGCCGCCCGCTCCCATCATCCGGCCCCTGCGCTACGCTCCGGGGTCCCCTCACTCCGGCCTTGCTCCCGGGAGGACCGCGCTGCAGGCCCCATCCTGGGGCCCAGCGCTTGACGAGCATCCATGCCCGTCACCTCCCTCCGCAAGACCTCCGTTCGGCCTCCTGAAGTCGCAATTTGCGTCGCCTGAACTATCGCGCGCTTAGAAGCCAAAGCAAAAGCAAGAGCAAGAGCAAGAGCAAGAGCAAGAGCAAGAGCAAGAGCAAGAGCAAGAGCAAGAGCAAGAGCAAGAGCAAGAGCAAGAGCAAGAGCAAGAGCAAGAGCAAGAGCAAGAGCAAGAGCAGGGGGGCGAGGCGTACAGCGCGAGATCAGAGGCCCAGGGTGAGTGCTGCGTCCTTGATCCAGAAACGAGCACCCTGAGCGCCGGCGCTTGCCTGCAAAGGCGTGCCTGCCGGCAGGCGCATCCAGCTCAGCGGCTGAAGGCTGAAGTCCGCGCCGTCCAGGTTGCCTTGCAGAAGCAGACATTCCAGCCCACGCGGGTTGTCCAGATGGACAGCGGCGCCGGGTTGCACGTGCTTCAGATACACCTGTTCATGGGCGTTCGAGAACAGCAGTTGATCGCCCAGCGCCGATAACGTTGCGACCAGCTGTTGGCCATCTTCACGATGAAACTGCTGCAGGCGAACAAAGATCGTGCAGCCCTCTCCAGACCGTGGCGCGTGAGCACTACCAGGCGGGTTGCGCACATAGCTGCCCGCAGGGTACTGGCCGCGCTCATCTTCAAACACACCTTCCAGCACCACAAATTCCTCGCCGCCAGGGTGCTGGTGAGCGTTGAAATGACTGCCGGGGGCATAGCGCACCAGGCTGGTGGCACGGGCCTTCTCGCCACCGATGCGAAACAGCGGGCGCCGCTCGACGCCGGGCAGGGGGCTGGCCAGCCACGGCAGGTCGGCACCGTGCATGACGGCGGGCAAGGCCAGGTCGGCGTTCAGGCGGTCCGGAAGCATGGCGGTTTTCCTGATGTTGAAAGGTCGGAACAGGTACTCACCTATGATCAGCTGTTGTGAGATCTCGATAAAGCCTCTCAAACACTCACAAACACGAATTTCTATCTCAGACGTGTCAACACCATCAGTGCCCGCACTACCGCCATCGCCGGTCAAGGTAACAAATCCCGGCTCTGGCCAGCGCTAAGGCCGCGTTAGAAGAAGCTGCGCTGGGCTTTCAGGGTGACCATGCTTTGGCAGTAGGTGTTGATGCCGGCATAGGCGTCGCAGCCGCTGCCGCTGAGGTCGGAGTTGCTGTAGATCAGGTTCAGGTCGATGCCCAGCCATGGCCGCGACAGCTCCAGCGACCAGTCGGAAAACCCGTTGATCTGGCTGCCGTCGCCAATCGTGAAAGGCGTGCCCAGGCGGTGGTGGGCGAGCTTGACGGTGAGGTCGACATCGAACAGCGGCAACTGGCCGAAGTCGGCGAACAGCGTGCCGGTGCGGTTGTCCGGATTGTCGCGCAAGGCGCCGCCAAAGCGGCTGCCCAGCACCGAGATGCCGCCGTACAGGGCGTAGCTGTCGGGGCCTGCGATGTTCGGCTGGCTGTAGTGGATCAGGCCCATTTCATAGCCCAGGGTGCTGTCGAAGTGATGCTTGTAGCCGGTGTAGCTGTCCAGGCGCAGGGTGGAGTCGGGCGTCACGCCCATGCTCGGCGCGTACTGGCCGATATACCAACCGCTGGGGTGGCTGAGGTCGAGGCCGCCGTGGAAGGCGCCCACCGCGCTCGGCGAGATCAGCCCCTGGGCCATGCTGCGCGAGGGCGTGGTGCCGAGCTTGAAGTCGAAATCGCCCAATTGACGCTGAATCTGTTGCGCGTGCAGTGCCGGGCTCGAGAGAAGGGCAACAGTCAGCAAGAGAAGGGGCCTGGTCATGGTCACCGTCCTGGAAGGCTTGCTCTTGAGCGGTCGAGGATACCTGCGTCAGCCGCCAGGAGGCTACCGGCGGTGGCCTTTACTCGACCATTGGTCAAGGGCCGTTCAAACCACGAGTGGTTCGGCGATCTCGATCAGGTTCAGGTCAGGGTCACGGACGTACACCGAGCGGATCGGGCCGGTTGCGCCAGTGCGTGCAACGGGGCCTTCGATGATGGGCCATTGCATCTGCTGCAGGTGAGCGATCACCTGTTCCAGGCTGACCTTGCTGATGAAGCACAGGTCCAGGGCACCGGGTACCGGCAGATGCGCCTTGGGCTCGAACTCATGGCCGCGGACATGGATATTGATTTTCTGGTTGCCGTAGCGCAGTGCCAGGCGCTTATCGCCGAAGGTTTCCAGCTGCATGCCCAGCACCCGCGTGTAGAAATCGGCGCAGGCTTGGACATCGGTGGTGGTGAGGACCAGGTGGTCCAGGTGATCGATCATTGGCCAGCCTCGGTGACAGGGACTGAAGGCGATCAGTCCGGGCAGGGCCATGATAGTGCGGTTAGCCGCTCTTTCAACTCAGCCTTTGATTGCAGGCTGGGTTTGGGCGACATCGGTGACCACTTGCTGGCTCGCGGAGCGCTCGATGACACGCTTGCGCAGTTCGTATTCGTCCAGCGACAGGCCTTGGCGCTGGATGGATTCGAGTTGCAACTGGCGGGTTTCCTCGGCGGTATAAGGGCGCAGTTCCGGGTGGCTGGCGCAACCGGTGAGCACGGCGATAGCGGTGGCGCAGAGGGTAGCGAGCAGCAGGCGGGCCGTGGTGTTCATCGGGGGAAGCTCCATGATTCGGGCGGTGGGAATCGATGGGGCTAGGTTATTGATTGATGGCGATGGGTAGAAATTGGTGTTGTCGATAGTGACTATTGAGGTTGCTGCAAGTCCTCCGTCTGGATGCTGTCCCACTGGTTTCTTGAATGCCGAAGCTTGCGAAAAGTACGAGGGAACTGGCTTGCCGCGGCGATGGGTCGTAGAGCGGCCCTAACCATAAGATGAGCCTGAACTAACGAGGAATCAATTCTCAGAGGGGTTGAGCGCTTCCTAAAACACTGCCGGAACTTTCGTCTGGATATTTGCCTTTTGCTGCAACCGCTGATTCAACCTCACCAAATCGATAACCGCATCGCTGATGCGGACCGCTACCGATGACCCTTCACTGCCGCGCAATCCTCATGTTGATTCATCCGGCAAGGGAGGCCCCGCAGGTAGATGCAAAGTGAATGTCAAATGGTGGTTGATAATGATTGGTTAGTTGAGGCTTTGCGCCGTTGCGCTACGCTGGAAAAAACATTGCCGTGGCGCTTTGCCTGCCAGCAGGAGCGCAACATGAACTTCCTTATCGAACAGGCCAGCGAACAGGGACGGCCAAGCTGGCGGGTGCATGCCTGTGGCATGAACTTTACCTTTCCAACTCAGGATTCGGCGCACAGTTTTGCCAGCAAGCTGGCAGAGCGGGTCGACGCGCCTCATCAATTGCCGCAAGAAACACTGAAGTACTGGAATGCGCAACATGCTCGTTTGAGACATGGCATCCGTTAGTTCAGGGCAACCCGGGAGGGCAACATATGAGCGGACGTGCACTGGAACCCATCGATCGTATTACCGAAGTGATGTTCGGGCTGTTGATGGCCACCACTTTCACCGGCTCGCTGAGCGTGGCCACGGCCGGCCGCGAAGATGCCAGGCTGATGCTGATTGCGGCCTTCGGCTGCAACCTGGCCTGGGGCCTTGCCGATGCGGTGATCTATCTGCTGCGCACCTGGACCGAGCGGACCCGCAGCCGCACCTTGCTGGCCCGGCTGCTTGCCGATGAGAAAGGGCAGGAGGGGCGTAAGCTGATTGCCGATGCACTGCCGGCGCGCATCGGTGAGGTGGTGGACGAGAACGGGCTGGAGCTGCTCAGGGTGCATCTGCTGCGCAACGGCCAGCAACCGCTGCCGGCGCGGCTTGGCCTGCAGGACTTCAAGGCGGCCCTGGCGACCTTTCTGCTGGTGGTGCTGGCGACTTTCCCGCTGGTCATACCGTTCCTGGTGGTCGCCCATACCGGCACCGCCATTCGCGTGTCGAACCTGGTCGCCCTGATCATGCTGTTCCTCGCCGGCTGGCTGCTGGCCCGTTATTCCGGCGGGCGCCGACTGCTCACGGGGGGGATCATGTCGCTGGTCGGGGTGGCGCTGATCCTGGCCATCATCGCCCTTGGAGGCTGATGCAGGCTCAGTACTTGATGTCCCGGGCGCGTTCGCGACCTTGCTGTTTCGTGTGGCGTTTGTCCTGTCGGCAACCGGCGTTGCTCTTCTGGTCGGCGTGGCGACAGTCCTGTTTGGTCTGGCGCGCATCCTGGCGTGTTTCCTGGCGCACTTCGCGTGCTTGCTGGCGCCGTTCGGCGCGATCGGTAACAGCCGTCCAACCCTGTAACGTCGTGGTGCACAATAACAGCGCCACGCAAAAACGACAGGCTTTTGAAGTTGCCATGATCGGGCCTCCTGCTGGGTGTTTTTAATGCCGCGAAGCGCTCAGGGCAAGTTAAGTACAGTTGCGTTTCGATAGACGATTTAGAATTAAAGGCAGTAAACCGGGTTGCCATTAGTGGGTTGAAATCCAATACGCAAAAGTGGTCGAAAATGGCGCCTTTGCTACCCTTATCGCACGGCAGCGACTGCCCGGTTTGCAATCCACTCTTTTAACGCGGTATGGCCAGATGGGGAATGCGATGCGCATGCCATTGTTATGCATCTTGTCGGTCGTGTTGTGCCTTAACGGTGTTGTCAGCCCGGCGCTGGCCGATGATGTGCCGGCGCCCGACCCGGCGCCTGCCGAAGCCAAGCAGGCAGTGTTCAATCAGGAGCAACTCGACCAGATGCTCGCGCCGATCGCCCTGTACCCTGATCCGCTGCTGGCCCAGGTGCTGATGGCGTCGACCTACCCGGGCGAGGTGACCGAGGCGGTGGCCTGGTCCAAGGCCAACCCCAAGGCCCAAGGTGATGACGCCGTCAAGCAGGTGGCCAACCAGACCTGGGACCCGAGCGTGCAGTCGCTGGTGGCGTTCCCGCAGGTGCTGGTGGTGCTCGGCCAGGACCCGGTGTGGGTCCAGCGCCTGGGCGACGCCTTCCTGGCCCAGCCCGATGATGTCATGGCCGGCGTCCAGCGCCTGCGCCACCAAGCCCAGGCGGCTGGCAACCTGACCAGCAACCAGTACCAGAACGTCACCGTGCAGGCCGCGCCCGCAGCGGCCACGGCCAGCCCGGGCAATTCGCAGAGCGCGCCTGCCAGCAGCGCGTCGACCAGCACCATCATCATTCAGCCGGCCGACCCACAGGTGGTCTACGTGCCCACCTACAACCCGACCACCACCTACGGCACCTGGGCCTATCCGGCCTCGCCGCCGGTGTATTACCCACCGTCGCCGATGTACTACGCGGGCACCGCGCTGATGGCCGGGCTGGCGTTCGGCGCCGGGGTGGCGATCATCGATTCGGTGTGGGGCGATTGCGACTGGAACCACGGCGATGTCGATATCGACGTCAATCGCTACAACAACATCAACGGCAACAATCGCATCACCAACAACCAGAACAAGTGGCAGCACAACCCCGCGCACCGCGATGGCGTGCCGTACCGCGACAACCGCAGCCGCCAGCAGTACGGTCGCCAGCTCGACGGGGCCAACCAGCGTGCTGCGTTCCGTGGCGATGATGCCCAGCGTGCCCAGGCCCGTGATCGTGCCCGCAGCTCGATGGACCGTGCGGGTTTCGAGCGCCCGGCTACCAGCAACCGGGAGGCCCTCGACAGTGCACGCCAGGCCCGCGCCGAGGGCGGTGTGGGCAATCGCATGCAAGGCGCCAACGACAACGCACGCCGCGCAGAACCGCGCAACGCGCGTGATAACACCCGCGACAACCAGCAGGCGCGCAACCAGGTCAACCAGCGCCGGCAGGGTGAAGGCCAGGCCCGTCAGGCTGCGCAGAACCGCCCGAGCAACACGGCAGGCCGCGCCCGCAACAATGCCTTCGACGGCGTGCGTTCACCGTCGCGTACCACGGCACAGGCCAATCGCGGCCGTATCAGCCAGTCGTTCGCCCAGCGGCCCAACGCCTCGCGCACAGCGGGGCATCAGATATCCAGGCCTAGCGCCCCGGCGCGCCGCGGTGGTGGAGGTGGCCGTCGATGAACACCAGGACAACTATTGCAACGGTGCTGATCGGCCTGGGCATGGCCTGGACAAGCCTGGCCGCGGCGCAGGAAGCGTTCCCGACGCCGGAGAAAGCCGTCGAATCGTTCGTTCAGGCGCTGGGCGTCGAGCACGCCGACGAAGCGCGCCTGACGCAGTTGCTGGGTGATGACTGGCGCACCTATATCCCTCGTGAGGGCGTGCAGCGCAGTGATGTCGATGCTTTCCTGGAGCAGTACAAGGCCGAGCATCGGATCGACAAGCAGGGCGACAACAAGGCCATCCTGGCCGTGGGCCCCGATCACTGGACCTTGCCCATCCCCTTGACCAAGGCTGGCAATGGCTGGCGCTTCGACCTCAAGGCCGGCAGCGCCGAAATCCGTGCCCGGCGCATCGGCCGCAACGAGCTGGCAGCATTGCAGTCGGTGCTTGCCTATCACGACGCACAGATGGACTACGCCTCGAAAGACCGCAACGGCAACGGCGCGCTGGAATATGCCCAGCAGATCTTCAGCACGCCAGGCAAGCATGACGGCCTGTTCTGGGAAGACGAAGCGGGCGGCGAGATCAGCCCGCTGGGGCCGCTGTTCGGCAAGGATGTGCTAGGGGATGCCTGGTACGGCTACCACTTCCGCATCCTCGATGGCCAAGGCCCGTCGGCACCGGGCGGCGCGTACAGCTACCTGATCGGCAACCAGATGAGCCGCGGCTTCGCCCTGGTCGCCTGGCCGGCGAAGTACAACGACAGCGGTGTCATGAGCTTCATGATCAGCCACGACGGCCAGGTGTTCGAGAAGGACCTGGGGCCGCAGGGCGACAAGATCGCCAAAGCCATGAAGCGCTTCGACCCGGATGACAGCTGGAAAGAGGTAGACGTCAACGCCAGCGAATGAACGGCAGTGCGCGCACTGCGGGAGGCTGGGTGAAAACTACCCGGTAATGTGCCGCTTTGGTGCGCGCCTGCCTCAATACAGGTCTGATCGCACAGGTTGGATCAAGCAATCAGGCAAAAAGTGTGCAGGGTGCACCGGGAAGGTTGTGCCGATTGCCCGCAAATTTCCGGTTTTTCGCGCCAGGCAAAAGCGGCCCGCATATTGCTCCCCTGGTCGCAACGACAACCCGGAGCACCGTGCCATGAGCTCACCTACCGAATTCCCGCTATGCGAAGCCCCGCCATCCTCGCGCAAGGGGCTGCTGCCCATTGCCATGGTGTTGTTCAGCTTCACCTTCTTCACCGGCACCATGTTCGCCGGTGGCAAGCTGGGCATGGCCTTCAATTTCGTCGACATGCTGTGGGTCGCCGCCATCGGCAACACGCTGCTGGCGCTGTATGCCGCAGCCCTGGCCTTCATCGCCTCACGCAGCGGCTTGAACACCGTGCTGATGGGGCGCTTCTGTTTCGGTGAGGCGGGCAGCCGGCTTTCCGACTTCCTCCTGGGCTTTGCGGAGCTTGGCTGGTACGCCTGGGGCACTGCGACCGTGGCGATCGTGCTGGTCAAGCTGCTGGGCCTGGCGGGTGGCTTCACCGTACCGTTGATGGTGCTGTTCGGCCTGGGCTTCAGCATTACCGCGATCATCGGCTTCAAGGGCCTGGACCTGCTGTCGCGGGTGTCGGTACCGCTGATGTTCGCGCTGCTGCTGGTGTCGATGTACATCGCCACCGCCGATGCCGGGGGCTTTGCCGGCCTGGCCGCGGTGGTGCCCCATGAAACCATGACCTTCTCGGCAGCGGTGACCATGGTCTTCGGCACCTTCGCCAGCGGGGCCACCCAGGCCACCAACTGGACCCGGCTGTCGCGCAGCGGGCGGGTGGCGGTGGTGGCCAGCATCGTCGCCTTCCTGCTCGGCAACGGCCTGATGGTGGTGGCCGGGGCCTGGTGCGCGATGGTCTACCAGCAGGCCGACATCGTCGAAGTGATGATGCTGCAAGGCCTGTCGTTCGCAGCCGTGGTGATGCTCTGCCTGAACCTGTGGACCATCCAGGGGCCGACCATCTACAACGTCTCGGCAGCGGCCTGTCACCTGCTGCGCAGCGAGCGCCGACGCTCCGCCACGCTGGCGGCGGCGGCGGTGGGCATCGTGCTGGCGATCGGTGGCATGTATGAAATGCTGATCCCGTTCCTGGTGTTGCTGGGTTCGATCATTCCGCCCGTGGGCGGGGTGATCATGGCCGATTTCTGGTACCGCCACCGCGGCAAGTACCCGGCGCTGGCCTCGGTGCAGCTGCCGCGCTACAACCTCCTGGGCCTGGGGGCCTATGCGCTGGGTGCGCTGCTCGCCTACGCCTCGCCCTGGGTCGCGCCGCTGGTAGGCATTGGCGCCTCGGCCCTGTGCTACATCGTCCTGCTTGAGGTCAGCGGCCGGCGCCGGGCGCTGGGCCAGGCGGGCGTCGAGCCGTGAGCCTGGCGCTGAACGAGATCCTGCACCTGCCGGGCCTGCAGGAGATGACCGTGCGTGCCGGTGCGCGCAACCTGCAGCGGCGGGTGCGCTGGCCCTACGTGGCCGAGAACGAAGGCATCGCCGAGTGGGTGATGGGCGGCGAACTGGTGTTCGTCACCGGCATCAATCACCCGCGTGGCGAGGCCAATCTGCTGAGCCTGGTCGAGGATGGCGAGGCGGTGGGCATTGCCGGGATGGTGATCCTCACGGGCGGCACCTTCATCCAGACCATTCCGCCGGCAGTGATTACCCGTGCCGAGCAACTGGGCCTGCCGTTGATCGAGCAACCCTATGCCCTGAAGATGGTGATCGTCACCCACCTGATCGGCACGGCCCTTGTGCAGATGAACCAGGTGCGCCGCTCGCGCAACGATATCCTCGGCCAGTTGCTCAGTGGTGACTACCCGAGCCTGGCCATTGCCCGCCAGCGTGCGGCGCACCTTGAACTGGCACTGGATGAGCCGCGTCGCGTGGTGGCGCTGCGCTTGCTACACGTCGAGCAGCTGTTCGAGCGCCATGGCCTGGCCCAGGGCGAGCGCCTCTGGCAGGCTACCCGTCAGGCTCTGGCAGACCAGCTCGAAGCCTGGTGCCGCGAGCGACCGGGAACCGTCACCGCACAATTGCCGGGCGACCTGCAGGTGCTGTTGCTGGCAGATGCCGCCGACCTGCCGTTGACGTTGGCCGCGCTGCACCGGCAGCTGGCCGCGGTGGTGGGGGAACTGGCACTGTATATGGGCCTGTCGCGCCTGGCTGCCGACTGCGCCCACTACCGGCAGGCGCTCAGCGAGGCGCGCCAGGCCCTGGAGGTGGCGCAGCAGCTGCACCCGGCCAACGGCTTCTGCGACTTCGGCGAGCTTGGCGTGCTGCGCCTGCTGCAAGGTATCTTCGACCGGTCGCTGATCGATGACTTCGTTGCCCAGACCCTGGGCCCGCTGATCGCCCCTGCACGCAAGCAGCCGCATGTGCTGGTGCACACCCTCGACGCCCTGCTCAAGGAAAACGGCAACGGGCTCAAGGCCGCCCAGCGCCTGGGCCTGCATCGCAATACCATCAACCAACGTATTCAACGCATCGAACAACTGAGCGGGCAGTCCCTTGACGACCCGCTGTTTCGGATGAACGCTTCTGTTGCCATGCTGGTATGGCGCCTGAACGAAGCCCAAGGTAAGGAGTAACGCCATGAACATCATCAATGCCCGCCTGCGTGGCAAGCCCGGCCTGTTCCGCATCGAGCTGGACGGCGAGCGCATCGCCGCCATCGCGCCGCAGGCTGACGTGGCCGTACTGGCCAGCGCGGCTGACCTGGACGCTCGGCAGAACCTGGTAGTGGCGCCCTTCGTCGAGCCGCACATCCACCTCGACGCCACCCTCACGGCGGGCGAGCCGAAGTGGAACATGAGTGGCACCTTGTTCGAAGGCATCGAACGCTGGGCCGAGCGCAAGGAAATCACCACCCACGACGACATCAAGACCCGCGCCAAGAAGACCATCGGCATGCTGGTGGACCATGGCATCCAGCACGTGCGCACCCATGTCGACGTCACCGACCCCAAGCTGACCGCACTCAAGGCCATGGTCGAGGTGCGCGACGAGGTGCGCGACCTGGTCGACCTGCAGATCGTCGCGTTCCCTCAGGAGGGCATCGAGTCATACGCCAATGGCCGGGCGCTGATGACCGAAGCGGTGGCCATGGGCGCCGATGTGGTTGGCGGCATTCCGCATTTCGAGAACACCCGCGACCAGGGCGTGGCGTCGATCAAGTTCCTCATGGACCTGGCCGAGCGCACCGGCTGCCTGGTGGACGTGCATTGCGATGAGACCGACGACCCGCAGTCGCGCTTCCTCGAAGTGCTGGCCGAAGAAGCACGGGTGCGCGGCATGGGCGCGCGGGTCACGGCCAGCCACACCGTGGCCATGGGCTCCTACGACAACGCCTACTGCTACAAGCTGTTCCGCCTGCTGAAGATGTCGGGGATCAACTTCGTCTCGTGCCCCACCGAAAGCATCCACCTGCAAGGGCGCTTCGACGGCTACCCCAAGCGCCGCGGGTTGACCCGCGTGGCCGAGATCGACCGGGCCGGGATGAACGTGTGCTTTGGCCAGGACTCCATCGTCGACCCGTGGTACCCGCTGGGCAACGGCAATATCCTGCGCATTCTCGAAGCCGGGCTGCACATCTGCCACATGCTTGGCTACGAAGACCTGCAACGCAGCCTGGACCTGATCACCGACAACAGCGCCCGCACCCTCAACCTCGGCGAGCGCTATGGCATCGAGGTCGGGAGGCCGGCCAACCTGCTGCTGCTGTCGGCGCCGGATGACTACGAGATGGTTCGTAGCCAGGGCCATGCGCTGGTGTCGGTGCGCAACGGCAAGGTATTGATGCGCCGCACGCCGGCGCAGGTCGAACGGCTTGCCTGACGGCTCGCGCCGCAGATCAGTACCGCGAATACTGATACCAGCCAGCGTGAAACAGCGCCCTGGTCTTCGGGGAGAGCGCCTAGCGCCGCAGCAGTTGCCCCACCAACCACTGCCCGGCGGGCCCCAGCGCCCGCTGGCGCGACCAGGCCACATCCATGGCCACCCGCCGCGGGTAGCCGGCCATGGGCAGCTCCACCAGGCCACTGCCGAAGCGCGCCACCAGCGCCTTGGGCAGTTCGGCCCAGCCGAAGCCGCGCACGGCGAACTCCAGCAAGGTCAGGTAGTCCGGTGCCGACCAGGCCTGGCCGTGGCCATGGGGCAGGCTTGCGGCGTAGGTCTTGATGTACAGCTGGCGCGCGTTCTCCAGGTGCTCTGGCTGTAGCGCCGGCAGCTTCGCCAGCGGGTGTTCGCTGCTGGCATACAAACAGAACTCCGCCTGCTCGGGCAGGCGTGCCACGCTGACATCGGCCGGGTAACGGTCCTGTGCGGCGAGGATGCCGATATGCGCCAGGCCTTGCTGCACGAGGTCTATCACGTCGGCGTCTTCCGAGGGGCCGCAGCGCAGTTCGGTGTGCGGGTAATGCTCGGCGAAGCGGCCCATCGACGCGCCCTGGAAGGTGACGCTGTAACTGTCCGACATCACCACTGACACCAGCGGTTCGACCTGGTCAGCCAGGCGCACGGCCAAGGCATCCAGTTTGGCGCTGGCATCGAGGATCGCCTCGACGTGGGTCAGCACTTGATGGCCGGCAGCATTGAGCGTGGGGTGGCGGCCGGCACGGTCGAACAGCGGGCAACCGATGTCGGCTTCGAAGTTGGCGATGGCGATGCTGATGGTCGACTGGCTTTTGCGCAGCTTGCGCGCAGCCGCGGAGAACGAACCAAGGGCGGCGGCCTCGACGAAGGCGACGAGGGCTTCAGGTGAGTAGCGCATGGATATCGATAAATGCTATGGACACAGGGCCATGAGTATCGATCCTGTCAATGTGCAAGGCAAGCATGCGCCGAGGCAGCTGTGCGGCGCCCTGGGTGACTTGGATCCGCATCGGCTTGCGCAAGCATTCACCGCTGACTGACGCAGCCGCCCATGATCTGCAATCGATCGTACAGCGATGCTGCCCTCAGCTGCGTCCTTTGGCCGGTTTTCGTACGGGTTTGTCTTTGCCTGGCATGTGCAGATAGGACATTACGCTTTCGGTCAATTCGGACGCCAATTGCACCGCTTCAGTGTTGCGGGCCATCACCCCGGCGACCAGTGCTTCGATAAGGGCCAGTACGGCGCCGTTGGAACTGATCAGCACAGGGTGGTCGGCCGGGGCAAACAGCACATGCTCGGCGATGCTGGCCAAGGGCGAGGCGGGCGAATCGGTTATCGCCAGCACGGTTGCCCCGCGTTCGCTGGCAAAGCGCGACAGCTGCAACGTGTCGAGCGAGTAGCGCGGCAGGGAAATCGACAGCAATACATCCTGTCTGGTGATGGACGCCAGGCGGTAAGCGGCGTTCTCGTTGCCACCTTCCATGCTCACCGCCGTGGCATCGGCGCAGAATGGCACCAGGTTGGCTGCGGCGAGGCCGGCCATGTATGCGCTGTTGCCAAAGCCGAGTATGTAGATCTTGCGGGCTTGGGTCAGGCAACGGACAAACGCTTCGAAGGTGTCGGCGGTGTTGTTGCTGCCGGTGGTGTGCAGGTTGCCGGTGGCGATCTGTACCTGCTCGTGCAGGCCAAAGGTGCCGTCCGGGCGTTGTGCCAGTTCATTGCGCAGCTTGTCCACCGGCGACACCATCTGTTGCAGGGTGCTCACCAGCTCGGCTTTCAGCCCGGTATAGCCGCCCATGTCGATGGCTTTGGCCAGGCGGTTGACGGCGGCCGCCGAGGTGCAGGTTTCAACGGCCATCTCCTCGATGGTCAGCGTCGCCGCTTTCAAAGGATGACGCAGGATGAAGTCTGCCACCTTGCGCAGCGAAGGTTGCAGGTGGGGGGCGGCCTCCGCCAGCTTGCGCATCACCGGCGCAGCGTAGATGGTCAGGTTCTTGGCAGATGTCGGCATTGGGGTCGGCACGTTGGAGGAATGGGCGTACGCGCCTGGTCGAGGCGGTCATGGCAAAGACCGCAGTGTATCCCAAGGAGGGCGCGAATGTAGCGCCCTGCAGGGCGGCATGCCACAACCTACTTCAGGCTGCCGGCCAGAAACTGCTGCAGGCGCTCGGAGCTGGGCCGGGCCAACAGTTCACGCGGGCAGCCGCTTTCCTCCACGCGGCCCTGGTGAAGGAACAGCAGCTGGTTGGACACTTCCCGGGCAAAGCCCATCTCGTGGGTGACCACCACCATGGTGCGACCTTCCCGGGCAAGGTCGCGCATGACCTTGAGCACCTCGCCCACCAGCTCCGGGTCCAGCGCCGACGTCGGTTCGTCGAACAGCATGACCTCCGGCTCCATGGCCAGGGCGCGGGCGATCGCCACACGCTGTTGCTCTCCACCGCTCATGTGGCCAGGGTAGGCGGCTTGGCGATGGCCAACGCCGACTTTCGCCAGATAGTGCTCGGCCCGTTCGCGGGCTTCTTTCCTGCCCACACCCAGCACGTGCACCGGCGCTTCCATGACGTTTTCCAGCGCTGTCATATGTGACCACAAATTGAAATGCTGGAAGACCATCGACAGGCGTGAGCGCACGCGTTGCAGCTGCCTGCTGTCCGTGGCGCTGAGAGTACCACGGGACCTGTGCCGCGCCAGTTGCAACTCCTCGTTGTTGAGCAGGATGCGCCCGCCGTGTGGTTCTTCCAGCAGGTTGATGCAGCGCAGGAAGGTGCTCTTGCCCGAGCCGCTGGAGCCGATGATGCTGGTGACATCACCGGCCTTGGCTTTCAGGGAAACGCCCTTGAGCACGTCGTGGGTACCGTAGCGTTTATGCAGGTCTTCGATTTGCAAGGTGTACATGGCAGGGGCTCTCTTGTTGTCAGTCGGTAAGCAGGCGGCCATGGCGCAACGGGTGTGCGCCGGCGACCTTGGCCAGCCACAGCCCGGGCTGGGCGTAGCGCAAGCGCTCGCGGGCGTAGAGGATTCCGGCGGTGGTGGCGTGTACCACGGAGTGCTGGTCGCTGATAGGGTCGATCACCTCGAACAAGGGATCGCCTGCAGCGACCCGCTTGCCCAGGGGCTGCAGGAAACTCACCACGCCCGGGTGCGGCGCACAGGCGTACTGCGCGCCGGAGAACGGGGTGGCGTCACAGCATGTCGAAGGCGCGGCGGGCCAATCGCCGCTGAGCAGACCCTGATCGGCCAGAAAGCCCAATATGGCTTCGGCACTGTGCTGCACCTGGGGGCGGTCGGTATCGGCCATGCCGCGCAGTTCGACCGTGGTGGCGACACAGGCCAGTGGGATGCGGGCGTGCCCGAACTGTTCTGCCAGGCGCAGCCAGGGCAGGGCACAGGCTTCATCGAACGAGCTGCCGCCGCTGTCCTCGGCCAGCAACACCGCGCCCGCGTCCAGGCGCGCAGCCAGCGGTTTCAGGGCTGGCCAGAGCTGGGGCAGAGCGTACAGCAGCACGACCGACTCAAAGTCGCAATGCAGGTCGAGCACCACGTCTGCGTCGCAGGCCTGTAGCAGCAGTATCCGGCGCAGGCCTTCGAGTGCCGAGGCCGCGGGCGGCATCGCGCTGATGGCCTCACGCATCAGGCGGCGAACCAACGCGATGTTGTGCCGCGCATCGTTACCCAGACGGCCTTCGAGCTGTGGTGCGATCAGTGCTGCCAAAGCAGGAAAGTCGCGGTTGAAGTTGTGCCCGCTGGCCAGGTCGAAGCGCCCCTGGTGAGTGGCCTGAAAAACCTGCCCCAGGCCGATCGGGTTGGCTACCGGCACCAGCTCGATCACGCCAGCCAGGCGGCCTTGGCGTTCCAGTTCGAGCAGGCGCTGCTTGAGCTCCGCTGCGACGCGCATGCCGGGAAGTTCATCGGCATGCAGGGCTGCCTGAATGTAAGCCTTGCGCGAGCCACTGCCAAAGCGGAACACCGAGACCCGACGTTCCATGCCAGCGCTGCTCCAGGGCAGGGTGTGTTGAATATGTTCCATGTAGATCTCTCAGTTCTTGCGCGGGGCCAGGTGGGCCAGCCAGCGGCCTTCTGCCAGTTTGAAAAGGCGCACCAGGATCAAGGTCAGGCACAGGTAGAACAGCCCGGCAGTGACGAAGGCCTCGAACGGCATGTAGTAACGCGAGCTGACGGTCCTGGCCACACCGGTGATGTCGACCAAGGTGACGATCGAGGCGAGCGAGGTTGTGTGCAACATCATGACGACTTCATTGCTGTACTGCGGCAGTGCACGGCGCAGCGAAGACGGCAGCAGGATCCGGCGGTACAGGGTAATGCGTGGCATGCCCATGGCATGGGCCGCTTCGATCTCGCCAGGCGGTGTGGCCCTCAGGCTGCCGGCGAGAATCTCGGCACTGTAGGCACTGGTGTTGATGGCGAACGCCAGGCAGGCGCAGAAGGTGGCGCTGGAAAGGTATGGCCACAGCACGCTGGTGCGCACTGCCTCGAACTGCGCCAGGCCGTAGTAGATGAGAAACAGCTGCACCAGCATGGGGGTGCCACGAATGACGTAGGTATACAGCCATGCCGGGGCGCTGAGCCATGGCTGGCGCGATACGCGCAACAGCGCCAGCGGGATGGCCAGCGCCAGGCCTGCGGCGAGGGCAATCAGCAGCAGTTTGAAGGTCACTAGCACACCGCCTGCAAAGAGCGGCAGGCTGTCGGCGATCAGCTTGAAGTCCAGCATGGAGCGTCCTCAAAGTTCGGCCAGACGGGTGCCGACGCTGTAGCGCTTTTCCACCAGGCGCAGGATGAGCAGCGATACGCTGGTGAGCGTCAGGTACAACGCGGCAACGGTCAGGAAGAAGGTGAATGGTTCGTGGGTAGCGTCGGCCGCGCTCTTGGCCTTGAACATCATGTCCTGCAGGCCAATCAGCGATATCAGTGCCGTGGCCTTGGTCAGCACCAGCCAATTGTTGGTGAAGCCGGGCAGGGCGAAGCGGACCATCTGCGGCAGCAGCACTCGCCTAAAGACCTGCATGCCTGTCATCCCATAGGCCGCGCCGGCTTCGGCCTGCCCTCTGGGGATGGCCATGAAAGCACCGCGGAACGTTTCCGAAAGATAGGCACCGAAGATGAAGCCCATCGTGCAGACCCCTGCGATGAACGGGTTGATATCGATGTAGCGAGGATGACCGAGCAGCGGCGCGACACGATTGATCAGGTCCTGGCCGCCGTAGAAGATCAGCAGGATCAGTACCAGGTCAGGTATGCCGCGGATGACCGTGGCGTAGCTTTCGCCAAGCACGGCCAGCCACTTCAAGGGCGACAGGCGGCATGTCGCGCCCAGCAAGCCGAGGGCGATCGCCACTGTCATGGAAATCAGGGCCAGACTCAGCGTCAGCCAAGCCCCCTGGAGAATGGTCGGGCCGTAGCCGTGGAGCATGGTCGGGCCTCTTACTTGCCGTAGATGTCGAACGCAAAGTACTTCGCCTGTACCTGCTGATAGGTGCCGTTGGCGCGAACCGCGTCAATGGCTGCGTTGAGGCGGGCGGCGTGGTCGCTGTCACCCTTGCGCACGGCAATGCCTGCCCCCTTGCCGAAGTAACGTGGGTCGTTGAAGTCTGGGCCGACCAAAGCGAAGCCTTTGCTGATGGGGGTCTTGATGAAGCCTTCGCTGGTGTTCACGATGTCTGCCAGTGTCGCGTCCAGTCGGCCCGCGGCCAGGTCGAGGAAGGCTTCGTTCTGCGAGGCGTAGCGCACCACCTCGATGCCGGCGGGTTCGAACTGGTCAGAGGCGAATCGGTCGTAGGTCGATGCGCGCTGTACGCCCACCTTCTTGCCCTTGAGGTCCACCAACGGATCGTTCACCACGCTGCCGGCCTTCATCGCCAGCTTGCCAGGCGTCTGATAGTACTTCTTGCTGAAGTCCACCGACTTCAAACGGTCCTCGGTAATCGACATCGATGACAGTACCGCATCGATCTTGCGCACCTTCAGCGAAGGGATCAGCCCGTCGAACTCTTGCTCGACCCACTCGCATCTGACCTTCATTTCTGCGCACAGGGCATTGCCGATGTCATAGTCGAAACCGCTGATCTTGCCTTCCGGGGTCTTGAAGGCGAAGGGCGGATAGGCCGCTTCGATACCGATGCGCAGGGTATCGTCGCTGGCGGCGGTGATGCCACTGACGGCGCTGAGTGCCAGCGCGCCGAGAAGTACGATCTTGTTCATCTTGTTGACTCCTAGCTGGGGCGGATTGGGTGTGCGCGCAGGTCGCCTGGGCGATGGCGTTACCTGAGCCGTTGGTGTGCAGATTTATGACATTATTTTTTTCAGAAATCTATATTCGTGAAAATAAATTATCTACCTCTCTATTGCCTCTTCAGGTCGAGAAGCCTCTAGCGCGTGCCTTGCCGGTCGTTCTCACGTTTTTGTCCTGGCACGCGTCGGGGGCACGCCAGCGCGCAACGCTTGAAGACATGCCTGTGCTGATATATAAATTTTCAAAAAATAGAATTTGGAGAATATTTTTCCATGGCGCGCTGCCAGCCGGCTCGCACGAATTTCCATAACAAGAGCGACAATCCATGAACACACCGTTGAACGCGGGGGCAATGATCGCCGCCCTGATGCTTTCCTGTGCCAGTCCGGCCGCCCTGGCTGAAGGCAACTTGCTGGCCGTGGGCGGTATGCTGCGTGCCAGCAACCTTCCGGTCTATGACAAGTTCATCGAACTCGCCGGTGGTCGTCAGGACGCCCGCATCGTCATCGTCCCGACGGCCAGCGGCAGCCTGAGCTCGAGCAATCGCTTCATGGCGGAACTGGTTGCCCTAGGGGTTGCCGCGAAGCGCATCAGTATCGTGGGGGTCGACAAGCTCAACTACCAGCGAACCATGAACGATGCCGCAGTGGTCGAACCGCTGCGCGGTGCCAGCGGCGTGTGGTTTGTCGGTGGCGACCAGGCCCGGATCGCCCGCGCCCTGTTCAACGCCGATGGCTCCCCGTCGCTGCTGATGCAGGCTGTGCGCAGCGTCTATGACCGCGGTGGCGTGGTCGGCGGCACCAGCGCCGGTGCCAGCGTTCTGGGGGGACGGATGCCAACCGCTTTCGGCGTCGTGATGGATACCCTGGACTTCGGCGTGGCCAGCAAAGCTGACCAGCGCGGCACGGCGTTGCTCAAGGGTGCCGGCCTGTTCAAAGGTGGTGTGATCGATCAGCACCTCGATCAGATCGAGGAAACCAGCACCGGGCGTGTCGCGCGCATGGCAGCCTACCTCACCGGGGGCACGCTCAACCGCGGGTTCGGCCTGGACACCAACACCGCGATGTGGGTCAACCCTCAAGGGCAGGTACAGGTGCTGGGCGAGGGCTATCTGACCGTGATGGACACCCGCCAGGCAGAGAAATCCTTCGGCCTGTATGGCACACGGCTTAGCAATGTGCGCTTGGCCATGCTCAGCCATGGCGATCGCTATGACCTTGCCAGCGGCAAGGTGCAGCCCGCCCCAGGCAAGGCAGTCATTCAGGCCGGTAGCGAATACCTGTCGGGCAATCAGCTGATTACAGACCTTTCGGGCGTTTCGGCGATCGACCGGGCGGTGATCTATGGTCTGGCGGATAATACCGCCTCGCGGCAGCTGGGCCTGATGACCCGCTACAACCCGCTCAACGGCTACCACTACGGCTACCGTTTCGAGTTTAGCAAGACGCCTGACTTCAGCGCCTATAGCCAGGTGCACGATGCGCTGACCCAGTACAGCGTGGGTGGCGTGCGCCTGGATATCCGCCCGGTCAATGCCACCCTCGGCGAGCCCGCAACCAGCGCGCCGACCGACGCCGGCTCGGGGAGCAGCGGCGATGCGATTCGCGCCGTCAGTTTCAGGGGGCTGATGACCTTGAACGCCGGCAACGCCTTCGAACCAGGGCGGCCCATCACCCGTCTGGAACTGGCCAATGCCCTGCAGATGACGCTGGCCGCGGAGCCCAGGCGGGACCGGTTGCCCGCGTTGACCGATGTCGGCGCCGAACACCCGCTGCGTGATCAACTCGACGTGGTGCTGTCCAACGGCTGGATGAGCAGCAGCGAACCCTTCTCTGTCAACCAGCTCGTCAGCCGCAAGGAATGGGCGCTGGCCTGCCGGGCGCTGGTAGAGCGTTATCAGGGCATCCGCCTGAGCAGAACCGCGGCGTTGTCGGACATCGGTGGCCTGGCCAAAGCCTATGCCGATGCGGCCACCCTCACCGTGGGTGAGGGCTGGTTGCAGGCCGAGCAAGGCCGCTTCAACCCACGAGCCCCGGTAACCCGGGCCGAAGTGGCGCAGGTACTGGCCAAGGTCGTCGGGTTGCAACCGCTGTAAGTTGAACCTGGCCGCGCTTGGCCTGGCGCAGCATCGACCCTCCGTCAACCCACACAAGAGTCCTGTATGAAAATCAGCAGGTTGGAAGCGTTCGCCCTGGAAAAATTGCTGCAACCGCAAAGCCCGAAAGCCTTCGCCATCGCCCAGCCGGCGTTCCAGGTTCTGGAGCGGACGCAAACCAAGGCTGGCTTCTATTCGATCATCCAGTTGCCAGCGAGCATGGAGAGCCTGCACGACGATGCAGAGTTGAAGTGGCTGTTCAAGCTCAAGCAATCCAAAGCCAAGGGCTATTTCGTTTGCTGGGCAGAGTCGGCGACCACCCTGTGCCTGGAGGCGGTCATCAGCAAAGGGACGTGCCCACCCGAATTTTCACTGGAGCAATTGGCATAGGGCCGATGCGCCTGTCCTGACTGGCGGTGCAAGCCGCCACGTACCCCCATAACAAGAACAATGGAGCAAGCAATGAATACCGTGAAAGCGACCCTGATCGCAGTGGCCCTCGTCTCTACTCACGCCCAGTGGGCAGGTGCTGGCGAACAGCAGGCCTCGAAAGGCTTGATCGAAGACAGCACGCTGAACCTGCTCAACCGCAACTTCTGGATGCACCGCGACTATCGCAATGCCAGGCGCAACACCCGGAATGAATGGGACCAGGGTATCCAGGCGCACTATGTGTCGGGTTTTACCCCGGGCATGCTGGGCTTGGGTTTCGATGTGCATGCATATGGCGGCATCAAGCTTGATGGTGGACGCGGAAGCGTCGGCAACGGGATCCTGCCGGTGGATAGCGAGGGGCGTATAGAAGACAGTACCGGCGAGTTGGGCGGTGCGGTGAAGCTGCGGGTGTCGTCCACTACCTTGAAATATGGCGAGCAACGCACCACCGCCCCGGTGTTTGCCACCAGCGATTCGCGTCTGCTGCCGGAGACCGCGACCGGCGTTCACCTGGCCAGCCAGGAGTACGAGAAGCTGTCCGTTGAAGGAGGGCACTTCACTTCGATCAACCGACGTGACTCGAGCAACGCCGATGGCGCTCTGACCACCGAATACGCAGGTGTGGAAGCGCGCAGCGTTGATTTCATCGGTGCCACCTACCACGTCACCGACAGGCTCAGCCTGGCGGCCTACGCCAGCCAAGCCGAAGAGCTCTGGCGCCAGTATTTCGCCAACGTCTACTACACACTGCCCCTGGCTGAAACCCAGTCCGTGAGCTTCGACCTGGTCGCTTACAACACCCGCGATCAGGGCGCTGCGTTGGCGGGGCAACTGGACAATACGGCATATTCGCTCAAGGGTGCTTACAGCCAGGGTCCGCACAAGCTCAGCGTGGCGTACCAGAAGATCAGCGGCGACGACTTTTTCGACTACATCGGTGGTGATTCGATCTGGCTGGCCAACTCGGTCCAGTACTCGGACTTCAACGCCCCCAACGAGCGCTCCTGGCAGTTGAGATACGACCTGAACCTGGTGGCCTTCGGTGTACCGGGGCTGACGCTCATGGCCAGGTATGTGAAGGGCGATCAGATCGACGGTACCCGGGTGGACCCGAACGGCCCGTTCGCGGGATGGGCGGGAGATGACCAGAAGCACTGGGAACGGGATATGGAAGCCCGCTATGTCATCCAGGCCGGCATGGCCAAGGACCTCTCGTTCCGCCTGCGCCAGGCCACCCACCGTTCCACTTCATTCGATAACGACCTGGATGAAGTGCGGCTGATCGTGGAGTACCCGCTGAGCTTGCTGTAATCCGTGGGGCGATGGATGCCTGCCTGAGGATCGAAAAGACGATGCCCACGTTCCCTGCGGAAGGCAGGCATCAAAGCGCCGAGGCTCAGGCTTGCTTGGCGCTTGCAGTGGCGGTTGCTTCAGCCTGCTCATGCTGGCGCTTGCGGCCGATCACCAATACCCCCATGGCGGCCAGCGTGCACAGTGTCGCGAGGGGCATCAATGCCAGGGCATAGCTGTTGGTGGCGTCGTGGATGGCACCGTAGACGTTGACCATCAACCCGCCACCGATCAGGTTGGCCATGGCGCCGACGGCCGCCAGCCCGGCGGCTGCCGTGGACGACGACAGCCAGCCGGAGACCAGTGCCCAGAACGGCCCCTTCATCGAATAAGCGCCCACCAGCACCATTGTCAGCATCACGACCGTGGCCGGCAACGAGGAGGTGAACAGGGTCATCAGCAGGCCTGCGGCGATCAGCAGCATGGTCATTGCAGTGTGCCAGCGGCGCTCACCGGTGCGGTCGGAGCTACGCCCCCAGATGATCATCGCAACCGAGGCGATGCCATACGGGATGGCATTGACCAGGCCGATCTCCAGGGCACTGAGACCGAAGGTTTTCAGCAGTTGCGGCGCCCACACGCTCATGGTGCTGCCCGCGGCGGAAGCGCCCGAGTAGATCAACGCGAGTACCCAGATATCCTTGTGACGCAGCAGTTTCCACAGCGAGATATGGCCGATGGCGGTCTTCTTGGCGGCCTCGCTGGCCAGCCGTTGGGTGAGCCAGCCGCGTTGCTCGTCGCTCAGCCACTTGGCCTGTTCAGGGCGGTCAGTCAGCACGAACAGGCAGGCGATGCCCAGTAGCACTGCCGGGATGCCTTCGAGGATGAACAGCCAGTGCCAGCCGCGCATGCCCATCCAGCCATCCAGGCTCAGCAGCAGGCCCGACAGGGGCGAACCGATGAAGTTGGCGGCCGGGATCGCCACCATGAACAGCGCCACCATGCGCGCACGGTAGGCCGACGGTAGCCAGTAGGTGAGGTAGAGCAGCACGCCCGGGAAGAAGCCGGCCTCGGCGGCGCCCAGCAGGAAGCGCATCACGTACAGCGAATTGGCGCCCTGGACGAACGCCGTGCCGGCGGAGATCAGGCCCCAGGTGATCATGATGCGAGCGATCCAGATCCGCGCGCCATACCGCTGCATGGCCAGGTTGCTGGGTACTTCGACCAGGAAGTAAGAGAAGAAGAACAGGCTGCTGGCGAAACCGAAGACCTTGGCTGAGAGCTGCAGGTCCTGGTTCATCTGTAGCGAAGCCATGCCAATGTTGCCGCGATCGATGATCGCAATCAGGTAGCAGATGATCAGAAAAGGCAGCAGGCGCCAGGCAACACGGCGCATGGTGCTGCGTTCGAGGTCGTCCGGCACGGATGTAGCTGAATTCATGGTGCTCTCCAATTGTTGTTTTTCTGGAGTGACGCGTGGTATCGGCGCCGCTTCTCGCAACGCGGCGCGAGAGGGCTGCAATCAGCTGTCGATCAGGTGGCGGTTGACCACGCAACGCGGATCAAGGGCATTGCCCGCCAGGATATCCAGCACCTGCCTCACACAGACCAGGGCTACACGGTCGCGGGCTTCGGTGGTGTTGGCGCCGACGTGTGGTGTGGCGACCAGGGTCGGCAAGCCCCACAGCGGGCTGTCGGCGGGTGGCGGCTCGGGGCTGAAGGTGTCCAGGCCCGCACCGGCAATGCGACGCTCGCTGAGTGCCTGTACCAGGGCGTCAGTGTCGATCAGCTCGCCACGGGCAGTGTTGATGAGGATGGCACCCGGACGCATGCGTGCCAATTGGTCAGCGCCGATCAGGCCGTGATTGGTCTCGGTCAGCGGGCAGTGCAGGCTGATGATATCGCTTTCGGCGAGCAGGCGATCGAAATCTTCTTCGCGCTCGACATGGGCGCGTGCCGGCAGTTGCTTGAGGTAAGGGTCGAACACCTTGACCTTCATGCGCAGCGGCGCCACCAGGTCCATCAGAATGCTGCCGATCGAACCCAGACCCACCAGGCCCAAGGTCTTGCCGGACAGCTCGATGCCGTTGGCCGATGCCTTGTCCCAGTGGCCTTCACGCATGCGTGCATCGAGCAGGGCGGTCTGGCGGGCGACGCTGAACATCAGGGCAAAGGCATGCTCGGCCACTGACTGTGCGTTGGCACCCACTGCGATCGACACAGGTATCCCGTGCTCGGCGGCAGCCTGGATATCGATGGTGTTGAAGCCGACACCGTGCTTGGTGATCAGCTTCAGCTTGGTGCAAGCCTCGATCATGGCACGGGTCAGGCTGCCCTGGCGAACCACGATGGCATCGGGCTGTTCCGCGCGAATGATGGCGACCAGCTCTTCTGCCGGCAGGTAGGGCGTGGTGGGGACCACCCTGATGCCCTGGTCGGCGGCAAGTTGCATGGCCTCGGCGGCGAGTTCGGGGCCGGTAATCAGAATGGTACGGGACATCGTGAACACCTTTTTATTGTCAGGGCAGTCGCTGCAGCTCAGGGGCGGCGATGGAATCAACCCTACCATAATGAAACGACGTTGCAACAAAATAAATTTACTGCTCGTCGCCATTTGAATAGCAGCTAAAAAAAGCGATTGAAAAAGGAATAATGCAATGACATTCTAAAAAACAGATTCGGCGGCCGCCGATGACATCGAATAACATCAATAGAGGTATGTCACATGAGCATTGGCTTCCAAGTGCTTGAGCGCACGCGCAAAATTGGCGAAGAGTGGGTTGCACGCTACCGTGAGGTTCCGGTCGCCAACGTCAGCGACTCGATGAACCGCATGACGGCGGGCGGTGCCCGGCTGCGCCCAATGCACCGCGAAGGGGGGCTTTGCGGCCCGGCCCTCACCGTCAAGGCTCGCCCAGGTGACAACCTCATGCTGCACTATGCCCTCGACATCGCTCAGCCAGGCGACGTGATCGTGGTTGATGCCGGCGGTGACCTGACCAACGCCCTGATCGGCGAAATGATGGTGGCCTACGCCGTCAAGCGCGGTGTGGCGGGCATCGTCATCAACGGCGCGATCCGTGATGCGGCCAATATCGGTGCGGGCGACTTCCCGCTGTTCGCCGCCGGTGTGTCGCACCGTGGCCCGTACAAGGACGGCCCGGGCGAGATCAACGTGCCGATTGCCATTGATGGTATGGTGATCGAGCCGGGCGACCTGGTGATCGGCGATGAAGACGGCCTGCTCTGCGTACCGTACGACCAGGTTGCCGACGTCTATGCCCGTGCCACGGCCAAGCATGCTGCCGAAACCGCTCAGATGGAGCACATTGCCCAAGGTACCAACGACCGCTCCTGGGTCATTGAGTCCTTGAAGAAGAAAGGCTGCCTGCTGCCAGGCTGACCCAACAACCTGCTGCGCACCTTGCGATGGGGGGCGCAGCAGGTGATGGACTGGCGCGGGTCTCATGAGGATTCGCAGACTTGACCGATTCACCGTCGTCGCATCGTAGTCAATGGCCTTCGGCCATTCGGGCGCTCGCCCACCGTAATTTCCAGATCTATTTCGCCGGCCAGGGAGTTTCCACCCTTGGCAAGTGGGTGCAGCAGGTGGCGTTGGCCTGGCTCGCCTATCACCTCACGGGTTCGGCCGTGCTGCTGGGCCTGATCACCTTCCTTTCGCTGGCGCCGCAACTACTGATTGGCCCGCTGGCCGGTGCATGGATCGACCGGCACGACAAACGTCGATTGCTGATCATCGTGCAAGTGATCCTGACCCTGCAGTCGTCTGCGCTGGCGCTCTCTACCTGGCTGGGCTGGGTCGATGGCCCGATCATCGCCGGCATGGCCTTGCTGCTGGGTTTGCTGAGCGCCCTGGAAACACCGTTACGCCAGGCCTTGATCGGCAGTTTCGTCGATGACCCGGCCGACCTGCCCAATGCGCTGGTACTCAATGCCATGCTGATCAACGGCGCACGTTTCGTCGGCCCGCCATTGGCCGGGGCACTGATCGCGCTCGCCGGCGAGGCGACTTGCTTCGCGCTGACGGCCTTGGCCTTCCTGGCATTGCTGTTCGGCTTGCTGAAGGTGCGCGGTAGCGCCAGCCCAAAGGCCAGTGGTTCGACTGCCCAGGTGTTTCGCGAGGGGCTGGCCTACATGTGGCAGACCCGCAATGTGCGCCAACTGCTGGTCAACGTGATCATGGTCAACCTGTTGGCGTCCTGCTATGCAGCGTTATTGCCGATCCTCGCCAAGGCGGTGTTTGCCGGTGACGCCCAGGTGCTGGGGTGGTTGTGGGGGGCGGCGGGGGCGGGAGCCTTCGCGGCGACCCTGGTGCTGGCGTTCGGCGGCGCATTGCCCCGCCTGCGCCAGTTCACCGACGCCGGGGCGCTGCTGTGCGCGGTCGCCCTGGTCGGCCTATGGCTGGGGGGCATGCTGCCATTGGCGTTGCTGGCGCTGGCATTGCTGGGTTTTGGCATCACCCTGAGCAATGTCAGCACCAACATGCAGCTGCAGAGCGGTGCGCCGGGCCACTTGCGTGGCCGGGTGATTGCCTTCTACATCGCCATGCGTTTTGGCTTCGAGGCTCTGGGCGGGATGATCGCCGGGCTGGCCGCGGCCCGCTGGGGGGCACCGGCGACCTTGGGGATCGCCGGTGGGGTGCTGGTGCTGGGGTTGCTGGGGCAGTACGGCATGCGTCGCCGCAGTTGATCGGTCAGGCAGCCTGACCCTGGCCCTGCGGCGTTTGCTGCTTGGCCGGGTCACCCAGCCAGAGCATCAGGCAGGTACCGATCAGCAGGATCGAGGCTACGGCGAAGAACGGCAGGGTGAAGCTGTGCGTGGCATCCTTGATCAGGCCGATGAGGAAGGGCCCGGTGAAGCCGCCAAGGTTGCCGATCGAGACGATCAGCGCCAGGCCGCCCGCTGCGGCGCGGCCGGTGAGGAAGGTCGAGGGAATCGCCCAGAACGTTGCCTGGAAAGACAGGATGCCGGCCACGGCCAGGCACAGGCTGGCGATCTTCAGCAGCGGCTGGTCGATCAGCGCAGCACTCACCAGGGCCAGTGCAGCAAACGCCAGTGCGCTGGCCACGTAGGGCAGACGGTGCGTGCTGCGGTTGGCCAGGCGCGCCCATAAGGTCATGGCCACGGCGCCCAGCAGGTAAGGCAGCGCCACTACCGGGCCGACCACGCCACTGGAAATACCCAGGCTCTTGATGATCTGCGGCAGCCAAAGCCCGATGCCGATGGAGCCGACGATGCAGCAGAAGTTGATGGCCGCCAGGGTGAACACCTTGGGATTGGTCAGTGCTGCGCGCAGTGTGTTGCCGTGGGAGGCGCCAATGGCCTGTTGCTCCTGGGACAGGCGCTGGGTCAGCCAGGCCTTTTCCCGTGGGTTCAGCCACTTTGCCTTGTTCGGGGCATCGACCAGCACGAACAGGCAGGCAATACCGAGCAACACGGCAGGCATCGATTTGGTGACCAGTAGCAGTTGCCAGTTCTTCAGGCCCCACACACCGTGCTGTTCCATCAGCCAGCCCGACAGTGGCGAGCCGACGATGTTGGCGACCGGGATGCCCAGCAGGAACGCTGCGGTAGCTTTCGCTCGCCACTTCCCGGGGAACCAGTAGGTGAAGTACAGGTACACCCCTGGCGTGAAGCCTGCTTCGGCAAGCCCCAGCAGGAACCGTGCGATGCTGAAGCTGATGGGGCCGGTGGCGAAGGCGGTGGCCATGGAAATCAGCCCCCAGGTGATCATGATCCGGGCAATCCACACCCGTGCGCCAAAGCGCTGCATCAGCAGGTTGCTGGGGATCTCGAACATGAAGTAGCCGAAGAAGAACAGGCCGGCCGCCCAGCCGAACATCGTCGCGGTCAGCCCCAGGTCCTGGTTCATGCTGATGGCGGCGAAGCCGACGTTGGTGCGATCGAGGTAGCTGATCACGTAGCAGATGAAGATGAACGGCACCAGGCGCCACAGCACGCGGCGCATCAGGCGGTCGCCCTCGGCGTCGCTGAGCGGCGCCTGGGCTGCAGGGGAATCGTGGTTCATGTCGTCACTCTTTTGTAGTTGTTGTGTGCGCTGACAGGCGCGGGTTCAGCTGTGGGAATACATCTGCAACCCGGGTGTGGCGGTACGGACCTGCAGAATGCTGCCGGTCTCGGATTCGGTAATGAACAGGGTCTGTCCGTCATCGCCACCGAAGGCCAGGTTGGTGTTGCTGATCCCGGCGCAGGAGACGATGCGTTGCAGCGGTTCGGCGACTTTCGACAGCTTCCACACCGAGCCGAAGCCGGTATGGGCGATGTACAGGTTGCTCTGCGCATCGAGGGCCAGGCCGTCGGGCCCGCCCAGGCCGCCATGCAACTGCGCGAAAACGCCCACCTTGCCGACGATCGAGCCGTTACCCAGCGGGATGCGCCAGATCTGCTGCGCGCGGGTCACGGCTACCAGCAGGTGGTTGAGGTGGGGGTCGTAGACGATGCCATTGGGGCTGGGAATGGTACCCAGCAGACACGTCAGGTTGCCCTTGGCGTCGAGCTTGTATACCCGGCCCGTGGCGTCCTGCAGGCCAGTCTGGCCCTGGTCGGTGAAGTACAGGTCACCGTTTGGCGCGAACACCAGGTCGTTGACGCCCTTGAAACCTTCGGAGCCGGCCGAGTCCAGCAGCGGCTCGATGGCGCCGGTCTGCGGGTCGAGCAGCATGATCCCACGCTTGTAGTCGGTGATGAAGATGCGCCCGTCCTGGTGAATCTTCAGGCCGTTGGGCCAGCCATCGTACTGGCAGATCAGTTCCCATTCGCCTTGGGGCGAGATGCGGAAGATGCGCCCGTTGGGAATGTCGGTCACGTACAAGCGCCCCTGACGGTCGAAAGACGGGCCCTCGAGGAATGAGTCGATTGCGCGTCCCTGGCGGTTGGCGTTGGTCCAGGCAGTGGGGCGCGGATCGCGGAAGCGTTCGGGCAGGCGCGTGAAGACGGTGGTTTCAACGGTGGGTGGGGCAGCGAAAAAACTCATGAGGGCTCCTGGCGGCAAGGGGCGCGTGAGCGTCCAGGTTGTTGTGTTCTTGGTTTAATGCAATGCCATTTCAAAATAAATCATGATGCGACGAAAGGCGATGATTTTCGTCGTCTTTTTCGCGGCTCTTGACGAGGCTCAAAATTATGTGACCTTATGTAAGGGAAATGGCGTTCCAAAATAAAAACAACTGGAGTTTGCTATGCAGCCTTGGTCATGGCGTATGCCGTACCGTCCTTCTCGGTCTCTGAAAAACCTCTCGCTTACCGTTGGCCTTGCGGCTGTCACCGCCTGGCGCAAGCGGGTCACCGTGCGCCGTTGGGGCATGCAGGGCTGACTCGGCGTCCATTCCAATAACAAGAAAACCGGCACCCGGGTTCGGGTGCTCAGGGAGCTTTCGTCTTGAAATCCTTACCTTCCTTCTGTGGTCTTGCCCTTGCCGCCAGTGGTGGCCTAATGGCGTCGCCTGCTCTGGCGGACTTTCTTGCCGACAGCCATGCCAACCTGGCGATGCGTAACTTCTACTTCAACAGTGATAACCGCGACGGTGCCGCCAAGCCTTCGAAGACCGAGGAATGGGCGCAGGGCTTCCTGCTCGATCTGCGTTCGGGGTACACCAGCGGGGTGATCGGCGTCGGGGTGGATGCGACCGCCATGCTGGGTGTCACC
The DNA here is from genome assembly GCF_002759075.1 of Pseudomonas sp. 382. Classification (NCBI taxonomy): domain Bacteria; kingdom Pseudomonadati; phylum Pseudomonadota; class Gammaproteobacteria; order Pseudomonadales; family Pseudomonadaceae; genus Pseudomonas; species Pseudomonas sp. 382. The sequence continues at coordinate 39,367 of NZ_PEMX01000034.1, forward strand.
TTGGACAGCGGCCGTGGCCGACACGCGGGTGGCACGATGATTCCGTCCGATGGCGAGCGTGCGGTGGATCAGTGGGGCAGCGCGGGCGCGACTTTGAAGTTGAAAGCGAGCAAGAACGAGCTGCGGGTCGGCCAGTTGATGCCGAAGATGCCGGTGCTGATGGCCTCGGATGGTCGGTTGCTGCCGCAGACCTTCCAGGGGGTGCAGCTGCAGTCGAAGGAGTTCGACAATCTGATGCTGATCGGCGGTGCGCTTGACCGCGCCCGGGGCCGGGCGTCCACCGACCTGACCGGCATGGCCGTAAGTGGCGGCACCCAGGAAAGTGACCGTTTCTATTTTGCCGGTGTCGATTACCGTGCCAGCGATGCGCTCATGCTGCAGTACTACGCGGGTGAATTGCAGGACTATTACCAGCAGCATTTTGCTGGCCTCAATCATACCCTGGCACTGACTGACGACAGCTCGCTGACGACCGACCTGCGCTACTTCCGCACCCGCTCGGACGGCGCCAACGGCAGCGCTTCGGGGCGAGCGCAGGGCTATACCGTAGGCGGCTACACCGCCGATGGAGACGGCGAAATCGATAGCGACCTGTGGAGTGCGGCGTTTACTTACCGCCTGCGTGGTCACTCGCTCATGCTGGGCTATCAGAGCGTTTCCGATGACAGCAACTTCGTGCAGATCAACCAAGGGTCGATCGACAAGGGGGCCGGTGGCAGCAGCTTGTATCTGTGGACAGACAAGATGCTATTGAGTTTCACGCGTGCTGGCGAGCGCACCGGTTTTGCGCAGTATGGCTACGATTTCGCGGCGTTGGGTGTGCCCGGCCTCAAGGCCTCGGTGATGTATCTCAAGGGTGACCACATCCAGACCGCGGGCGGCGCCGAGCAGTCGGAGTGGGAGCGGGACTTCTCCCTGGATTATGTGATCCAGAGCGGGACCTTCAAGGGCCTGGGCGTGGCCTGGCGCAATGGTATGTCCCGCAGCGAAGCGGCCCGCAATGGCGATCAGAACCGCGTGATCGTCAACTATACCGTGGCATTGTTCTGAGCTGGCAGCAGCCGGCCTGTTCAGCGTTACGGCCCGGGAAAACTACAGGTCAGTACGGCCCCGCGCAGAGGCGCGGGGCCATGGCTGTTGCATCAGTGCTGCATGCGTTGCTTCGCCACTTCGTCCGTGGACACAGGCGAGCCTGAATTTCCCCAGCCCGAGCGAATGAACGACACCACGTCTGCCACTTCCTGATCGCCAAGGCGCCAGGCGAAGCCGGGCATGCCGTAACCGGTGGGGGCATGCTGGTTGCCCGGCAGGTAGCCGCCGTCCAGCACGATATGGATCAGCGAGGTCGCATCCTTGCCATTGAGTACCGGGATGCCGGCCAGGGCCGGGAACACCTCGGCGTAACCGCGGCCGTCGCTGCGGTGGCAGGCCATGCAGTTGTCGATGTAGGTGCGAGCGCCCGGGGTACTCACGTCCATGCGGCTCAGTTGCAAAGCGGTGTTGCTTTCGGCTTTGACGGCAGGCGACGCATTCACCGGAGGCAAGCTCTTGAGGTAGTGAGCGATGGCCAGGCGATCAGCATCGGTCAGGTGTTGCATGCTGTGCTGGATGACATCGGTCATGCTACCGAACACCGCCGTGCGTTCCGTGCGGCCGCTTTTCAGGAACTGCGCGAGCTCCTCGGTGCTCCAACTGCCCAGGCCATCGTGCGCGTCGCCGCGCAGGCTTTTCGCCACCCAGCCTTCCAGCGGTGCGCCGCCGGCCAGGAAGTGGTCGCCATCGCTGCCGGTTAGCGATTTTTCCTGCATGCCGATGCCGCGTGGGGTGTGGCAACTCCCGCAGTGGCCGAGGCCGTTGACCAGATAGCGGCCGCGCTCCAGTTGTGGGTCTGGCGTGCTGCCCGTTTCGGTGGCCACCTTCGGGGCGAACGTCCAGCGCCAGAACGCCAGCGGCCAGCGCATGTTCATCGGCCAGGGGATGTCGCTTTCGCGGTTGGCCTCGGCCACCGGCTGCACACCTTTCATGAAGTAGGCATAGAGGTCGGCGATGTCCTGGTCGGTGACCTTGGCGTACGAGGGGTAGGGCATGGCGGGGTAGAGGGTACTGCCATCCTTGCGAATGCCGTCTCGGTGTGCGGCGACGGCGGCTTCATGATGAACAGCCAGGAGCTGGAAACTGCGGTCCGTCTGGGCATGCACATCACCGTGGTGATCCTGCGTGACGATGGCTACGGCATGATCCGCTGGAAGCAGGCCAACATGGGCTTCACCGATTTCGGCCTGGACTACGGCAACCCGGACTTCGTCAAATACGCCGAAGCCTATGGTGCCAATGGTCACCGCGTCGAAAGCGCCGAAGCCTTGCTGCCACTGCTCGAGCACTGCATCAAGACCCCTGGCGTGCACGTGATCGACTGCCCGGTGGACTACAGCGAGAACGACTTCATCCTGAACATGCAGTTGCGTGAGCGCAGCATAGCCATCTGAGCCACGCTTTGCAGTGGGCCGGCAGGCGCGATGACGGGCCTGCTGGTCTTCTGCTCGAGGTTCTTCACCGTCGACGATGATGGTGCCGCATCGGCTCTTGCTGGCATGATGGCGGTTGCCAGGGCATTCGCAGATAATGATTCATCTGGGCCCTGACAAAGACCTGGGCAAATCAAATGTGAGGATCTACGGATGGTTAATGTTCGGCCGCGTCCTGCGGTGAATGGCGTGGCTTCGGCTGACCGCGTGCTGACAGTGCTCTCGGCGTTCCAGGTGGGCGACACGTCCTTGACCCTTGTGGAGCTCGTCGAGCGTACCGGACTGATCAAAAGTACCATCATGCGTTTGATGGTCTCGCTGGAGAACCATGGTTTCGTCAATCGCATGGCAGATGGGCGCTACCAGCTGGCCAGCGAGGTCATGCGGCTCAATGCGGTGTATGAGGAGGGCATTGATCTGGAGCGCCACGTGATGCCCAGGCTGCACCTGTTGGCAGAGCGTACCGGCGAGACGGCCTCGTTCTACGTGCGACACGGCGCGTATCGGATGTGTCAGTACCGCGTCAATTCGCCCCATCGACTGCGCATGCACGTCCAGCCCGGCGACATGCGGCCGATGGACGACGCCGCTGGGGCCCAGGCGTTGCGCGCGCCGTTCGCCAGCGGTATCGCCATGCAAAAGCCATTTTACTCGATGGGAGCCACAGACCCGCATGCCGCATCGGTCGCCTTTCCCGTGTACGGCGCTGGCGACGAGCTGGTCGGCGCACTGGTCCTTTCCGGCCCATCCAGCCGGCTCACCCCGGAGTGTGCCGAAGCCTTCAACGACATCTTCTTCGACGCTACCCGTGACCTGATGCGCAGCCTTGGCTGCAAGGCCGCAGATGGCTTGCCGGCAGCCGGGAAGTAAACATCGCTAGCTGGACGCGGGGCGGCTACTAGCGCATGACCGCTGTAGCCGTTCGGTCAGGTTCAGCAGATCACTGAATCAGCGGCACGCCACTGAGCTTCTGCAGCTCGTCGAAGTCGATGTCCGCGCAGATCTCTACCACTTTCAGGCCATCGGCAGTCACTTCCAGCACGGCCAGGTCGGTGTAGATACGGCTGACGCAACCGATGCCGGTCAGCGGGTAGGTGCACTCGGGCACCAGCTTGCTTTCGCCGGTCTTGGTCAGGTGGTCCATCATCACGAACACCTGGCGGGCGCCCGTGGCCAGGTCCATCGCGCCGCCCACGGCGGGGATCGAACCTTCGGCGCCGGTGTGCCAGTTGGCCAGGTCGCCCTTGACCGACACCTGGAAGGCACCCAATACGGCGATGTCCAGGTGGCCGCCACGCATCATCGAGAACGAGTCGGCGTGGTGGAAGAAGGCACCGCCGGTGAGCAGGGTCACGTGTTGCTTGCCGGCGTTGATCAGGTCGTCGTCTTCTTCACCTGGCGCAGGGCTCGGGCCCATGCCCAGCAGGCCGTTCTCGCTGTGCAGGAACACTTCCTTGTCGCCCAGGTAGTTGGCCACCAGGGTCGGTGCGCCGATGCCCAGGTTGACGTAGGCGCCTTCCTGGATGTCTGCGGCCACGCGCTGGGCCATCTCGGTGCGGGAGAGCTTTTTGGTGATGGTCATGGCAGGCCTCAGACAGCGTTGGCGATCGAAGAAGCGGCAGCGCCGGAAACGGCGACCACGCGCTGGACGAAAATACCCGGGGTGATGATGTGCTCCGGGTCCAGTTCACCGAGCTCGACGACCTGGTCGACCTGGGCGATGGCGGTCTTGGCCGCCATGGCCATGATCGGGCCGAAGTTGCGCGCGGCCTTGCGGTAGACCAGGTTGCCCCAGCGGTCACCCTTGTGCGCCTTGATCAGTGCAAAGTCGGCGTGCAGTGGCATTTCCAGCACGTACATGCGGCCGTCGATTTCACGGGTTTCCTTGCCTTCGGCGAGCAGGGTGCCATAGCCGGTCGGCGAGAAAAACGCCCCGATGCCCGAACCCGCGGCGCGGATGCGCTCCGCCAGGTTGCCTTGTGGCACCACTTCCAGTTCGATCTTGCCGGCACGGTACAGTTCGTCGAACACGTAGGAGTCGGACTGGCGCGGGAAGGAGCAGATTACCTTGCGCACGCTGCCGGCCATCAGCAGAGCGGCCAGGCCGATCTCGCCGTTGCCGGCGTTGTTGCTGATGATGGTCAGGTCGCGGGCACCGGTGGCGATCAGGCCATCGATGAGTTCGGACGGCATCCCGGCGGTGCCGAAGCCACCGACCATGATGGTCGAACCGTCGGTAATCCCTTCCACCGCGCTGGCGATGGACTCAAACGTTTTATTGATCACAGCGAGCTCCTGGTTCTTCCTGGAGTATGAATAGTCGACCTGCCGCGTTGACGCGGTGGGGCCATGCAGCGCGTTGGCGTTGTGTGCTGACTTGCCCATAGCGTGCCGCAATAGCGTGAAACAGTAGAGAGGGTGGAGAGGAATTTGTGCGATTACCGAACTGTTGTGCGATTTCTGAGCGGCCAGGCTGCCTGGCATTCACTCCGATGCAAACGACGGCCGCTCGGCGAACCAGGCCACCGCCAGCGCCTTGAACGCCTCGGCCGAAGGCGTCAGCGGATAGCGCTGGTCATGCGCCAGAACGATGCTGTGGGTGGGCAGCTTCTCCTCGGTCGGCCGGCAGACCAGCGCTTGCCCATCGTAGCTGCGGTCACCAAATGGCCGGGTATAGATCAGCGCCACGCCAAAGCCGTTGGCGACGAGGCTACGCTGCAGCTCGAAGGTGCGCACACGGTGCACAACGGCCGGTGACAGGTCGTAGAAGCTGAACAGGTCCAGCACATGCTGCCAACTTTGCGCCTGATCGGTGACCACCAGGGTGTATTGCGCCAATGCCTTGAGGCTGACGCGCGGCTGCCTGGCCAAGGGGTGATCGGCCGCCAGCAGTACCTGAGCGGTCAGCTCGCACAGCTGAGTGCAGTGGGTGTTCGGCGGCAAACCCAGGTCGTAGGTGATCGCCAGTTCTATCGCCCCTTCACTGAGCCGCTTGCCCACGAAATCGAAGCTGCCATCGCGCATGTCGACCGTGACCCGTGGGCAGGACTCCTGCATCCGCCGCACGATTTGCGGCAGGCAATAGGGCGCCAGGTCTTCGAAACAGCCGACCACCAGTTCGCCGACGCACTCACCTGCATTGGCATTGATTTCGGCAAAGGTCTGCGCCTCTGCCAGCACGCGACGGGCCTGGACCATGACTGTGCGACCGAAGGGTGTCAGCGATATGCCCAGGCCCCGTTGGCGGATGAAGATCGATTGGCCCAGCACCTCCTCCAGCTCGGTGATGGCGGCCGAGATGGAGGGTTGTGAAACATGCAGTTCCATGGCCGCAGCCGTCAGGTTTCCATGCTTGGCCGCTGCGAGCGCATAGCGCAGTTGGCGCAGTGTGAACTTCATAGGTTTTTCCTTTGTGATGCATCAGCACTTATTATTTTATCCTTTTTTTACATTGTGAAATATTTCTCCTGCGCAGTGCTCACCAAGGACGGCACGCCAGCCAGGCTGGCGTCCCTCTTTGGGCCGGATGCCCTCGAATACTGCAATCAATGTTCTTGTTTGGGAGCGTCACAATGACAATTACAAAGGCTCTGCTGACCACGACACTCTCTCTCGGGTTGCTGGCGTGCGCTGGCGGCAGCCAGGCCGCCAACTGGTGCGAGTCTGGCAAACCGGTCAAATTCGCCGGTTTGAACTGGGAAAGCGGGATGCTGCTCACCGACGTGATGCAGTTCGTGCTGAAAAACGGTTACGGCTGCGATACCGATAGCCTGCCGGGTAACTCCATCTCCATGGAGAACGCCCTGAGCAGCAACGATATCCAGGTATTCGCCGAAGAATGGGTAGGGCGCAGCGAGGTATGGAACAAGGCTGCGGCTGCCGGCAAGGTCGTCGGCGTCGGCGCCCCGGTGGTAGGCGCGGTCGAGGGCTGGTACGTGCCGCGTTATGTGATCGAAGGCGATGCCAGGCGCAAACTCGAAGCCAAGGCACCCAACCTCAAGCGCATCGCCGACCTGTGAGCTGGACAACAGCGAAATGCTCAAGCAATACGGCCTGGAGAACACCTATACCAACTTCCGCCCGGGCACCGGCCCGGCGCTGGATGCCGCCGTGCTGTCGAGCTACAAGCGTGGTGAGCCGATCCTGTTCTACTACTGGTCACCGACGCCGTTGATGGGCCAGGCCGACCTGGTCAAGCTGGACGAGAAGCCCGGCGTGGACAAATCCGTGACCATCAAGGTGGGGGTGTCCAAGGCCTTCCACGAGCAGGCGCCGGAACTGGTGGCGGTACTGGAAAAGGTCAATCTGCCGATCGACCTGCTGAACCAGAACCTGGCGCGCATGAGCAAAGACCGTATCGAGTCGCCGGAGCTGGCCAGGTTGTTCCTCAAGGAACACCCCGAAGTCTGGCACAGCTGGGTCAGCGAAGACGCAGCCAAGAAGGTCGATGCGGCACTCTGAAAGCGGGGGGCGTCCGGCGCTTGCCGGATAAACCCACGTCGGTCCGCTCCATGCACTTGCTCGAGACAATTCCATGTTTCCCAAAAACTTCACGTTCTCCATTGCCGACTGGGTCAATGGCTGGGTCGATGCGCTGGTAAGCAACTACGGCGATGTGTTCCGGCACGTCTCCGACACCCTGTTGTGGGCCATCGTCAACCTCGAAGGCCTGCTGCGCGCGACCCCTTGGTGGCTGGTGCTGGCCATCGTCGCGGGTATTGCCTGGCACGCCACCCGCAAGGTCGCGGCCACCGCCGTGATCGTCGGCTTGCTGTTCCTGGTCGGTGCGGTAGGCCTCTGGGACAAGCTGATGCAGACCCTGGCGCTGATGCTGGTGGCCACGCTGATCTCGGTGCTGGTGGGCATTCCGCTGGGGATCCTGTCGGCGCGCAACGACCGCCTGCGGGCGGTGTTGATGCCGCTGCTCGACATCATGCAGACCATGCCCAGCTTCGTGTACCTGATCCCGGTGCTGATGCTGTTCGGCCTGGGCAAGGTGCCGGCGATCTTTGCCACCGTCATCTATGCCGCCCCGCCACTGATCCGCTTGACCGATCTGGGGATTCGCCAGGTGGATGGCGAAGTGATGGAGGCAATCAATGCCTTCGGCGCCAATCGCCTGCAGCAGCTGTTCGGCGTGCAACTGCCCCTGGCGTTGCCGAGCATCATGGCGGGTATCAACCAGACCACCATGATGGCCCTGTCGATGGTGGTCATCGCGTCGATGATCGGGGCCCGTGGCCTGGGTGAAGACGTCCTGGTCGGCATTCAGACCCTCAACGTCGGCCGTGGCCTGGAAGCGGGCCTGGCCATTGTGATTCTGGCGGTCGTGATCGACCGTATTACCCAGGCTTATGGCCGGCCACGGCATGGGGTGGGCAAATGAGCGCCAAGCAGATGATGAACAAGATCGAAGTGAAGAACGTCTTCAAGATTTTCGGGGCGCGCGCCGAAGAGGCCCTGGCACTGATCCGCCAGAAGAAGGCCAAGGACCAGGTGCTGGCCGAAACCGGCTGTGTGGTTGGCGTCAACGACCTTTCGTTGTCCATCGGCAGCGGTGAGATCTTCGTGATCATGGGGCTGTCGGGCTCGGGCAAATCAACCCTGGTGCGCCACTTCAACCGCCTGATCGACCCCACCAGTGGCCAGATCCTGGTCGATGGCGAGGACATCCTGCAATACGACCTGCCGGCCCTGCGGGAATTCCGCCGACACAAGATCAGCATGGTGTTCCAGAGCTTCGGCCTGCTGCCGCACCGCAGCGTGCTGGACAACGTCGCCTATGGCCTGAAAGTCCGTGGCGAGAACAAGGCCACGTGCACTGAGCGAGCCCTGCACTGGATCAACACCGTGGGCTTGAAGGGGTATGAAAAATCGTACCCGCACCAGTTGTCGGGCGGGATGCGCCAGCGCGTCGGCCTGGCCCGTGCCTTGGCCGCCGACACTGACATCATCCTCATGGACGAAGCCTTCAGTGCGCTCGACCCGCTGATTCGCGCCGAAATGCAGGACCAGCTGCTGGAGCTGCAGAAGACCCTGCACAAGACCATCGTCTTCATCACTCACGACCTCGATGAAGCGGTGCGTATCGGCAACCGGATTGCCATTCTCAAAGACGGTCGCCTGATCCAGGTCGGCACGCCGAAGGAAATCCTCTATCAGCCTGCGGACGAATACGTCGATCGTTTCGTGCAGCGCCGCGTAGCTTCGCTTTAAGGAATTGCGTGTATGTCGTTTGCCAAAAAAATCATCATCGCCGATGCGCCTGTTCACTGGCAGGACGTGGTGGCCGTGGCGCGGCATGGCGCCAGGCTCGAGCTGGCGCCCTCGGCCTGGGCGCGGATCGACAACGCCCAGGCGATTGTCCAGCGCATCGTTGCCAGCGGTGAACGCGCCTATGGTGTCAACACCGGGCTTGGCGCCTTGTGCAATGTCTCATTGCAAGACGAACAGCTCAGCCAGTTGTCGCGCAATACCCTGCTCAGCCATGCCTGCGGCGTGGGGGCAGCGCTGTCGGATGAACAGACCCGGGCGATCATGTGCGCGGCGGTCATCAATTTCAGCCAGGGCCGTTCCGGCCTGCAACGCAAGGTGGTCGAGGCGCTGCTGACACTGCTCAATCAGCACATTACCCCACAGGTTCCGAAGCAGGGGTCGGTGGGATATCTGACCCACATGGCCCATATCAGCATCAGCTTGCTGGGCGTCGGCCAGGTCAGTTATCGCGGTCAGATCGTACCTGCGCAGCAAGCCTTGGCCGAGGTTGGCCTGGCGCCGGTCAGGCTGGGCGCCAAGGATGGCCTGTGCCTGGTCAACGGCACCCCGTGCATGACCGGCCTGAGCTGCCTGTCTCTGGATGACGCCACGCGGTTGAGCCAATGGGCGGACGTGATCGGTGCAATGAGCTTCGAAGCCCTGCGTGGCCAACTCGATGCGTTCGACGCGCAAGTCATCGCGCTCAAACCGCACCCCGGCATGCAGCGTGTGGGCAGCAACTTGCGCCGCCTGCTTGACGGCAGCGAAGTCATTGCCAGCAGCCATGGCATCCGCACCCAGGATGCCTTGAGCATTCGTTCGATCCCGCAGGTTCATGGCGCCGCCCGCGATCAGTTGGCCCACGCTGCGCGGCAGATTGAAACCGAACTCAATTCCACGACCGACAACCCGATGTTGCTGGGTACGCCCGAGTCCTATCGAGTGGTTTCCCAGGCGAACCCGCACGGCCAGTCGGTGGCCATGGCGGCTGACTTGCTGGCCATCGCGGTGGCCGAGATCGGGGCGATTGCCGAGCGCCGGCTCGACCGCCTGATCAACCCGTTGGTCAGTGGCTTGCCGGCGTTCCTGGTCAGCCAGCCCGGGGTGAATTCGGGCATGATGATTGTCCAGTACGTGGCCGCTTCCCTGTGTGCGGAAAACCGCCAGTTGGCGCAACCGGCTGTCATCGACAACTACGTCACCTCCGGGCTGCAGGAGGATCACTTGAGCATGGGCACCAATGCCGGGTTGAAGCTGCACCGCGCCTTGGAGAACTGCACGCAGATCCTTGCCATCGAGTACCTGTTGGCGGCCCAGGCATTCGAGTTCCTCAAGGAGCAGCGTTTTGGGGCAGGGACGGAGGTTGCCTGGCGCTTGCTGCGCGAGCGGGTGCCGGCCTATGTCCAGGACCGATGGCTGGCCCCGGATATCGTCAGCAGTGCCGCGATCCTGAAGGAGCCAGGGCTGCTGGATGCTGCCTTCCCCGGGTTGCTATGACGTGGGCTGTCATGAGTGTTCCACAGCGTTGCTGAACAGCTTGACGGCCTCCACGACTTGGCGCGCTCCGCTTTGAATGTCCTCGATCACCTGTCCCGCCTGGCCAACCATTTCGACGCCGAGGTCGGCTTTACCAAGACTTTTCTGCATGCCGTGGACAGCGACGAGGGAGAGATCATGGTTTCGCTTTACCACATCCTTGATCTCCGTTGTTGCTTGGGCGGTACGCACTGCCAACTTGCGAACTTCGTCTGCTACCACGGAAAAACCCCTGCCGTGCTCTCCCGCTCGGGCCGCTTCAATCGCTGCATTCAGGGCCAAGAGGTTTGTTTGCTCGGCAACCTCGCGTATCGTTTGAATGATGCGGGTGATGGCTTCGGATTGCCTGTTGACTGCCTGAATCTGCTCCGCGGCTCTGGAAAGCTCATCGGCAATTTCTCGCACCGTGGCGATGGTTTGCCGAACGATAAGTGCGCCCTCGTGAGCGCTGCGGTCGGTGTTGTGGGCGATTTCATAAGCCAGCGCGGCAGCCGCTGATTCAGCGTGTTGGTGGTTGACTTGAGGTGTTATGTCGCGAGCAAATTTGACAATTTTGTACAGCCTGTTCTCGGTATCGAAGACCGGGTTGTAAGTCGCGCTCAGCCAGACGGTATTGCCGTGCCGGTCAACTCGCTGGAAGCGGCCAGAGAAAAACTCACCTGCGTTCAGCCGTTTCCAGAATTGTTGGTATTCAGCCGAGTCCGCTTCCTGCGGCGTGCAAAACAATCGGTGATGCTTGCCCTGGATATCTTTTACTTCATATTTGAATGTGCGCAGAAAGTTTTGATTGGCTTCAATGAGGTGCCCGTTCAGGTCGAACGAGACAATGGCCATGGCGCGATGGATGGCGTCTATTACACCCCTTTGCTCTTGCTCAATCTTTACCCGGTCTGTTACAACGGTCGCGAGCATCAGGATCTCTTCTACGCCGCCATCTGAGCGGAGAATCGGATTGTAGCTCGCTTCCATCCATACTTTCGTTCCCGCTTTATTACAGAGCGCAAACCGATCGCGAACATACTCACCTCTGCGCAATTTTGTCCAAAGGTCGCTATTTATACCTGTAGGGGTGTCATCCTTCGGGGCGAGCAGGCTGTGATGCTTTCCAATCAGTTCGTCTTGACGGTAATCCAGCGCATGTAGCAAGTTCTGGTTGGCGCTGATGATGGTGCCGTTCGGTGTAAGCGCCATCACCAGGTTGGACAGGTCGATGGCGCGCGTTCTTGCCTCCGTGTACCTTAACGCCGATGAGGCATGTTCAAGTTCGAGCTTTAATCGAGTATTAAACATAAGCTTTCCTAGTGCTGCTTTGATTTTGGGCTCGGTGCTTCTGTGTCATCGATGTCGTGGCTAAGGCCAACTAATACGGGGGAGGGTTTCGATCGCGGGCTTGGCGAAAAAGTACCCTTGAAATAAGTTGACGCCAATGTCTTGCAGTGTCGTCAATTCTTCCAAGGTTTCTACGCCTTCGGCGATGACCTCGATGCCGAGCCCCTTGGATATCGTTACGATTCCATGGGTTATCACTCTTTTGGCTTTGCTGTGCTGAATCCCTCGGATGAGTTCCATGTCGATTTTTATGATGTCCGGCTGAAAATCGGCAAGTAAGTTGAGTCCAGAGTAGCCGGCGCCGAAATCATCGATAGCCGTTTTGAAACCCTGCTTCCTGTAAGAGCTCATGATGTTCTTGATATGAGATTTGTCACGGATGCTCTCGCCTTCAGTGACTTCGAAGATGATTCGATCAATCGGGAATCCGAATGTCTCGGCGGCCTCCAGTGTGGTGCGTATGCAGGCGTCTGCTTGATAGACCGCGTTGGGTAAAAAATTGATGCTTAAAAAATTTTGAACGCTGGCTTTTGCGGCTAATTCAACGGCTTTGACACGGCATGCTTGATCGAAGCGGTATCGATTAGACTCATTGACCTTGTCCAAAATGGATTTGGCACCCGCTCCGTCTGTGCCGCGAACCAGAGATTCATAGCCGAATACAGTGTTGTTGAAGGTATTTACAATCGGTTGAAAGGCCATGGTGAAATCGACATCAAAGCCGCGATTGTCCTTGCAGTTGCGGCAACCGTGGGGCCGCTGAGCCGTGACGGGTATGAGTTCTGTAGACAAGCTGGCACCTCGTGTGGGGCGGTGGTATGGCTCCGTGCCGATGTCCTGGAGGTGCTTGCACGCTCCCTGAGGCGAAGTATTGCCCCAATACTTGTACAAGGAAAGCTGTTTGTACAATTATTTTTCGTAGAGAAGACGGTTTATCAGCCAAATCGGGCGACAAAATAGCCATATCGAGGTCTTTGTGGGCTTCTGTGCCTGAGGCTGTACAACTTTGGGGGCGGTGCGGCGACGCCATTGCACTTACGAGTCCCTTAGCGCGCTTTGGTATTGATAAAACCGATGGGAGCTATATCGCAAGCATCTGTTCCATCAAAGAAAATGGGGCCACGTAACCACATGTTGGAATCTGCCATGAACAAAGTCTCTTTCACCGAACGCATGGTCCATGCCGTCGGCTATGAAATCTTCGCCGTGCTGCTGTGTGCGCCCTTGCTCTCGTGGATCATGGGCAAGTCGCTGGCCACGGCCGGCACCCTGGCGGTAACGCTGTCGCTGATCGCAATGGCTTGGAACATGGTCTATAACGCGCTCGTCGACCGCTTCGTGGCGACGCCTCGCAGTCAGTGGAAAGCCCCGGCGCGCCTCGTCCATGGCCTGGGCTTCGAGGCGGGCCTGGTGGTCTGGTGCCTGCCGGTGGCGGCCTGGATGCTGGAGATCTCGCTGCTGCAGGCGTTCATGGTCGAGCTGGGCTTCTTCGTGATCATCTTGCCCTACACCGTGGTGTACAACTGGGCGTTCGACCGGGCCCGGTACTTCATCATGCAGCGCCGAGCCGTGGCCTGAGGCCTCAGAAGTGCTTGCTTGCAGCGGCGGTGAGGCTTAGCCGATCGGGTCCTGGCCGAGCACCTTGCTCAACGCAACCCGGGCATCTTCCAGTTGCACCAGCGAAGCATGCCGGGCGCCGAGGGCGTCACCGTTCTGGATAGCCGTGAGGATCGCCTTGTGCCGCGGCAGGGCCAGTTCGTCGAAGTTGGGGCGCTGGTTGGAGTAGCGCACCGACTCGCGAAGGGCCAGCGAGAGCATGTTGCACAGGTAGGCGAGCAGGTCGTTGTGGGTGGCGTCGGCGATACGTGCGTGGAAGTCCAGGTCCGGCTGCAGGCGCTCTTCGTGGGTGCGTGCGGCTTCCATGCGCTGATAGGCCTCGCTGATCGAGGCGACATCCTCGGCGCTGGCATTGGTCGCGGCCAGTGCGGCGGCGGCAGGTTCGATGACCCAACGCACGCTGGACAGGGTGTTGAAAAACTCTTGCTGCGGCGTAGCCTGCATCAGCCAGTGCAGCACGTCGGGGTCGAGCATGTGCCAGGCGTGGCGCGGGCGCACCAAGGTGCCGACACGGGGGCGGGCTTCGATCAGGCCCTTGGCGGTGAGGGCGCGCATCGCTTCACGGAACACCGGCCGGCTGATCGCATAGGCCTCGCACAGGCTGGCTTCGGCGGGCAGTTTCTGCCCCGGCTGGAGCTGGCCGGATACGATCTGCAGGCCGAGGTCCTGGACCAGGGTGGCGTGCATGCTCTTGCGCGTGGTGGGCTGACGGTAGTTCATGTGGGGTGCTGGCGGTCCATCGGAGCGGGGTGGGCATCATAGCATCAGTCAAGCTGTACCGGCCCCTGTGGCAGCGGGCAGGCCCGCGAACACCGGCAAAGCCGGTGCTACGCACCGCGCTGCTTGCTTCGCGGGCATGCCCGCTCCCGCACAGTGCCAGTGCAGGCTCAGTGGGAGTGCTTGGGCACAGCAGAGCCTCGGCAGCCCACCAGAAAGTCGAAGTCACAACCTTCATCGGCCTGCATCACATGGTCGATGTACAACTTCGCATAGCCTCCGCTGATCAACGGCTGCGGCACCTGCAGATCTGCCAGGCGGCCGGCCAGTTCCGCCTCGGAAATATCCAGGTGCAGGCGGCCCTCATGACAGTCCAGCTCGATCCAGTCACCTTCGCGTACCGCCGCCAACGGCCCACCCGCCGCAGCTTCAGGCGCCACATGCAGGACCACGGTGCCATACGCCGTGCCGCTCATGCGCGCGTCGGAGATGCGCACCATGTCGGTCACGCCCTGGGCCAGCAGCTTGGCTGGCAAGCCCATGTTGCCGACTTCGGCCATGCCCGGGTAACCCTTCGGGCCGCAATGCTTCATCACCAGCACCGAGCTGGCGTCGACCTCCAGCGCCGGGTCGTTGATGCGCGCCTTGTAGTCTTCGAAGTTCTCGAACACCACCGCACGGCCACGGTGGCGCATCAGTTCGGGGGTTGCCGCCGAGGGCTTGAGCACCGCGCCTTTGGGGGCGAGGTTGCCGCGCAGGATGCAGATGCCGCCGTCGGCCACCAGCGGCTTGTCGATCGGCCGGATGACCGCTTCGTCATACAGCGGTGCGCTCTGGCAGTTGTGCCACAGGCTCTTGCCATTGGCGGTCAGCGCGCTGGGGTGGGGCAGCAGGTTGTGCTCGCCCAGGCGACGGATCACGGCAGGCAGGCCACCGGCATAGTAGAACTCTTCCATCAGGAAGCGCCCGGACGGCTGCAGATCGACCAGGGTCGGCGTGCCGCGGCCGACGCGGGTCCAGTCTTCCAGTTGCAGGTCGACGCCGATGCGCCCGGCGATGGCTTTCAAGTGGATCACCGCATTGGTCGAGCCACCAATGGCGGCGTTGACGCGGATGGCATTCTCGAAGGCTTCGCGGGTAAGAATCTTCGACAGGCGCAGGTCTTCGTTGACCATCTCGACGATGCGCATGCCCGACAGGTGAGCGAGCACGTAACGGCGCGAGTCCACCGCCGGGATCGCCGCATTGTGCGGCAGCGAGGTCCCCAGGGCCTCGGCCATGCAGGCCATGGTCGAAGCGGTGCCCATGGTGTTGCAGGTGCCTGCCGAACGCGACATGCCAGCTTCGGCCGAAAGGAACTCGTTGAGGTCGATCTGCCCGGCTTTGTAGGCCTCGTGCATTTGCCAGACGATGGTGCCGGCGCCGATGTCGCGGCCCTTGTGCTTGCCGTTGAGCATCGGCCCGCCGGTGACCACGATCGCCGGCACGTCGCAGCTGGCGGCGCCCATCAGCAGGGCCGGGGTGGTCTTGTCGCAGCCAGTCAGCAGCACCACGGCGTCTACCGGGTTGCCACGAATGGCTTCTTCCACGTCCATGCTCGCCAGGTTGCGGGTGAGCATCGCGGTGGGGCGCAGGTTGGACTCGCCGCTGGAGAACACCGGGAACTCCACCGGGAAGCCGCCGGCCTCCAGCACGCCTTTCTTCACATGCTCGGCAATCTTGCGAAAGTGCGCGTTGCACGGGGTCAGCTCGGACCAGGTGTTGCAGATGCCGATGATCGGCTTGCCCTGAAACTCATGGTCGGGAATGCCCTGGTTCTTCATCCAGCTGCGGTACATGAAGCCGTTCTTGTCGGCGGTGCCGAACCATTGGGCGGAGCGCAGGGGGCGTTTGCTATCAGACATGACGGACACCTTATTGGTATTACTATTTGTCGTTATGCTTCGACTCTATCGCTAAAAATCATCATTGTGAAGGCTTGTTGATTTAAATAGTAATACTATATGCTCGTCTCACCGCGCCGGAGGTCTGCCCATGAAACCCCGGCCATGTGCTGTCCCCATTACAAGAACAATCGGAGACCTCGCCATGATCCAGGAGCAGCGGCTCGTCCGCCTGATCACCCTGAAACTCATCCCTTTTCTGGTCCTGCTTTACCTGGTGGCCTACGTCGATCGTTCGGCGGTGGGCTTTGCCAAGCTGCACATGGGTGCCGACATCGGCCTCGGTGATGCGGCCTACGGCCTGGGGGCCGGGCTGTTCTTCATCGGCTATTTTCTGTTCGAAGTCCCCAGCAACCTGCTGCTCGATCGCTTCGGCGCACGGCGCTGGTTTGCCCGCATCCTGCTGACCTGGGGTGCGATCACCGTCGGCATGGCGTTCGTCACCGGGCCCAGCGGCTTCTACGTAATGCGCTTTCTGCTCGGCGCGGCGGAGGCGGGGTTCTTCCCTGGCGTGCTGTACTACATCACCCAGTGGTACCCGGTGCGCCATCGCGGCAAGATCCTTGGCTTCTTCATCCTGTCGCAACCGCTGGCGATGCTGATCACCGGGCCACTGTCGGGCGCCTTGCTGGGCCTGGATGGCAACCTGGGCCTGCATGGCTGGCAGTGGCTGTTCGTCTGCATCGGCGCACCCGCCGTGTTGTTGGCCTGGCCGACCCTGCGCCTGCTGCCGGACGGCCCGGACAAGGTGCGCTGGCTGGATGATGCGCAGCGTAGCTGGCTCAAGGAGCAGTTGGCCGAAGACCAGCGTGCGTTCGGCCAGACCCGCCACGGCAACCCGCTGCACGCCCTGAAGGATGGCCGGGTGCTGCTGCTGGCGCTGTTCTACCTGCCAGTGACCTTGAGCATCTATGGCTTGGGCCTGTGGCTGCCGACGCTGATCCACCAGTTCGGTGGCAGTGACCTGGTGACTGGCTTCGTTTCGGCAGTGCCGTACCTGTTCGGCATCATCGGCCTGTTGATCATCCCGCGCAGCTCCGACCGTCTCAACGACCGCTATGGCCACCTGGGCTTGCTGTATGCCTTGGGCGCAACGGGGCTGTTTCTCAGCGCCTGGCTGACCGTGCCAGCGATGCAGCTGGCCGCGTTGTGCCTGGTGGCTTTCGCGCTGTTCTCTTGCACGGCGATTTTCTGGACCTTGCCTGGGCGTTTCTTTTCTGGCGCCAGCGCGGCGGCCGGCATCGCCCTGATCAACTCGATCGGCAACCTCGGCGGCTATCTCGGCCCGTTCGGCATCGGCGCGCTCAAGGAACACACCGGCCAGCTGTCCTCGGGCCTGTACTTCCTGGCCGTGATGATGCTGTTCGGGCTGGTGCTGACCGGTGTCGTCTACAACCGCCTCGAGCGCCGCCAGCGCCAGGCATCCGTGAACATTGCAACCGACAAGCGAGCACAAGCATGCGACTGATCCAATTCGAAACTGCCGCCGGCCAGCGCCGGGTCGGCGTGGTGGAAGGCAAGCGCGCCCTGGAAATCCGCGGCGTGAGCAGCACCCGCCAACTGGCGCTGCAGGCCATAGCGGCAGGCCGCGACCTGGTCAGCCAGGTACAAACCGCGGGCCTGGGCGAGGGCCATGACTACCTGGCGCTCCTGGCCGAAGGCCGAGTGCTGCCACCTCTGGACCACGAAGACCCGGCGCACTGCCTGGTCACCGGCACCGGCCTGACTCACCTGGGCAGCGCCGCCACCCGCGACAAGATGCACCAGCAGCAGGCCGAGGGTGCCGTCACCGACAGCATGCGCATGTTCCAGTGGGGCCTTGAAGGCGGGCGGCCGCCCGCAGGCGAGCAGGGCGCGCAACCGGAGTGGTTCTACAAGGGCGATGGCGCCATGGTCGTGCGCCCCGGTGCCGACTTGCCGCTGCCGGCCTTTGCCGAAGATGCCGGCGAGGAGCCGGAGCTGGTCGGGCTGTATGTGATCGGCGAGTGCGGCACCCCGTTCCGCCTGGGTTACGCGCTGGGCAACGAGTTCTCCGACCACGTGATGGAGCGGCGCAACTACCTGTACCTGGCGCATTCCAAGTTGCGCGCCTGCAGCTTCGGCCCGGAACTGCGCCTGGGCGCGCTGCCGGCGCACCTGGAAGGCCGCAGCCGCATCTTGCGCGACGGCCGGGAGCTGTGGAGCAAGCCGTTCCTGTCCGGTGAGCAGAACATGTGCCACAGCTTCGAAAACCTGGAGTTCCACCACTTCAAGTACCGCCAGTTCCTGCGCCCGGGCGATGTCCATGTGCATTATTTCGGCACCGCCACGCTGTCGTTCGCCGACGGTATCCAGGCCCGGCCGGGGGACACTTTCGAGGTCAGCCTGGACGCCTTCGGCGAGCCACTGCGCAATGGCATCGTTGCCTCTGAACACGCGGTGCGCCCAGGCCTGGTGAAAAGCCTTTGAGCCTTCAATCGTTGTCACAGGAGTCAAGCATGTCAGGAAGCAACTTCATCGGCGGCGCCCGCAGCGCCGCAGGCAGCGTGCGCCTGCTGAGTTTGGATTCCCGCACGGGCGAGGCCCTGCCGGTCGTCTTCACCCAGGCCACGCCTGACGAGGTGGATGCCGCCGCCTGCGCCGCCGAGCAGGCTTTTGCCGAATACAACGGCTTGGCGCCAGAGCGCCGTGCGCAGTTTCTGGATGCCATTGCCGGGCAGCTGGATGCGCTTGGCGAGGCCTTCATCGACACGGTCTGCCGCGAAACCGCCTTGCCCGCCGCACGCATCCAGGGCGAGCGCAGCCGCACCAGCAACCAGATGCGCCTGTTCGCCCAGGTGCTGCGCCGTGGCGACTACCTGGGCGCCCGCATCGACCGCGCCCAGCCCCAGCGCCAGCCGCTGCCGCGCCCTGACCTACGCCAGTACCGCACCGGTGTCGGCCCGGTGGCGGTATTCGGCGCCAGCAACTTCCCGCTGGCGTTCTCCACGGCAGGCGGCGATACCGCTGCCGCGCTGGCTGCCGGTTGCCCGGTGGTGGTCAAGGCCCACAGTGGCCACATGGCCACTGCCGAGTATGTCGCCGAGGCGATCCAGCGGGCCGCCGAGGCTACTGGCATGCCAGCCGGGGTGTTCAACATGATCTACGGCGCCGGCGTAGGCGAAGCGCTGGTGCGCCACCCGGCGATCCAGGCGGTGGGCTTCACCGGCTCGCTCAAGGGGGGCCGGGCCTTGTGCGACCTGGCTGCAGCGCGTCCGCAGCCGATCCCGGTGTTTGCCGAGATGAGCAGCATCAACCCGGTGCTGGTACTGCCGGCGGCGTTACAGGCCAGGGGCGAGCAGGTGGCGGCCGAGCTGGCGGCTTCGGTGGTACTGGGTTGCGGGCAGTTCTGCACCAATCCGGGCCTGGTTATCGGCATGGCGGGGCCAGCGTTCTCGGCATTCGTGGCTGCACTGGCTGCACGCGTGGCCGATCAGCCAGGGCAGACCATGCTCAATGCTGGCACGCTGCGCAGCTATGCCAGCGGTGTAGCGCGCTTGCACCAGCATCCGGGCGTACGCCACCTGGCTGGGGCCGGGCAGGGCGGTGAACAGGCCCAGGCGCAGCTGTTCCATGCCGATGTCAGCTTGCTGCTGAGCGGTGATGAGCTGTTGCAGGAAGAGGTCTTCGGCCCGACCACGGTGGTGGTCGAAGTGGCCGACGAAGACGAACTGCGCCGTGCGTTGGGCGCCTTGCATGGCCAGCTGACGGCCACACTGATTGCCGAACCTCAGGACCTGCAGCGGTACGCAGCACTGGTGCCGTTGCTTGAACGCAAGGCTGGCCGCCTGCTGGTCAACGGTTACCCGACCGGGGTCGAGGTGAGCGATGCGATGGTGCATGGCGGGCCGTATCCGGCCACGTCCGATGCGCGGGGGACTTCGGTGGGGACATTGGCCATTGATCGTTTCTTGCGGCCGGTGTGTTATCAGAACTATCCGGATGGCTTGTTGCCGGCGGCGTTGCAGGATGGCAATCCGCTTGGTTTGTTGCGGTTGGTGGATGGTGTGTACAGCCGCGAGGGGATAAGCCGATAGGTGGTGGTTGCTTCTGGTGTCTGCCTTGAGAGGTGTGGCGCCTGGGAGATCGAGCGCCGCCCGCGCGGCGCATCGCGGGCGGCGCTCGATCTCCCAGGCGCCAAACCTCTCAAGGCAGGCACTAGGGCTAAGGACAAACACCAGGGCTAACGACAAACACCAGGGCTGACGACAATCACTGCCTGTGAGAGGATGTCCAACCTCCAAGCCAGGACCCCCGAACGCAGCCTGATGAAGACACCAAAACGAATCGAACCACTGATCGAAGACGGCCTGGTCGACGAAGTACTGCGGCCCTTGATGAGCGGCAAGGAAGCGGCCGTCTACGTGGTGCGCTGCGGTGCCCAGGTGCGCTGCGCCAAGGTCTACAAAGAGGCCAACAAGCGCAGCTTCCGCCAGGCCGCCGAATACCAGGAGGGCCGCAAGGTCCGCAACAGCCGCCAGGCCCGGGCCATGGCCAAGGGCAGCAAATACGGCCGCAAAGAAGCCGAAGACGCCTGGCAGAACGCCGAGGTGGCGGCGCTGTTCCGCCTGGCCAATGCCGGCGTTCGGGTGCCCAAGCCGTACGACTTCCAGGACGGCGTGCTGCTGATGGAACTGGTCACCGACGCCGACGGCGACGCCGCGCCCCGCTTGAACGACGTGCACCTGGAGGCCGAAGAGGCCCGTGAGCATCATGCCTTCGTCATCCGCCAGATCGTGCTGATGCTCTGCGCCGGGCTGGTGCATGGCGACCTGTCTGAATTCAACGTGCTGCTCGGCCCTGACGGCCCTGTGATCATCGACCTGCCACAGGCGGTGGACGCGGCGGGCAACAACCATGCGTTCAGCATGCTGCAGCGGGACGTGGCGAACATGGCGCATTACTTCGGGCGCTTTGCCCCGGAACTCAAGGCCACCCGCTACGCCGATGAGATGTGGGCGCTGTACGAAGCCGGTGAATTGCGCCCGGACAGCCCGCTGAGCGGGCAGTTCGAGGAAGACGACCATGCCGCCGACGTGGCCGGAGTGATGCGCGAGATCGACGCCACCCTGCGCGATGAAGCCCGCCGCCGTGCGGCGCGGGATGAGGCCGAGCATGGGCCGGCCAAGGCTGAAGAGCCGACACCGCCGTGGATGCAGTAAGGGTCTGACCGTTCCTGCGCTGCCAGGCATTTCGCTCTTCCCACCTGATTGCCGAGGGCCAATCAGCGCTGGGAGTCAACCATTGCTGTAGCAGCCTGAGCACGGGCAGCGGATAAAAATTGCAGTTCAAACCGAAGGCGGTACACGTTTGTTGCGCCAAGACGCGCTCCAACACTAGTGCCGCCGTTTCCTCGCCGCACAGGCAAAAATCGGCTGTTGCCATTGACGCAAGGCAGTATCTCGTCATCCGGCCTTTTCACTGGCGCCGGACAGGCATAAGGTATACGCCGTTAAAAATGCCCTGGAGCTGTCATGTCCAACCGTTTCCCGTCCGTTCGTCCCCGTCGCCTGCGCCAGAACGAATCCCTGCGCACGATCTTCCAGGAAACCGAATTCCGCCTGGAAGACCTGATCCTGCCGATCTTCGTCGAAGAAGGCATCGATGACTTCGTGCCAATCACCAGCATGCCGGGTGTCAACCGGATCCCGGAAAAACGCCTGGCCCAGGAAATCGAGCGCTATGCCCGCGCCGGCATCAAGTCGGTGATGACCTTCGGCGTGTCGCACAACCTGGACGCCACCGGCAGCGACACCTGGAACGAAAACGGCCTGGTTGCGCGCATGTCGCGCATCTGCAAGGACACCGTGCCGGAGATGGTGGTGATGTCCGACACCTGCTTCTGCGAATACACCAGCCATGGCCACTGCGGCGTGCTGCACGACCATGGCGTGGACAACGACGCCACCTTGGCCAACCTGGGCAAGCAAGCGGTCATCGCCGCCGCTGCCGGTGCCGACTTCATCGCCCCGTCGGCGGCGATGGATGGCCAGGTGCAGGCCATTCGTAGCGCCCTGGACGGTGCCGGTTTCCACGACACCGCGATCATGGCCTATTCCACCAAATTCGCTTCGTCGCTGTATGGGCCGTTCCGTGAAGCGGGCGGCACCGCGCTCAAGGGCGACCGCAAGAGCTACCAGATGAACCCGATGAACCGCCGCGAGGCGGTGCGTGAGTCGCTGCTCGACGAGCAGGAAGGGGCCGATGTGCTGATGGTCAAGCCGGCCGGCGCCTACCTCGACGTGATCGCCGACATCCGCGCTGCGTCGCGCCTGCCGCTGGCGGCCTACCAGGTAAGCGGCGAATACGCGATGATCAAGTTCGGCGGCCTGGCCGGTGCCATCGACGAAGGCCGGGTGGTGCGTGAAAGCCTCGGTGCGATCAAGCGCGCCGGTGCCGACCTGATCCTGACCTATTTCGCCATGGACCTCGCTCGCGACGGGATCTGACCGTCAGCAAGCGCCGCTTCCGAGCGGCGCTTGCAGTGCGCGCAATGCGCTGGCGCAGGAAAAAAGCAGTAAGCGCTGAATTATTTAGTGTCCCGTTGGATCAGATCCCATAGAGCTATCAGCAACAGGGAAACGGGCATGAAATCTCGCAAGAAAAGTGTCAAGCCGATCGGTTTGAAAGACATCACCATCGTCGACGACGCCAAGATGCGCAAGGCGATCACCGCCGCCGCGCTGGGCAACGCCATGGAATGGTTCGACTTTGGTGTTTACGGCTTCGTCGCCTATGCACTGGGCAAAGTGTTTTTCCCCAATGCCGACCCCAGCGTGCAGATGATCGCGGCACTGGCCACGTTCTCGGTGCCATTTCTGATTCGCCCGCTGGGCGGGCTGTTCTTCGGCGCCCTGGGCGACCGCTTCGGGCGACAGAAGATCCTCGCCGCAACCATCGTGATCATGTCGCTGAGCACCTTTGCCATCGGCTTGATTCCGTCCTACGCCTCGATCGGCATCTGGGCGCCGATCTTGTTGTTGCTGGCGAAGATGGCCCAAGGCTTCTCGGTGGGCGGGGAGTACACCGGGGCATCGATTTTCGTCGCCGAGTACGCCCCGGACCGCAAGCGCGGCTTCCTCGGCAGCTGGCTGGACTTTGGCTCGATTGCCGGCTTTGTCCTGGGGGCGGGGGTGGTCGTGCTGATCTCCACTGTGCTCGGCGAAGAGAAGTTCCTCGAATGGGGCTGGCGTCTGCCGTTCTTCCTGGCCTTGCCGCTGGGCATCATCGGCCTCTACCTGCGCCACGCCCTGGAAGAAACCCCGGCGTTCCAGCAACACGTGGACAAACTCGAGCAGGGTGACCGCGAAGGCCTGGCCTCGGGGCCGAAGGTGTCGTTCAAGGAGGTTGCCACCAAGCACTGGCGCAGTCTGATTACCTGCATCGGCGTGGTGATCGCCACCAACGTCACCTATTACATGCTGCTCACCTACATGCCCAGCTACTTGTCGCACAACTTGCACTACAGCGAAGACCACGGTGTGCTGATCATCATCGCGATCATGGTCGGCATGCTGTTCGTGCAGCCGATCATCGGCCTGCTGAGCGACAAGTATGGCCGCCGCCCGTTCATCGTGGTCGGCAGCGTCGGGCTGTTCGCCCTGGCCATCCCGGCGTTCATGCTGATCAACAGCGGCGCGCTGGGGCTGATCTTCTCCGGCCTGCTGATCATCGCCGTGCTGCTGAACTTCTTCATTGGCGTGATGGCCTCGACCTTGCCGGCGATGTTCCCCACGCACATCCGCTACAGCGCCCTGGCCAGTGCGTTCAACATCTCGGTGCTGATCGCCGGCTTGACCCCGACCCTCGCCGCCTGGTTGGTGGAAAGCAGCGGCAACCTGTACATGCCGGCGTACTACCTGATGGTGATCGCCGTGGTCGGCCTGGTCACCGGCGTGACCATGAAGGAAACCGCCAACAAGCCGCTGCGTGGCGCAGCACCTGCGGCGTCGGACATCGAAGAAGCGCGCGAACTGTTGCAGGAGCATCACGACAACATCGAGCAGAAGATCGAAGATATCGACGCGCAGATCGCCGAGCTGGAGGCCAAGCGCCAGGTGCTGGCGCAGCAGCACCCGCGTATCGACTGAGGCTCAGCGCGGCATGTAGCCGCGCTGCCAGGTGCGGGGAATGAAGCGCGACACCAGCGCCAGCAGGCAGGCCAGCGCGGCGCTGCCGGCCATCGCCTGCAGGCCCAGGCGCTGCTGTAACCAGGCACCCAGGGCAGCGCCGAGCAGCATGCCGGCCCAGGGCACCAGCTGCACCCGCCAGCCGTTATGCCGCTCGCCCAGCAGCCAGCGGCCCAGGCCGCGGCCGAAGCGCGACAGTGCGCCGGTGACGTAGGTCAGGCCGATGGGCAGGCCATTCACCTGTTCCACTACCGCATTGATCATGCCCATGGCCAAGGTGGCCGCCAGCAGCGCCGGGAACGTCGCCGCAAACGGCCATGCTGCGGCGCAGGCAAGCAGTGTGGCGACCACCAGCAACACTGGCCAGGCTCGGCGTCGGAAGCCACGGGCCAGCATGACACCCAGCGCGTTGCCGGCCACGAAGCCCAGCACGGCGCCGCTCAGGCGCAGCACCATGGCCTGGTCCGCGTCACTGATGGCCACGGCCAGGCGCGTGGTGTTGCCGCTCATGAACGAGACGAAATCGCCCAATGCCAGCAGGCCGATGGCATCCGTCATGCCGGCCAGCACCGATAACCCGGCCACCAGGCCAAGGCCGACGCGGCCACGCAGGACCTGCAGGCGCAGGCGCCTGGCCGTGCGCGCGGGGAGGGCGTTGGGCAGCATGTGCGGGCTTCAGTGCGGCAATTCGCGGGCGAGGGTGCTCTTGATGGTGCGCTCCACCACATCCACCAGCACCATGGTCTGGTGGTCCACCTCGATATTCAGCAGCTCGCCGGCCTGGTAGCGGGCGAAGGTGGTCTGGCGCAGGGTCTCGGGGATCAGGTTGATGGTCACCACGTTGTCCTCGACATCGGCGACGGTCAGGCTGCAACCGTTGACCCCGATGAAGCCACGCGGGAAAACGTACTTGCCCCACTGCGGTGGCATGCGGAAGGTGATGAAAGCGCCGGTTTCCTTGATCGACAGCTCGACGACCTCGGCGGTGGTGGCAATGTGGCCGGCCATCAGGTGGCCACCCACTTCGGCGTTCATTTTCGCCGAGCGCTCGATATTGACACCCTGGCCAGCCTTGAAGCAGCGCAGGTTGGTGCGTTCGAGCGTGGCGGTCATGGCGTCGAACTTGACCTGGGTGCCGTCGATTTCGGTGACCGACAGGCAGGTACCTTCGACACTGACGCTGGCGCCGATCTTCAGCTCGTCGAGCAGTTCCGGGGTGAGGTCGATGGTGAACTGGTTGTGGCCCGGGTAGGTGGTCACATCAAGCAGAGGGCGGACGGCCTGGACGATGCCGGTGTACATGAAGTTGCTCCTGGGCACAGAGTGGGAAAACATCAGGAAGCTATGCCCGTGGCGCCGCAAATGCAAGCTACCTGTGCCGGCCTCTTCGCGGGTAAACCCGCTCCCACAGGTATTGCACAAAGCTTGAAGACTCTGGCGATCCTGTGGGAGATTCTATGGTTTTCAGCAAGCCAGTTTCCCGCCTTTGGTGACGTATTCGTCCTGATTTTTCATCAGGGCGAATGCCACCCGCGCGAGCTTTCTTGCCAGGATTACCAGAGCTTGGGTTG
>NZ_PEMX01000035.1:0-54118 GCF_002759075.1 Pseudomonas sp. 382
AGGACAAGCTGGTGAACAAGAAGGTCGTTGAACGACTGATGGCTGAGCAAGGGTTGAAGTCAGTGGTACGGCCTAAGAAATACCGTTCCTATCGTGGTGTTGTCGGCAAGGTGGCGGCGAATTTGCTGGAGCGAAATTTTGTTGCCCAACGGCCTAATCAGAAGTGGGTGACCGACGTGACTGAATTCAAGGTGGCGCAACAGAAGCTCTATCTCTCGCCGGTGATGGATTTGTACAACGGTGAAATCGTGGCGTACGAAACGGCCAAACGTCCTTGCTACAGCCTGGTTGGGAACATGCTCGACAAGGCCCTCGACTGCTTGGGAGAGAAGCCGAAGCTTGTGCTGCATTCAGATCAGGGATGGCATTACCAGCAGGCTCAGTATCGTCACAAGCTCCGTGGGCGAGGCGTGAAACAGAGCATGTCGCGCAAGGGCAATTGCCTGGACAACGCGGCCATGGAAAGCTTCTTCGGTACGCTCAAATCTGAATTTTTCTACCTGAAGCGCTTTGAGAGTGTCGATGAGTTGAAAGCGGGCCTGGACGAGTACATCCGCTACTACAACCATGACCGCATCAAACTGAAGCTCAATGGCCTGAGCCCTGTTGAGTACAGGGCTCAGGCTGCAGCATAGAACTGTCCAACTTTTAGGGGGCAGTCCAGGATCACCACAAGCCTCGAATGCTGGGGAGTACCTGTGGGAGCGGGTTTACCCGCGAAGAGGCCCGGGCAGGAAAGACTCTATTTCACTCCACCACTGAAGCCTGCCACTGGTTCTGGTCGACCTGGATCAAGGTCGGCCCCTTGCGCGCCACCGCCTTGCCAAGCGCAGCCTGCAGCTGCGCGACATCGGCCACGTGCACAGCCTCGGCACCCAGCGCCCGTGCCACGCCGATGAAGTCTGGGGTATGGATATCCACCCCGACCGGCTCGATCGCCCGATTGACCATGTACTTCTTGATTTCCTCGTAACCCTGGTTGTTCCACAGCAGCACGATCAGCGGCACCTGCGCCTCCACCGCGCTGGCAAGCTCTGGCAGGGTGAACTGCAGCCCGCCATCGCCAATCAGGCAGACCGCTGGCGCACGCTCGGCCGCTTGCTCGGCGCTGCCCAACCAGGCACCCATCGCCGCTGGCAATGCATAACCCAAGGTGCCGTAGCCGGTCGAGGCATTGAACCAGCGGCGCGGCTGATCCATGTCCAGGGTCAGGTTGCCGGTGTACACCGGCTGGGTTGAGTCACCAACCAGAATGGCGTTGGGCAGGCTTTGCAGAATGCTGCTGAGCAGGCGTGTCTGGCTCAGCGTCGGCTGGTCCCAGCCCGTTGCCAACGCTTCGCGCAGGCGCTGCGCACGGGCAACGCCCCAGCCCTCGGCACACACCGGTGCGGGTAGCTGACGCAAGGCCTCAAGCAGGGATTGCGCAGCCAGTTCGGCATCCGCCACCAGCGCCAGTTCCGGCAGGTAGTTGCGTACGGTCTGGTCCGGGTCGATGTCGATGCGCAGCAGGCTGCCGGGAATCTTGAAGCCGCCCTTGAAGGTCACGTCATAGTCGGTCTCGGCCAGTTCGGTGCCGATTGCCAGCACCACATCGGCCTCTTCCACCAACTCACGGGTGGCGACCAGCGATTGGGTCGAACCGATCTGCAGCGGGTGGTTGGCTGGCAGCAGGCCTTTGGCATTGATGGTCAGTGCCACCGGTGCGTGCAAGTGCTCAGCCAGCAGCGCCAGCGGTGCGCCCGCAGCCAGCGCGCCACCACCGGCCAGGATCAGCGGCCGGCGGGCATTGGCCAGGCGTTCGGCCATGGCGGCTACAGCCTGGGGTGCAGCACCTGCGCGAGCACTGCGCACAGGGCGGCCAGGCAGCAGGTGGTCGGCGGGCTCGACCAGCACGTCCAGCGGGATCTCGATATGCACCGGGCGCGGGCGGGCGCCATCGAACACGGCAAAGGCGCGAGCCAGCACCTGCGGCAGGTCATCGGCACTCATCAGCGTCTGCGAGAACGCTGCAACGCCCGACACCAGCGCTGCCTGGTTCGGCAATTCGTGCAGCTTGCCGCGGCCACCGCCCAGCTGATCGCGCGACTGCACGCTGGAAATCACCAGCATCGGGATCGAATCGGCATAGGCCTGGCCCATGGCGGTGGTGATGTTGGTCATCCCGGGGCCGGTGATGATGAAGCACACGCCTGGCTTGCCGCGGGTACGCGCATAGCCATCAGCCATGAACCCGGCGCCCTGCTCGTGGCGCGGGGTGATGTGGCGGATCGACGAGCCCGCCAGGCCACGGTAGAGCTCCACGGTATGTACGCCGGGAATGCCGAAGACATGGTCCACGCCATAGCCTTCAAGGAGTTTGACCAATACTTCGCCGCAGGTTGCCATGGGGTTTCACCTAAGATCTTGTTGGGGAGAATCTTGTTGCAATCTGCGCCCATTGGACCCAAGGCAGCGCTACCGCCACAATGCAAAAAAACACATACTAGCCATGTCCTGTAATCATGGCTCAGCGCAATGAAACGGCTACCCCCCCTGCCCGCCCTGCACACCTTTCTGATCACCGCACAGCACTGCAATTTCACCCGTGCCGCACAGCAGCTGCATATCACTCAAGGCGCCGTCAGCCGGCAGATCGCCGGGCTCGAGGAGCACCTGGGCTACGCCTTGTTCCAGCGCCAGGCTCGCGGCCTGAGCCTGACCCGCGAAGGCCAGGACTGGCTGCCTCGGGTGCAGCAGATCTTCGGCCTTATCGAACAAGGCGTGCGTGAAGTGGGCGGGCGCAGCGCCACCTTGCAGCTCAAGGCACCGACCTGCGTGATGCGCTGGCTGCTGCCGCGGCTGATGGAGTGGCAGGCGCTGCGACCCGACGTGCCGGTCGAGTTGACCACCACGGTGCAGCACGGGGTGGACTTTCGCCGTGAGGGGTTCGATGCCGCCGTGGTCTATGGCGCTGCGCCGAACCATGGGCTGCGGGTGCGCAAGCTGTTCGACGAGCAACTGACACCGGTGTGCGCGCCTTCGCTGTTGAAAGGGGCGGTCCCCCTGCAGCAGATCCAGGATCTGGCCCGGCACATGCTGCTGCATCCATCACGGGATGAACATGACTGGCGGCTGTGGCTGCAGGCCGCAGGCGTGGTGCTGGAGGCACAGGGGCCGAAGCAGCATTTCGAAACACTAGACATGGCGATGGCCATGGCATCGCAGGGAACCGGGGTGGCGATTGGTGATTGGGCGCTGATCGGTGATGACTTGCGCGGGGGGCGGCTGTGCATGCCGTTTGCGCTGAAGGTGCAGACCGGTAAAGGGTATTACCTGGTGAGCCACC
This sequence comes from Pseudomonas sp. 382, assembly GCF_002759075.1. Classification (NCBI taxonomy): domain Bacteria; kingdom Pseudomonadati; phylum Pseudomonadota; class Gammaproteobacteria; order Pseudomonadales; family Pseudomonadaceae; genus Pseudomonas; species Pseudomonas sp. 382. Next base: position 3,326 of record NZ_PEMX01000035.1, read on the forward strand.
CCAAGAGCCATCCGCCAGGCTTGGTGGAATTGTTCGATTGGCTGGAAAGCCGAGCCAGTCAATGAGGGCCTATTCGCGGGCGCGCCCGCTCCCACAGGTTCGGCACCAGGCTTGAAACCTGTGGGAGCGGGCATGCCCGCGAAGCAGACGACTCAGTAACCGACGGTGAAGCGCTGGCGCGAGTGCGCCGGTTTCTCCAGCTCATCGAGCATGGCAATGGCAAAGTCGGCAAAGGTGATCGTGCTTTTGCCATCAGCACCGATCAGCAGATGGTCCTTGCCCAGTTTGTAGTGCCCGCTGCGCTCGCCTTCGACGAACTCCGCCGATGGCGAGAGAAAGGTCCAGTCCAGCGTCGGCTCCTGGCGCAGCACATCGAGAAAACGCACCCCGGCACTGGCCTCGGCCTTGTAGGCCTCCGGGAAGTCCGGGCTGTCGATCACGCGGTGCCCGGAAGGCAGCAGCAGGCTGCCTGCGCCGCCCACCACCAGCAGGCGCTTGACCCCGGCGCGCTTCACCGGCTCGATGATAGCGTGGGGTTCGAGGGTCGAGAAATGCGCTGCACTGAGCACCGCGTCGACGCCTGCGACCGCCTGCTGCAGGGCGGCACTGTCCTTGGCATCCAATGCCTGGGTGGTTACACCTTCACGCCCCTGCAACTGCGATGGGTCACGGGCAATGGCCACCACACTGTGGCCACGGCGCAGGGCTTCTTCCAGCAATTGGCTGCCGGCACGGCCGGTGGCGCCAATGATTGCGATCTTGCTCATCGAAAATGCTCCTGTCAGTTGAACGCAATTACCACTTCATTTCGCCCTTGGCGACCTTCGCGCCGAGCTCCAGCGAACTCTCATCGGCAAGCGCGGGGTAGCGCTGTTTCATCGCCTCAATCAACGCGCCGCTATCCTTCGCCCTCGCCGCTTCGGCATCGAACGCGCGGATGTAGCCCGACGTGAAGCGCACGGCGTCGAGTGAGTGGTCGCTCTGGCCCAGGTAATGGCCAGGCACCACCGTACGCGGTGCCAAGGTCTCGATCTTCGCCAGGGTGGCAAGCCAGTCGGCGTGGGACCTGGCTGTCTGGGTGTCAGCCATCCACACGTGGATGTTCTGCGCAACCACGACACCGCCGACCACTGCCCTGATCGACGGAATCCAGACGAAGCTGCGATCCGGTTGCGGGCCATCCAGGCCGACGACCTCCAGCGACCGACCTTCCAGCATCAGGGTGTGGCCGTGCAGCACCTGCGGCAGCACCAGCCGTGCCGGTTTGTCCGCGCCCATCTGTGGCCCCCAGTAGGCCAGTTTGGCGTCCATGGTCTGGCGGATATGGGCCAGCGTGGCTGCCGAGGCGAACACCTTGGCGTCGGGGAAGGCCTGGGTCACGGTGTCCAGACCGAAGTAGTAATCCGGGTCGCCGTGGCTGATGTAGATGGTGGTCAGGCGTTTGCCGCTGGCTTGCAGGCGCCGCACCAGTTGCTCGGCCTGGGCCTTGCCGAACTGGGCATCGACCAGGATGGCCTCTTTCTCGCCACTGACGATCACCGAACTGACCGGGAAAATGGCCTGATGCCCCGGGTTGTAAACCTCCAGCTGCAACGGCTCGGAGGCCAGTGCCGGGCCGGCCAGGGTGATGCAGGCCAGCAGCAGGCCACGCAAGGGGGTGAAGAACGACATGGTGACTCCTGCGGGATGAACGATGGGCAACAGCTTAGTTGCCCGATCCATGACAAAAAATGCGATGCTCAGACATAGTTTGTTTCTAAAATCGGGCAAATAATGGACCGTCTCAACGCCATGCGCGTTTTCGTCACCGTCGTCGATCTGGGCAGCCAGTCGGCAGCGGCAGACCACCTGCAGCTGTCGCGGCCTGTGGTGTCGCGCTACCTGGCCGAGCTGGAGGAATGGGTCGGCGCACGGCTCATGCAGCGCACCACGCGCAAGCTCAGCCTGACTGCTGCCGGCCAGGAAACCCTGCCCCGCTGCCGGCAGTTGCTGGACCTGGCCGGCGACCTGCAGGCCGCCGTGCAACAACCGCAAGATTCGCCTAAGGGTGCCCTGCGTATCAGTGTCAGTACGTCGTTTGGCCAGGCGCAGCTGGCCGATGCGGTCGCCGAATATGTGCGGCGCTACCCTGGGGTGAAGGTTGAACTGCAGATGCTCGATCGCACGGTCAACCTGGTGGACGAGCGGATCGACCTGGCGATCCGCACCAGCAACGATCTGGACCCGAACCTGATTGCCAGGCGCCTGACCGTGTGCCGTTCGGTAATCTGTGCAACACCCGCCTACCTGCGCGAGCACGGCACGCCGCATCGGGTCGAGGAACTGAGCCAGCATAACTGCCTGACCCATGCCTATTTCGGCCACAGCCTGTGGCATTTCGAGGTGGGCGGCCAGCAGATTGCCGTGCCGGTGCAAGGCAACATCAGCGCCAACGAGGTCATGACGCTGCAGAACGCAACACTGGCAGGTGCCGGCATCGCCATGCTGCCAACCTACCAGGCGGCCTCGGCACTGCGCAGCGGCGCCCTGGTGCGGCTGCTGCCGCAAGCGCGGCCACGGGAGCTGAACCTGAACGCGGTCTACACCTCGCGCAAGCATATGCCGGCGACCTTGCGCAGCATGCTGGATTTTCTGGTGCAACGGTTCAAGGACGAACCGGAGTGGGACCGGGATTTGTATTGACTATGCTTAGAGTGTCACCTGTGCAGTAACAGGAGGTGAGCACCATGGGCATCAAGTCCAGAAGAGTCGCCATGGTCATGGCCCTGACCGCGGTCGCGGCGCTGTATGGCTCGGCCTGCTGGCGGGCCGAACTGCTACGCAGCCAGCCCAGTGCGGCCAACCGTTGCGAGCAGGAACACTGCGTGCCCCACACCGCAACCTTGAGTGCCGTCCGTTAGTTGATTGGCGCCACGCCAATCACTCCTCGACGCTCATGTACTCCTTGGCCCAGCGAATATAGTCCTCAGGCTGGGTATAGGTGTGCGAGAGCTCGGTGGCGCTCAGGTTCTCGGACTTGTTCTGCTGGCCGCGCTGCAGGCGCAGGCAGTCATAGGTGGCCTTGATCGCGGCAAAGTAGGCGGCATGGCCATCGACCACGATACGCACACCCAGGCGAGCGAGGCGCTCGTCGTCACGCAGGGCAGGGTTGGCGTAGGTCACCAGCATCAGCGGCACGGTCAGGTGCCCGGCAATCTGCTCCAACTGCTCGAAATCCTTCACACCGACCATGCAGATACCGTCAGCACCCGCCTTCTGGTAGCTCTGGGTGCGGACGATGATTTCTTCGGTGGAAAGCACCCCGGCGTTGGTCCGGGCAATGATCGACAGCGACGAGTCGACACGCGCTTCCAGGGCCGCACGGATCTTGCCCACCCCCTCCTCGACCGAGATCAGGTCAGTGGACTTGCGTCCGAACTGGGCAGGCAGCAGGGTGTCTTCGATGGTCAGCGCAGCGACGCCGGCGCGCTCCAGTTCGATGACCGTGCGCATGACGTTGAGCGCATTGCCATAACCGTGGTCGGCATCGGCGAGCACCGGCAGTTGCGCCACACGGCCAATGCGGGTGGCCTGCTCGACAAATTCGCTCAAGGTGATCAGGGCGAAGTCCGGTGCGGCCAGCACCTGCAATGAAGCCACCGAACCGCCGAGGATGCCGACTTCGAAGCCCAGGTCGGCAGCGATGCGCGCCGACATCGGGTCGAATACGGAGGCGGTGTGGTAGCAGGCCCCTGAAGCGAGCAGCTCGCGGAAGGCAAAACGCAGATCTTGATGGGAAGCCTTGGGCATGATCACTCCGCTTATATATGTAGAAATTGAACGGTTGCTACCGACCCCTGAATCGGGTCTACCTGACCTGTTCCAACCGTCGCCATCTGGGCGGTCATGCTCGACATGCAGGCAGAGGAATAAAAGGTGTGGGAGACAGTGGCTTGACAACCTGCGACAAATTGCTGCACCAAGCTGGTGCAGGCCGCGGCTTTCAGCCCCTGTGGCATACCAACGATATCATGCAGCCATGCTGCTCTGGATGAATGCGCCAATGCCGATCTTGCATAGGCGATGCAGATAGTACATAGGAAGCTACCTAACTCGGGTTACAATCGGCCTATCGCGTCACCCTTCCAGACAAGGTACTCCCGTGACAGCCGCCCTGCCCCCGACCGTCCTGCGCAACGTGCTGACCGCCCTGATGCTGGCGATCTTCCTTGGTGCCCTTGACCAGACCATCGTCGCCGTGTCGCTGCCGGCCATCTCGGCCCGGTTCAACGACGTCGGCCTGCTTGCCTGGGTGATTTCTGGCTACATGGTGGCGATGACCGTAGCCGTGCCGATCTACGGCAAGCTCGGTGACCTGTATGGCCGGCGGCGGATGATCCTGACAGGCATCAGCCTGTTCACCCTGGCCTCGATCGCCTGCGCCCTGGCTCAGGACATGCAGCAGCTGGTCATGGCGCGCGTACTGCAAGGCATCGGTGCCGGCGGCATGGTGTCGGTGAGCCAGGCAATCATCGGGGATTTCGTGCCACCGCGTGAACGGGGCCGTTATCAGGGCTACTTCAGCAGCATGTACGCCGTGGCGAGCGTGGCCGGGCCAGTGCTCGGAGGCTGGCTGACCGAGTACCTGTCCTGGCGCTGGGTGTTCTGGATCAACCTGCCGCTGGGCCTGGTCGCGCTGTGGGCGATCCGCCGCGCCCTGGCCGGCATGCCAGTGCAGCACCGTCAGGCCCGGGTCGATTACCTCGGCGCGGTACTGATGATCCTCGGGCTGGGCAGTCTGCTGCTGGGCATTACCCTGGTCGGCCAAGGCCAGGCGTGGAGCGCACCCGCGGTGCTGACCCTGTTCGCCTGCGCCTTGCTTGGCCTGAGCCTGTTCATTGGCCATGAGCGGCGCTGCCAGGAACCGCTGCTGCCCATGGGCCTGTTTGGCAACCGGGTGGCCGTGCTGTGCTGGGGGGTGATCTTCTTCGCCAGCTTCCAGTCGATCTCGCTGACCATGCTGATACCGCTGCGCTACCAGGGCATCACTGGCGCCGGTGCCGACAGTGCCGCGCTGCACCTGCTGCCGCTGGTCATGGGCCTGCCCTTGGGTGCCTACACCGGTGGCCGCATGACCAGCCGCACCGGGCGCTTCAAACCACAGATTCTGGCCGGTGCCGTGCTGATGCCCATGGCAATCTTCGCCATGGCCATCACGCCCCCCCAGGCTGGCTTGCTCAGTGCCGTGTTCATGCTGCTGACCGGTATCGCCTGCGGCTTGCAGTTCCCAACCTCGCTGGTGGGTACGCAAAGCGCGGTGCAAAGCAAGGATATCGGCGTGGCCACCAGCACTACCAACCTGTTCCGCTCGCTCGGCGGGGCCATGGGCGTGGCCTGCATGTCCAGCCTGCTGCTGGCGCTGCTTCAACAAGGTGGTTTCGAGTTGCTGGGCAACCCGCTGCTGGGGAGCCTGAAGGCAGGTGAGGCGGACCCGCACACGCAGATGAAACTGCTGGAGACGTTCCGCCAGTTGTTGCTGGGCAGTGCGGGAATTGCCTTGCTGGGGCTGCTGGCGGCCCTGGCGTTGCCGGACCGGCAATTGCGCGGCCGTTAAGGGCTGTGGGAGCCCACAGCATTAATACTCACTTAATACATGAGGGAAACACTTCCTCACAATCCTTAACAAAGTGTCATTTGCGCAGCGCGGGGCTCAAGCGCAGCATATCCAGCCCTGTGTCGACCCATTTTTCCGCGTCGCGCAGCAGATCGAAGCTGTCCGGTAGCAGCAACCAGCGCCCGATCAAGCCGTCAACATAGGCGAACAAGGCGACGGAAGCGCGCCCGACATCCAGCTCCGCCGGCAACTGACCTCGGCGAACGGCATTGGCCAGCGCCAGGTCGATGCCCACATGGCAGTCCAGCACCGCGCCTTGGCGCTGCTGGCGGATTTCACACATGTCATCGGTGAACTCGCACTTGTGATGCAGGATTTCATTGATACGCCGGGTACGGGCGTCCAGCACCAGCTCGTTGAGCACCTGCAGCAACAGCTTGCGCATGCAGCCGAGCGGGTCCAGTTCGTCTTCACTTTCACTGGCCCGCGCCAGATGGTCATGGGTTTCATGCAGGCTGTCGAGCAGCGCCTGCACCAACTCCGCCTTGTTGTTGAAATGCCAGTAGATCGCCCCCCGGGTCACGCCCGCCAGTTCGGCGATGTCGGCCAATGTGGTGCGCGCGACGCCGCGCTTGTAGAAGGCCCTTTCCGCTGCCTCGATGATCTGGGCGCGGGTCTCTTGGGCTTCTTCTTTGGTTCGACGGACCATGGCAGTGCAACCTCATCTGGGCCCGCTGCGCTGTGCAGGGGGGAAACCGCCGGGGTCACCTCTGCAGGGTGACTCTCGGATGGGCTAATCAAGGGCTGCGGTAGTAGCCAAGTACTACCCAGCGGTATTTACAAACAACCGTGAATGTAAGTATATTCGTTAGTAAGCTATTTATCCACCGGATAGTTTTTTTCTGACAAGACTCTTCCATTACTCTTGAGCGTCTCCCTGCTCTTGCGACCCGAGGATCCTATGCAATTCAAGCCAGCCGTTACCGCTCTGGTTTCCGCCGTCGCCCTGGCAACCCTGCTAAGTGGCTGTAAGAAAGAAGAAGCCCCGCCCGCAGCGCAGGCTCCTCAGGTCGGCGTCGTGACCATCCAGCCACAACCCTTCACTCTGACCTCGGAACTGCCGGGCCGCACCAGTGCCTACCGCGTCGCCGAAGTACGCCCACAGGTCAATGGCATCATCCTCAAGCGCCTGTTCAAGGAAGGCAGCGAGGTCAAGGAAGGCCAACAGCTGTACCAGATCGACCCGGCCGTGTACGAAGCCAACCTGGCCAACGCCCAGGCCAACCTGCAGTCCACCAAGTCGCTGGCCGAGCGCTACAAGCAGCTGGTCAACGAGCAGGCGGTGTCGAAACAGGAATACGACGACGCCAATGCCAAACGATTGCAAGCCGAAGCTTCGCTGAAAAGCGCGCAGATCGACCTGCGCTATACCAAGGTCCTCGCACCGATCAGCGGCCGCATCGGCCGTTCCGCGTTCACCGAAGGCGCCCTGGTAAGCAATGGCCAGACCAACGCCATGGCCACCATCCAGCAGCTCGACCCGATCTACGTCGACGTCACCCAGTCCACCGCCGAGCTGCTCAAGCTGCGCCGTGACCTGGAAAGCGGCCAGTTGCAGAAGGCCGGCGACAACGCCGCCTCGGTACAGCTGGTGCTGGAAGACGGCAGCCTGCTGAAGCAGGAAGGCCGCCTGGAATTCTCCGAAGTCGCGGTCGATGAGACCACCGGCTCGGTGACCCTGCGTGCGCTGTTCCCCAACCCCGACCACACCCTGCTGCCTGGCATGTTCGTGCATGCGCGGCTCAAGGCCGGGGTCAATGCCAATGCCATCCTGGCCCCGCAACAGGGCGTGACCCGCGACCTCAAGGGCGCGCCGACCGCACTGGTGGTCAACCAGGAGAACAAGGTCGAACTGCGCCAGCTCAAGGCCAGCCGTACCCTGGGCAGCGACTGGCTGATCGAGGAAGGCTTGAACCCGGGCGACCGCCTGATCACCGAGGGCCTGCAGTACGTGCGCCCAGGTGTCGAGGTCAAGGTCAGCGACGCCACCAACGTCAAGCAGCCAGGCAAACCTGATCAGGCCAGCGCGGCCAAAGCAGACGCCAAAGCGGAGTAAACCATGTCGAAGTTCTTTATCGATCGCCCGATCTTCGCCTGGGTGATCGCCTTGGTGATCATGCTGGTCGGCGCCTTGTCGATCCTGAAGCTGCCGATCAACCAGTACCCAAGCATCGCGCCGCCGGCTATCGCCATCGCCGTGACCTACCCGGGCGCCTCGGCGCAGACCGTGCAGGACACCGTGGTGCAGGTCATCGAGCAGCAGCTCAACGGTATCGACAACCTGCGTTACGTGTCGTCGGAAAGTAACTCCGACGGCAGCATGACCATTACCGCCACCTTCGAGCAGGGCACCAACCCTGACACCGCCCAGGTCCAGGTGCAGAACAAGCTGAACCTGGCCACCCCGTTGCTGCCGCAGGAAGTGCAGCAGCAGGGTATCCGCGTCACCAAGGCAGTGAAGAACTTCCTGCTGGTGATCGGCCTGGTGTCCGAAGACGGCAGCATGACCAAGGACGACTTGGCCAACTACATCGTTTCCAACATGCAGGACCCGATTTCGCGGACTGCCGGTGTGGGTGACTTCCAGGTGTTCGGTGCGCAGTACGCCATGCGTATCTGGCTCGATCCGGCCAAGCTGAACAAATTCCAGCTGACCCCGGTCGACGTCAAGACCGCGGTGGCTGCACAGAACGTGCAGGTGTCCTCCGGCCAGCTTGGCGGGCTCCCGGCCATGCCAGGCACCCAGCTGAACGCCACCATCATCGGCAAGACCCGTCTGCAGACCGCCGAGCAGTTCGAAAAGATCCTGCTCAAGGTCAACAGCGACGGTTCGCAGGTGCGCCTGGGTGATGTTGCCCAGGTCGGCCTGGGCGGTGAAAACTATGCGGTCAGTGCCCAGTTCAACGGCAAGCCGGCTTCCGGCCTTGCAGTCAAACTGGCCACCGGCGCCAACGCCCTGGACACCGCCAAGGCCTTGCGCAAGACCATTGCCGACCTGGAACCGTTCTTCCCGCCTGGGGTGAAAGCGGTGTTCCCGTATGACACCACCCCGGTGGTCACCGAATCGATCAGCGGCGTGATTCACACCCTGATCGAAGCGGTGGTCCTGGTGTTCCTGGTGATGTACCTGTTCCTGCAGAACTTCCGCGCCACCATCATCACCACCATGACCGTACCGGTGGTGCTGCTGGGCACCTTCGGCATCCTTGCCGCTGCGGGCTTCAGCATCAACACCCTGACCATGTTCGCCATGGTCCTGGCCATCGGCTTGCTGGTCGACGATGCCATCGTCGTGGTGGAAAACGTCGAGCGGGTGATGTCCGAGGAAGGACTGCCACCCAAGGAGGCAACCAAGCGCTCCATGGAGCAGATCCAGGGCGCCCTGGTGGGTATCGCCCTGGTGTTGTCGGCGGTACTGCTGCCCATGGCGTTCTTCGGCGGCTCCACCGGTGTGATCTACCGGCAGTTCTCCATCACCATCGTATCGGCCATGGGCCTGTCGGTGCTGGTGGCGCTGATCTTCACCCCGGCCTTGTGCGCAACCATGCTCAAGCCGCTGAAGAAAGGCGAGCACCACACCGCCAAAGGTGGCTTCTTCGGCTGGTTCAACCGTAACTTCGACCGCAGCGTCAACGGTTATGAGCGCAGTGTCGGCGCGATCCTGCGCAACAAGGTGCCGTTCCTGCTGGCCTATGCGCTGATCGTGGTCGGCATGATCTGGCTGTTCGCCCGCATCCCTACCGCGTTCCTGCCTGAAGAAGACCAGGGCGTACTGTTCGCCCAGGTGCAGACACCGGCTGGCTCCAGTGCCGAGCGCACCCAGGTGGTGGTCGACCAGATGCGCGAGTACCTGCTCAAGGACGAAGCCGACACCGTATCCTCGGTATTCACCGTGAACGGCTTCAACTTCGCCGGTCGCGGCCAGAGCTCGGGCATGGCGTTCATCATGCTCAAGCCGTGGGGTGAACGTTCCAAGGAGAACAGCGTGTTCGCCCTGGCCCAGCGTGCCCAGCAGCACTTCTTTACCTTCCGTGACGCGATGGTGTTCGCCTTCGCCCCGCCTGCGGTGCTGGAGCTGGGTAACGCCACCGGCTTCGACGTGTTCCTGCAGGACCGCGGCGGCGTCGGCCATGCCAAGCTGATGGAAGCGCGCAACCAGTTCCTGGCCAAGGCCGCACAGAGCAAGATCCTCAGTGCCGTGCGCCCGAACGGCCTGAACGACGAACCGCAATACCAGCTGACCATCGATGACGAACGTGCCAGCGCCCTCGGCGTGACCATCTCCGACATCAACAACACCCTGTCGATTGCCCTGGGTGCCAGCTACGTCAACGACTTCATCGACCGTGGCCGGGTCAAGAAGGTGTACATCCAGGGTGAACCCAACTCGCGGATGAGCCCGGAAGACCTGCAGAAATGGTACGTGCGCAACGGCGCCGGCGAGATGGTACCGTTCTCGTCCTTCGCCAAGGGCGAGTGGACCTACGGTTCGCCGAAGCTGTCGCGTTACAACGGCGTCGAGGCCATGGAAATCCTGGGTGCCCCGGCCCCGGGCTACAGTACCGGCGACGCCATGGCCGAGGTCGAGCGCATTGCCAGTGAACTGCCAAGCGGCGTCGGCTTCTCCTGGACCGGCACGTCCTACGAGGAAAAACTCTCCGGTTCGCAGATGCCGGCGCTGTTCGCCCTCTCGGTACTGTTCGTGTTCCTCTGCCTGGCAGCGCTGTATGAAAGCTGGTCGATCCCGATCGCCGTGGTGCTGGTCGTACCGCTGGGTATCATCGGTGCACTGATCGCCACCAGCCTGCGCGGGTTGTCCAACGATGTGTACTTCCTGGTCGGCCTGTTGACCACCATCGGCCTGGCGGCGAAGAACGCGATCCTGATCGTCGAATTCGCCAAGGAACTGCATGAGCAGGGCCGCAGCCTGTACGACTCGGCCATCGAAGCGTGCCGCATGCGTCTGCGCCCGATCATCATGACCTCGCTGGCGTTCATCCTCGGCGTGGTACCGTTGACCATCTCCAGCGGCGCCGGCGCCGGCAGCCAGCACGCCATCGGCACGGGTGTGATCGGCGGCATGATCAGTGCGACCGTCCTGGCAATCTTCTGGGTACCGCTATTCTTCGTCGCAGTGTCGTCGCTGTTCGGCAGCAAAGAGCCGGAAAAGGACGCCACCCCTGAAACTCCACGTTATGAGGCTGGGCAATGACCAAGTCTTTGTTGTCCCTGGCGGTAACCGCTTTCATTCTCGGCGGCTGCTCGCTGATTCCTGACTACCAGACCCCGGAATCGCCGGTGGCTGCGCAGTGGCCGCAAGGCCCTGCGTACTCGCCGACCCAGTCGGCCGAAGTCGCCGCCGCCGAACAGGGCTGGCGCCAGTTCTTCCACGACCCGGCACTGCAGCAGCTGATCCAGACCTCGCTGGTCAACAACCGCGACCTGCGTGTGGCGGCGTTGAACATCGACGCCTATCGTGCCCAGTACCGCATCCAGCGGGCCGACCTGTTCCCGGCGGTTTCGGCCACCGGCAGCGGCAGCCGCCAGCGTGTGCCGGCGAACATGTCGCAAACCGGCGAATCCGGCATCACCAGCCAGTACTCGGCCACCCTGGGTGTCAGCGCCTATGAGCTGGACCTGTTCGGCCGCGTCCGCAGCCTGACCGAGCAGGCCCTGGAAACCTACCTGTCCAGCGAGCAGGCGCGCCGCTCCACGCAGATCGCCCTGGTGGCCAGCGTGGCCAACGCCTACTACACCTGGCAGGCCGACCAGGCCCTGTTCAAGCTGACCGAAGAGACGCTGAAGACCTACGAGGAAAGCTACAACCTCACCCGTCGCAGCAACGAAGTCGGTGTGGCTTCGGCGCTCGACGTCAGCCAGTCGCGCACCGCCGTGGAAGGCGCACGGGTCAAGTACTCGCAGTACCAGCGCCTGGTGGCGCAGGACGTCAACAGCCTGACCGTGCTGCTGGGTACCGGCATTCCGGCCGACCTGGCCAAGCCGCTGGAGCTCGATGCCGACCAGCTGGCCGAAGTGCCGGCCGGCCTGCCGTCCGAGATCCTGCAGCGTCGCCCCGACATCCAGGAAGCCGAGCACCTGCTCAAAGCCGCCAATGCCAATATCGGTGCGGCCCGTGCTGCGTTCTTCCCGAGCATCAGCCTGACCGCCAACGCCGGCAGCCTGAGCCCCGACATGGGCCACCTGTTCGCCGGCGGCCAGGGCACCTGGCTGTTCCAGCCGCAGATCAACCTGCCGATCTTCAACGCCGGCAGCCTGAAGGCCAGCCTGGACTACTCGAAGATCCAGAAGGACATCAACGTCGCCAAGTACGAAAAAACCATCCAGACGGCCTTCCAGGAAGTCTCCGATGGCCTGGCGGCGCGCAAGACCTTCGAAGAGCAGCTGCAGGCGCAACGCGACCTGGTGCAGGCGAACCAGGACTACTACCGCCTGGCCGAACGCCGCTACCGCATCGGTATCGACAGCAACCTGACCTTCCTCGATGCCCAGCGCAACCTGTACTCGTCGCAGCAGTCGCTGATCACCGACCGCCTCTCGCAGCTGACCAGCGAGGTCAATCTGTACAAGGCGCTCGGCGGTGGCTGGTACGAGCAGAGTGGCCAGGCCAACCAGCAGGCTTCGGTGGACACACCGAAAGGCTGATCGACCGGCAACCGTCTCAAGCCCAGCCTCGCGCTGGGCTTTTTTGTGTCTCGCCTGTACTGGCCTCTTCGCGGGCTTGCCCGCTCCCACAGGTATTGCACAGAATCTGAAGGCTGTGCAGTACCTGTGGGAGCGGGCAAGCCCGCGAAGAGGCCGGTGCAGGCAAATAATTAACTAGACGTTACATAGCGTTCGATTACCGCCCAATACCGTTTGCGGCGAATTGCCTCACCCCCGCCCAGCCCCGCACCATCCCCCACGCAACGCTTCGCAAGTTCATCAAAAGACCCGCACCTACAGGCCGCATCCTGCCGAGTAGCGGGTCGCCCATAAAAACAAGAGATTTACGACAGATGAGCACTTCGCAACCCGCACGCCAGCTGCTGCCCGGCCTGTTGGCCATTTCTTGCGCCCTGCCCGTATACGCCGCCGACAATGGCGGGTTCCTGGAGGACGCCAAGGCCAGCCTCAACCTGCGCAACTTCTACATCAACCGCAACTTCGTCGACCCGGCTCATCCGCAAGGCAAGGCTGAAGAATGGACCCAGAGCTTCATCCTCGATGCCCGCTCCGGTTTCACCCAAGGCACCGTCGGCTTCGGCATTGACGTGCTCGGCCTGTACTCGGTCAAGCTGGACGGTGGCAAGGGAACCACCAACACCCAGCTGCTGCCCGTGCATGACGACGGCCGCCCCGCCGACGACTTCGGCCGCCTGGGCGTGGCCTTGAAAGCCAAGGTCTCCGAGACCGAACTGAAAGTCGGCGAATGGATGCCGGTACTGCCGATCCTGCGCTCGGACGACGGTCGCTCGCTGCCGCAGACGTTCCGTGGTGGCCAGCTCACCTCGAAAGAGATCGAAGGCTTGACCCTGTATGCCGGCCAGTTCCGCGGTAACAGCCCGCGCAACGACGCCAGCATGGAAGACATGTCGCTCAATGGCCGCGCGGCCTTCACCTCCGACCGTTTCAACTTTGGCGGCGGTGAATACACGTTCAACGACAAGCGCACCATGATCGGCCTGTGGGACGCCCAGCTCAAGGACATCTACCGCCAGCAGTACCTCAACGTGGTGCACAGCCAGCCATTGGGCGAATGGACGCTGGGGGCCAACCTGGGCTATTTCTGGGGCAAGGAAGATGGCGCCGAACGCGCAGGCCAGCTGGACAACAAGACCGCCTCGGCGATGCTTTCGGCGCGCTACAAGGGCAACACCTTCTACGTCGGCCTGCAGAAGGTCAGCGGTGACAATGCCTGGCTGCGGGTCAACGGCACCAGTGGCGGCACCCTGGCCAACGACAGCTACAACTCAAGCTTCGACAATGCCAAGGAGCGCTCCTGGCAGGTACGCCATGACTTCAACTTCGTCACCGTCGGCATTCCCGGCCTGACCCTGATGAACCGCTACATCAAGGGCGACAATGTCACCGCCGGCGGCGTGACCGACGGCAAGGAATGGGCACGGGAAAGCGAGCTGGCCTATGTGATCCAGTCCGGCACCTTCAAGGACCTGTCGGTGAAATGGCGTAATTCCACCATGCGCCGGGATTTCAGTACCAACGCGTTCGATGAGAACCGCTTGATCGTGAGCTATCCGCTGAATCTCCTCTAAATCCACCGGCCTCTTCGCGGCTAAAGCCGCTCCCACAGGTACTGCGTCAGACCTGTGGGAGCGGCTTTTGCCGCGAAGAGGCCAGCTGCCCTTTAAATAATTAAAAGACATAACCAAATCAATAAACCTTCTTTGACGACATATGCAGTAACCGCTTAAATCGAGCCCTGTTCCGCCGCAGAGCCTCGACATGGACCTTCGCCAACTGCGCTACTTCATCGCCCTCACCGAATACCGCAGTTTCGTCCGCGCCGCCGAAGCCATGGGCATCACCCAACCCGCCTTCAGCCGGGCCATCCAGAGCCTCGAACAAAACTTCGGGTGCCCTCTGGTCGACCGCGCCAGCAAAGCCCTGCACCCTACTCCCGAGGGCCTGGTGGTGCTGCAGCACGCCCGCCGCCTGGTGCAAGGCGCCAACCAGTTGAGCAATGAAGTGCTGCAGATGACCAAGCTCGACGCGGGTGAGCTGCATTTTGGCAGCGGCCCGCCCCTGGCTGTGCGCCTGGTCCCGCAAGCATTGCAGCATTTCATCGCCAGCCACCCCGGCATCCGCACGGCGCTGATGGTGGACAATGCCGAGCGCCTGGGCCAGGCCTTACGGCGCGAACAAATCGAGTTCTTCGTTGACGACATCCGCCCCTTCGAAGCCGACCCCAACTTCCACACCGAACCGCTCACGCCGCGCCCCGGGCTGTTCTTCTGCCGCCCCGGCCACCCGCTGCTGGCCAAGGACAGCCTGTCGACCAACGATCTGTTCGCCTACCCCTTGGCCAGCGCCCTGCTCGCCCCTGGCGTGCGCAAGCGCCTGGCCAACCTCAGTGGGCGCAGCGACTTCATCCCGCACCTGCAGACCGAGCACCTGGCGGTATTGCGCAGCGTGGTGCTGGCCAGCGATGCCGTGGGCACGGCCAGTGAAGAGGCCGTGGCCGAGGACCTCGCCAGCGGGCGCCTGGTGCGCCTGCACTGGCGCAACCTGCCACCGGCACTGGAAGTGCTGAGCGTGAGGTGTGGAGTGGTCAGCCGCAGCGGCTACCGGTTGTCACCGGCGGCACGGGCAATGATCGAGACCCTGGTGGGGCTGGATGCACCAATGCGCGTGACGGCCATTCGCTGAGCTGATGATGGTGGTGGCTTCCGGCTATTCTGGGCTATATGGGTTGCCAGTGCCGGCCCTGTCGCGGGTAACCCCCCCACAGGGATACCACAGCTGCGGAGAACTGCGCCGTACCTGTGGGAGCGGGTTTACCCGCGAAGAGGCCAGCACAGCCAGCACACCCCGATCAGGCAAACCAGGGAGGAACAACAATGAAAAACCTCGTCGAACACCTGAGTCAATACGCCAACTACCACCGCGACCCACGCAACATCGCCACTCACTTCGTCGGCATTCCGTTGATCGTCGTCGCCGTCACAGTGCTGCTGTCGCGCCCCGGCTGGGACGTTGCCGGTATCTGGCTATCACCTGCCCTGCTCGCCGCGGCCGCTGCCGTGCGCTTCTACCTGCGCCTGGACCTGCGCTTCGGCCTGGTCATGGGCCTGCTGCTGGGCCTGTGCCTGTGGCTCGGCCAGGCACTGGCCACGCAAACCACCGGCCTGTGGCTCGGCGCCGGGCTGGGTGCGTTCGTGGTGGGCTGGATCATCCAGTTCGTCGGGCATCATTACGAAGGCCGCAAACCGGCATTCATCGACGATATCAGCGGGCTGATCATCGGCCCGCTGTTCGTGGTGGCTGAAGCGGCATTCATGTTGGGCCTGTGCCCGGCACTGAAACAGGCTGTGGAAGCCAATGCCGGGCCGGTGGCCGTGCGCGGGGTTTAACCCCGCGACTCTACGCCCAGCTCATCCCACACCGACTCGGCCAGGTGGAAGGTGGCATTGGCTGCCGGGATGCCGCAGTAGATCGCGCTTTGCATCAGCACTTCTTTGATCTCGTCGCGGGTCACGCCGTTGTTGGCTGCCGCGCGCAAGTGCAGCTTGAGCTCGTCGTTGCGGTTCATGCCGATCAGCATGGCGATGGTGATCAGACTGCGGGTGTGCCGCGGCAGGCCCGGACGGGTCCAGATGTCACCCCAGGCATGCCGGGTGATCATTTCCTGGAATTCGCCGTTGAAGTCGTTGAGCTTCTCCAGGCTGCGGTCCACATGGGCATTACCCAGCACCGCACGGCGAACCTGCATGCCAGCGTCGTAACGTTGTTTCTCATCCATGGCCAAATCCTCAGCGAGCCAGCAGGAAGTCGAGCACGCGGCGGCTGAATGCCTCGCCGATTTCGACGTTGGACAGGTGCGCGGCCGGGAACTCGGCGTAGGTGGCACCGATGATGCCGGCTTGCATGAAGCGGCCGTGCTCCGGTGTGGTGACCACGTCTTCGGTGCCGGCGACGATCAGCGTCGCCACCTGGATGCGACCCAGTTGCTCGCGGAAGTCGGCGTCACGCACGGCCGCGCAGTTGGCGGCATACCCTTGCGGGCTGGTTTGCGCCAGCATCTGGCAGATGCGCTGGGCTTCTTGTGGCTGCTGCTGGGCAAACGCCGGGGTGAACCAGCGGGCGATGGACGCATCGCGCAGGTCGACCATGGCTTGCTGGCCGCCCTTGAGCACGGTGTCGATACGGGTGTTCCACACCTCATCGTTGGCGATCTTGGCGGCGGTGTTGCACAGGGTCAGGCTGTGCAGGCGCGCGCCTGCATGGATACCCAGCCACTGGCCGATCAGGCCGCCCATGGACAGGCCGACGAAGTGCGCGTGCTGGATGTCCAGCGCGTCGAGCAGCGCCAGTACATCCCGGCCCAGTTGCTCGATGCTGTAAGGGCCATCAGTGACCTGCGAAGCGCCATGGCCACGGGTGTCGTAGCGCAGCACGCGAAAGTGCTCGCTCCACAACGGAATCTGGCTGTCCCACATGCCCAGGTCAGTACCCAGCGAGTTGGACAGGACCAGCACCGGCGCATCGGCCGGGCCGTCGAGTTGGTAGTTCAGTACGCCATCGGCCAGTTGCAAGTGCGCCACAGCGGTCTCCTTCAGGCAGTCAAACGTTGATGTTCAGCCACGGCGCGCGCCACCCAGACGCGGGCCTGGCCGAGGTAATGAGCAGGATCGAGCAGGCGGTCGAGTTCTTCCGCGCTCAGCTCGGCACTGACCTGCGGCTCGTCACCCAGCACGGCGCGCAAATGGCGCTGTTCGGCCACGGCCCGCTGGCAGCATTGCTCCAGCAAGTGGTGGGCACGGTCACGGCCCAGGCGCTGGGCGAGCACGATGCTGACCGCTTCGGCCAGCACCAGGCCTTGTGTCAGGTCGAGGTTGCGGCGCATGCGCTCGGCATCCACTTCCATGCCTTCGGCGATCACCTGGGCCTGGCGCAGGGCGCCAGAGACCAGGCAGCAGATATCCGGCAAGGTTTCCCATTCGGCATGCCAAAGGCCGAGGCTGCGCTCATGCTCCTGGGGCATGGCGGCGAACAGCGTCGAAAGCAGGCCCGGCACGCGGGTAGCGGCGCCGATAAGCACCGCCGCACCCACCGGGTTGCGCTTGTGCGGCATGGTCGAGGAGCCACCTTTGCCCGGTGCGGAAGGCTCGAACACCTCCCCGGCTTCAGTCTGCATCAACAGGCTGACATCACGGCCGAACTTGCCCAGGCTGCCGGCAACCAGGCCCAATACCGAAGCGAACTCCACCAGCCGATCCCGATGGGTGTGCCAAGGTTGCTCGGGCAGGCTCAGCTTGAGTTGTTCGGCCAGCGCTTCAGCCACCGGCATGGCCTTGCTACCCAAGGCCGCCAGGCTGCCCGAAGCACCGCCGAACTGCAGCACCAGCAGACGCGGGCGCAGTTCCTGCAGGCGCTGGCGATGGCGAGTCAAGGCACCGAGCACACCCGCCAGCTTCATGCCAAGCGTCACAGGCGTGGCATGTTGCAGCCAGGTGCGCCCCACCAGTGGCGTGTCGGCATGCAGCAAGGCCTGGCGAGCCAGGCTCTCGGCCAGCTTGCCGAGATCGGCTTCGATCAGGTCCAGTGCAGCGCGCAACTGCAAGACCAGCCCGGTATCCATCGCATCCTGGCTGGTGGCGCCCAGGTGCACGTAGCGTTCGGCTTCGGGCACACCACTGGCGATCACCTTGCCTAGCGCCTTGACCAGCGGGATCGCCGAGTTGCCGGCAGTGGCGATGGCATCGGCCAGGGCCTGCACGTCATAGCGCTCGGCCTGGCAAGCTGCCTCGATGGCCGCCACGGCGCTGTGCGGTACCAAGCCGGCGGCGGCCTCGGCACGCGCAAGCGCGGCTTCGAAATCGAGCATGCCCTGCAGCCGGCCACGGTCGGAGAACACATCGCGCATGGCCGGCGCGGTGAAGTAGGCGTCGAACAATTGGTTGCTCATGCAACGTCCTTAATCATCGTGGTGCAGGTATTCCGCCTGCTTGGGCAGGCGCAAGCTGAACAGGAAAGCGATTGCCATCATGGCCGTCACGTACCAGTAGAACGTGTTTTCCATGCCCATGGTCTTCAGGCCCAGGGCCACGTACTCGGCCGAGCCACCAAATGCCGCGTTGGCTACTGCATAAGCCAGGCCCACGCCCAGCGCACGGACCTGCGGCGGGAACATCTCGGCTTTCACCAGGCCACTGATCGAGGTGTAGAAACTGACGATGCACAGCGCCAGGGTGATCAGCACGAAGGCCATGAACGGACTGCTCACGGTCTTCAGCGCCATCAGCAGCGGTACGGTGAAGAGCGTGCCCAGCGCCCCGAACAGCAGCATCGAGTTACGCCGGCCGATGCGGTCGGAGAGCATGCCGAAAAACGGCTGCATCACCATGTACAGGAACAGCGCGCCGGTCATCACGAAACTGGCGGTCTTCGCCGGCATCCCGGCCGTGTTGACCAGGTACTTCTGCATGTAGGTGGTGAAGGTGTAGAAGATCAGCGAACCGCCGGCCGTATAACCCAGTACGGTGATGAACGCTGCGGTGTGGTGGCGGAACAGCCCTTTGATGGTGCCGGCGTCCTTGTCCTTGCGGGTTTCGGCGCTGCTGGTCTCGTGCAGCGAGCGGCGCAGCATCAGCGAAATCAGCGCGGCGATGGCGCCAACCACGAACGGAATGCGCCAGCCCCAGGCGCGCAATTCTTCATCGGTGAGCAGTTGTTGCATGATGACGACCACCAGTACCGCCAGCAACTGGCCACCGATCAAGGTCACATACTGGAACGACGCGAAGAAGCCGCGCTGGCCGCGCAGGGCCACTTCACTCATATAGGTCGCGGTGGTGCCGTACTCGCCTCCCACCGACAGGCCCTGGATCAGGCGGGCGAGCAGCAGCAGCGCCGGTGCCCAGGCACCGATGCTCGAATAGGTCGGCAGGCAGGCGATCATCAGCGAGCCGAAGCACATCATCAGCACCGAGATCATCAGGGAATTCTTGCGGCCATGGCGGTCGGCCAGGCGGCCGAACAGCCAACCACCGATCGGGCGCATGAGGAAACCTGCAGCGAAGACACCGGCCGTGTTGAGCAACTGCACGGTGGGGTCGTCGGAGGGGAAGAACGACGCGGCGAAGTAGATCGCGCTGAAGGCATAGACGTAGAAGTCGAACCATTCAACCAGGTTGCCCGATGAGGCACCGACGATAGCGAAGATGCGCTTGCTGCGCTCTTCACCGGTGTAATAGGTTGAGGTCATGGTGTGTTTACTCCTGAAGGGTCACAGGTAAGTCTAGACATACCCGGTAACACACTCGTTCAGCTTGCGGGCTGGCAAATGGCCTTGTGTCGAAAGCGCCGGCCTCTTCGCGGGTAAACCCGCTCCCACAGAGGGAGGCGTGGTTCCCCCTGTGGGAGCGGGTTTACCCGCGAAGAGGCCGGCACCGATCAAACGCGCTCGATGGCCAACGCCAGACCTTGGCCAACGCCCACACACATGGTCGCCAGGCCCTTGCGGCCGCCGCTCTTCTCCAGCTGGTGAAGTGCTGTCAGCACCAGGCGCGCACCGCTCATGCCCAGCGGGTGGCCGAGGGCGATGGCGCCGCCGTTGGGGTTCACCTGCGGCGCATCGTCGGCAACGCCCAGCTCACGCAATACCGCAAGGCCTTGGCTGGCAAACGCTTCGTTGAGCTCGATCACATCGAAATCACTGACCGCCACACCCAGGCGCTCGGTCAGCTTGCGCACCGCCGGCACCGGGCCGATGCCCATGACACGCGGCGCGACGCCGGCGCTGGCCATGCCCAGTACCCGGGCGCGCGGGGTCAGGCCGTGTTTCTTCACTGCCTCGGCCGAGGCCAGGATCAGTGCCGCAGCGCCATCGTTGACGCCCGAGGCATTGCCGGCGGTAACCGTCTTGTCCGGGCCGTTGACCGGCTTGAGCTTGGTCAGCGCTTCCAGGGTGGTTTCCGGGCGCAGGTGCTCGTCACGCTCGACGATGGTTTCACCCTTCTTGTGGGCGATACGCACCGGCACGATCTCTTCGGCGAAGAAGCCGGCGGCCTGGGCCGCAGCCGCCTTCTGCTGGCTGCGCAGGGCGAAGGCGTCCTGGTCAGCGCGGGACACTTTGTAGTCATCAGCCACGTTGTCGGCGGTTTCCGGCATGGCATCGACGCCATACTGGCTTTTCATCAGCGGGTTGATGAAACGCCAGCCGATGGTGGTGTCTTCCAGCTTCATGTTGCGCGAATAGCCGCTTTCGGCCTTGCCCATGACGAACGGCGCACGCGACATCGACTCGACGCCGCCGGCAATCACCAACTCCATCTCGCCGCTGGCAATGGCACGGAAGGCAGTACCGATGGCATCCATGCCCGAAGCGCACAGGCGGTTCAGGGTCACGCCCGGCACGCTCTCTGGCAGGCCGGCCAGCAACAGGGCCATGCGCGCGACGTTGCGGTTGTCTTCACCGGCCTGGTTGGCGCAGCCGAAGAACACTTCGTCGAGCTCGCCCCACTGTACCGACGGGTTGCGTTCGATCAGCGCCTTCAGCGGCACGGCCGCCAGGTCGTCGGCACGCACGCCGGCCAGGGCGCCGCCGAAGCGGCCGATCGGGGTGCGGATGGCGTCACAGATAAATACTTCACGCATCAGGCTTCTCCTGCCAGGGGTGCTACGTTGAGCCCAGATTAAGGAGACAGAGGGGTCGCTTACAATTCGATAATCGACTATATGTGCGATTATCGAACCAAATGTTGCTCTGCTATCCATCTCCGTTTACGGGGCCGCAGTGCAGCCCCGCCGGATCAGGTCGCGTCGGCGTGGCTCACCAGCCCTTTGACGATCACCCCCACCGTCGCCAGCGCCGCCGGCACCAGCAAGGCGGTCAAGACCTGCTCGAAATTCCAGCCCAGGCCCAACAGCGTTGCACCACTCCAGGCCCCAAGGATGGCGCCGAAGCGGCCGATACCCAGCATCCACGATACGCCTGTGGCGCGGCCTTGGGTCGGGTAGAAGCGTGCTGCAAGCGACGGCATGGCCGACTGCGCGCCGTTGACGCACATGCCAGCCACCAGCACCAGGGTCGCGAGCACGGTGATATTGCCCAGGCTCTGGCCCACGGCGTAGGCAAACACACCGGCCAGCAGGTAGAAGATGCCAATGACCTTGTGCGGGTTGAAGCGGTCCATGGCCCAGCCCACCGCTACCGCGCTGAGCACGCCGCCGAACTGGAACAGCGCACCGATGAACGCAGCCTGCTCCATGCTGGCGCCGCTGTCGCGCATCAGCGTCGGCAGCCAGCTGGTCAGCAGGTAGACGATCACCAGGCCCATGAAGTAGGTCAGCCACAGCAGGACCGTGCCCAGGCCATAAGTACCCGAGAAGATCACCGCAAACACATTGCGCGCAGCCACGGCCTTCTGCTCCGGCACACTGAAGCTGGCCGCCTGGGCCACCACCGCCGGCGCGATCGGTGCCAGGGTCTTGCGCACCTTGTCGTTACCGCGGTTGCGCACCACCAGGAATCGCGCCGACTCCGGCAGCCAGACCATCAGCACCACGGCCAGCAGCAGCGGCAGCACGCCACCGACCACCAGCAGGCTGTGCCAGCCGTAGGCAGGGATCATCTTCGCCGAAATGAAGCCACCGCCGGCCATGCCCAGGTTGAAGCCGCAGAACATGCTGGTCACCAGCAGCGACTTGAGGCGCTCAGGGGTGTATTCGGACAACAGCGTGGTGGCATTGGGCATCCCCGCCCCCAGCCCCAGGCCCGTGAGGAAGCGCAGCACCAGGAGCTGATCAACGTTGCTGGCATAGGCCGAAGCCAGGCTGAAACCACCGAACACCAGCACCGCACCGACCAGCACACCCTTGCGCCCGAAACGGTCGGCCAGCGGCCCGGAACCCAGGGCACCGAACACCATGCCGATCAGCGCGGCACTCATTACCGGGCCGAGGCTGGCACGGTCGATCCCCCACTCTTGCGACAGGGCTGGCGCGATGAAGCCCATTGCAGCCGTGTCGAGGCCATCGAGGAAGACGATCAAAAAGCAGAGGATCACCACGCGCCACTGATAGCGCGACAGCGGTTGTTGATTGATGAAGGACTGAACGTCGAGATCGTTCCCGACAGACTGTGGTTGGTTCATTGTTGTTATCCAGAAAGGGGGCACGGTTCGGCCACTGCACCAGGGTCGACAGTACAGGGCTTGATAGCGATGAAGTGCGGCCTGAGTCAGCCTGGATACAACGGTACTGCGAACGGGTGCGGCCGCGGCAGTCGAGTGACAGTGGTCATGGGATGCGCCTCTTATGTTTTTCTTGTATCGGTCGGCTGAGCCGACCGTTGCGAGAGACATTAATCAGCGATTGGAGGAGGCGCAATTGACCCGGAGCGACACTGTGCGTTTATCGAACAGGAAACAGTCTCGCCAATGCTGTCAGCCGAACAACTGGTGACAAAGATCGCGGCTGGCCGCCAGCAGGATCGGCAGGAAGCGTTGCTCCAGTTCACTGCGCGTCACCCGCCCGACGTGAGTGCTCACGTTCAGCGCCGCCAGCACCTGCCCGGACGCATCATAGATAGGCACGGCGATCGAGCGCAGCCCTTGTTCCAGTTCCTGGTCGACCACGCACCAACCCTGTTCCCGCACTTGCTGAATGCAGGCGAACAATGACTCTGGGTCATTCAGGGTACGACTGGTGCGCGCCTTGAGGTCGGCGCGGTCGAGGTATTCGCGCAGGCTGGTGTCGTCCATCGCCGCCAGCAGGATACGGCCCATGGACGTGCAATAGGCCGGCAACCGCCCGCCGACCGACAGGTCGACCGAAATCAGCCGCTCCACCGTAGCCGAGCGGGCTATATACAGGATGTCGTCGCCTTCGAGGGTTGCCATGTTGGCAGCCTCGTGCAACTGGTCGCTGATGCGGTCCAGATAGGGCTGGGCCGACACCGCCAGCGGTGTTGACGACAAGTAGGCATGGCCCAGGGTCAACACTTTCGGCAACAGCGAATAGGTACGCCCATCGGTAGTGGCGTAACCCAGCTTGATCAAGGTGTGCAGGCAGCGGCGCACGGCAGCCCTGGGGATTTCCGTGCGATGGCTGATCTGGGCGATGGTCAGGTGGCGCTTGCGCTCCTGGAAGGCCTGGATCACCGCCAGGCCACGCGCCAGGGAGGTCATGAAATCAGGGTCACCCGTAAACGCCTGGATACGCTTGGCCGGCGAAGCCACGATCGGCGGTGCCAGCGCAGGTGCGCTTGGGCGGGGCGCTTCTGGGTTGGCAGTTTCGTTGGCCGTGGTTTCGTCGTTCATCGCTCACCTCAAATAAATCGCTGGCTCGTGCGATTATCGAACGAACGGCCGATAATCGCAATTGACCGCCGACAAATTTACTTATACCTTTCTCCTGCCACATGTGGCTTCTTTGGAGAGACTGGTCAGGTACCCACCGTAGAAGTCCCAAGGCAACGGCCTCGCCTCGTGCGGGGCCGTTTTATTTCTGCTTTGGTTAAAAGACAGTGAACTGCAGCAGGTACTGTTTGCTCAAAGTTTGTACGAACCGCCAAGGTTATTGAAACTTTGCACGCCATTACATAAACACCCCCTGTTTGACGATTTACTGATTGCTATAATCGATTCCGCTGGCCCGGATCGACACGCTGCCATGCAACACTGGCCAGGTTTCGTTCGCCCACAGCACGTCGCATGTATGGACAATTTGTCCTGTGCACAACACCAACCCACGACTACTCATTCAGGTATTACTGTGACGAAAGATGAACTGCGCGCAGAACTCGAGCGCCAGGCAGAACGTTACAAGGAAGTTTACGGTGGTGAAGTCACCACCTATGCCGCGCAACCGGAACCGGAACGCAAGCCGTGGCGCAAACGTGCCACTGTCCAGGACCAGGCGTTCAGCCAGGAACTGGAAAAAATGGAAAAGGAACTGCGCAGCGAGCAACCCTGATCTGCTCGCTGCACGGCCATCACGTCGCGGGCGCAGCGCCCTCGACGCGGCTTATCTTTACTGAAAAGCCGAGGATGAAATGGAATCACACAAATTTCATACAACCGTTTGAAGCCTGATCGCTCTTGGATTTTCCCGGATATTTGCCGTTTTTTTTGCTTTTTTCTCGTTTTTTTGCGGAACTTATTCCGCCAGATCTCGCCGCCAGCCAGGCTGAGAGCGCACTCACAACGCTGCCATCGGTCAGCAGTGGGTGCATCGATTGCCAAGGTTTTCTGGCATAATCCCGCCCCCCTATGACCGCCAGACAACCTTCATGATCGATTTATTCAGCGGACTGGATGCCTGGGTATTGGTGAGCCTGCTGCTCGCCCTGACCTTCGTGCTCGCATTCGAGTTCATCAATGGCTTTCATGACACCGCTAACGCGGTAGCCACCGTCATCTATACCAAAGCCATGCCACCACACCTGGCCGTGTTCTTCTCCGGGGTGTTCAACTTCCTCGGCGTTCTGCTCGGTGGTGTCGGGGTGGCCTACGCCATCGTGCACCTGCTCCCGGTCGAGCTGCTGATCAATGTGAATACCGGGCATGGCCTGGCCATGGTCTTCTCGTTGCTGGCCGCCGCCATCACCTGGAATCTCGGAACCTGGTACTTCGGCATCCCCGCATCCAGCTCGCACACCCTGATCGGCTCGATCCTCGGGGTGGGCCTGGCCAATGCACTGATCAACGACATCCCGCTGGGCGATGGCGTCAACTGGCAGAAGGCGATCGACATCGCCATGTCGCTGGTGGTCTCGCCGATCGCCGGCTTCGCTGTCGCAGCCCTGGTGCTCATCGGCCTGAAATGGTGGCGCCCGCTGTCGAAGATGCACAAGACGCCTGAACAGCGCCGCAAGCTCGACGACAAGAAGCACCCACCGTTCTGGAACCGCCTGGTCCTGGTGATTTCGGCCATGGGCGTGAGCTTCGTGCACGGCTCCAACGATGGCCAGAAAGGCATCGGCCTGATCATGCTGGTGCTGATTGGCATCGTTCCGGCCAAGTTCGTCCTCGACCTGAACAGCACCACCTACCAGATCGAGCGCACCCGCGACGCCACCTTGCATATGAGCCAGTTCTACCAGCGCAACGCCGCCACCCTCGGCGAGTTCCTGGCACTGGGCAAGGCCAAGTCGACCGACTTGCCGGAGCAGTTCAGCTGCAACCCGCAACAGACCGAACCGACCATTGCCGCCTTGCAGGCGTCGCTGCAAGGCGTGACCGACTACCATGCGCTGGATGCCGAGAAGCGTGTTGAAGTGCGCCGCTATTTGCTGTGCCTGGACGACACTGCGAAGAAAGTAGGCAAGCTGCCTGGCCTGGAGGCCCGTGAAAAGGCCGACCTCGAGAAGCTGCGCAAGGACCTGACCGCCACGACCGAATACGCCCCGTTCTGGGTGATCGTGGCCGTTGCCCTGGCCCTGGGCCTGGGCACCATGGTCGGCTGGAAGCGTGTGGTACTGACCGTCGGCGAAAAGATCGGCAAGCAGGGCATGACCTATGCCCAGGGCATGTCTGCGCAGATCACCGCAGCCTGCGCCATTGGCATGGCCAACGTGTTCGCCCTGCCGGTGTCGACCACCCACGTGCTGTCGTCCGGCGTTGCCGGCACCATGGTCGCCAACAAGAGCGGCCTGCAAGGCGGCACCGTGAAGACCATCCTGCTGGCCTGGGTACTGACCCTGCCGGCCTCGATGGGCCTGGCGGCCGGCCTGTTCTGGCTGGCGTCCAAGGCACTGGCCTGAGCGATCCCGCTGCACTGAAAAGGCGCCCTGTGGGAGCGGCCTTGTGTCGCGAAAGGGCTGCGAAGCGGCCCCAGGATCTATGCAAAAGCACAGATTGCTGGGGCCGCTGGGCGGCCCTTTCGCGACACAAGGCCGCTCCCACAAAGGCCGCGCTGCCTTCACTTCTTCTTGCCACCCAGCAATGACCCCATCAACCCCCGCACCAATTGCCGCCCGAACTGATTGGCCGCCTGGCGCACCGCCGACTTGATCGCCTGCCCCGCCGCACTCTGCAAAAAATCCCCTGCCTTGTCGGCGAAACTCTCTTCATCCGCTTTCGGCACTGGCGCCGGCTCGACCGGCTCACCTTTGCGCTGGGTCAGCATCTCATACGCCGACTCCCGGTCGATCGCCTTGTCATACCGCCCCAGCAAAGGCGAAGCCGCAATCAACGCGCTGCGCTCGGCCGCACTCAGCGGCCCGATCCGCGATTGCGGTGGCGCGATCAGCACCCGCTGGACCATCGCCGGCGTGCCCTTGTCTTCCAGGGTGCCGACTAACGCCTCGCCAATCCCTAGTTCGGTCAGCACCGCCAGGCTGTCAAACGCCGGGTTCGGGCGGAAGCCATCCGCCACGGCCCTGAGCGATTTTTGCTCTTTGGCGGTAAAGGCGCGCAGGCCATGCTGGATACGCAAGCCCAATTGGGCCAATACGCTATCGGGCAGATCGCCCGGCGACTGGGTGACGAAATACACGCCAACCCCCTTGGAACGGATCAGCCGTACCACCTGTTCCAGGCGGTCCTGCAGTGCTTTCGGCGTGCCGTTGAACAACAGATGCGCCTCATCGAAGAACAGCGCCAGTACCGGTTTGTCAGCATCACCGCGCTCCGGCAGTTGCTCGAACAGCTCAGCCAGCAACCACAGCAGGAATGTCGCGTACACCTTCGGCGCCTCATGCACCAGCCGGCTGGCGTCGAGCAGGTGGATACGCCCGCGGCCATCGGCATCCGGCCGCAACAGGTCCTCCAGTTGCAGCGCCGGTTCGCCAAACAGCGCCTCGGCCCCTTGCTGCTCCAGCGTCGCCAGCCGGCGCAGCAAGGCCTGAGTCGAGCCAGTGGTCATCAACGCACTGTCTTCGCCGAGCAGTTGCGGGTTGTCCTTCAGGTGCGCCAACAGGGCCTTGAGATCTTTCAGGTCGAGCAGCAGCAAGCCTTCGCGATCTGCCACCTTGAATGCCGCATACAGGGCGGCCTGCTGGCTGTCGGTCAACTCCAGCAGGTTGCCAAGCAGCAGCGGGCCCATTTCGCTGAGCGTGGTCCGCAACGGGTGGCCCGACTGCCCCGCCACATCCCAGAGCGTTAACGGATAGGCTTGGGGGGTATGCCCAAGCCAAGGCATGCCAGCGATTCGCTCGGCCACTTTGCCTTGTGGCGTGCCTGCAGCACCCAGGCCGCACAGGTCGCCTTTGACGTCTGCCGCGAACACCGCCACCCCGGCATCGCTGAACACCTCCGCCAGGTGCTGAAGGGTCACGGTCTTGCCAGTACCCGTAGCACCGGCGACCAGGCCATGGCGATTGGCCAGGCGCATGGCTTGCTGGACTGGCTGACCGCCTGGGTCAGCACCTATAACTATGGTCGAAGTATCCGACATCTCTCTCATCCCCCGCTCAAGCTTTGGCTTAATTCGGCCGATACCATTGGGTGATATTCGCCTTAATAGACAGGAGCAACCGAAAAGGACTTTTCGGGATGTTGCACTTTTTGCAGCGATACCGTGCGAACGCCCGATAAAACCTTAGCGGAATCGATTACGCCATGAACAAAAACCTGCGTTTCAGCCACAAGATCCTTCTGGCTGCGTCATTGATCGTGATACTCGCCTTCAGCCTGTTCACCTTTTACAACGATTACCTTCAGCGTAATGCGATCCGCCAGGATCTGGAGAATTATCTGGCTGAAATGGGCGAGTCCACTTCGACCAACATCCGCAACCTGTTCGATGGCCGTATCAAACTGGTCGAAAACCTAGCGCAGAACATTGCCCAGCAACCGGCCAACGCTGAAACACTGATGGGCCAGAATGCCCTGATCTCGAGCTTCCTCACGGTCTACCTGGGCAAGGTCGATGGTGGCTTCAGCGTGCGCCCTGATTCCAAGATGCCCGATGGCTACGACCCGCGCACCCGCCCCTGGTACAAGGACGGCATGAACGCGCAGGGCACCATTCTCACCGAGCCTTACATCGACATGGCCACCAACAAGATGGTCATCGGCATCATCAGCAAGGTTTCCGCCAACGTCGGCGTGGTCGGTGGCGACCTTGCCCTCGATGGCCTGGTACAAATCATCAACTCGCTGAACTTTGGCGGCATGGGTTATGCCTTCCTGGTCAACGACCAAGGCAAGATCCTGGTCCACCCGGACAAGGATCTGGTGATGAAGTCGCTGTCGGACCTGTTCCCACAGGACACGCCGAAACTGTCCGGCGCGCTGACCGAAGTCAGCTCCGACGGCCAAGCCCGCCTGCTGACCTTCACCCCGATCAAGGGCCTGCCTTCGGCCAACTGGTACATCGGCCTTTCGGTGGACAGGGACAAGGCCTTTGCCATGCTCAGCACCTTCCGCACCTCGGCGGTGATCGCCACGCTGGTGGCGGTGGTGATCATCATCGGCCTGCTCGGCCTGCTGATCCGCGTGCTGATGCAGCCGCTGCTCACCATGACCCGGGCCATGGAAGACATCGCCGAAGGTGAAGGCGACCTGACCAAGCGCCTGAGCATCCACAGCGACGACGAGTTCGGCATCCTCGGCAAAGCCTTCAACCGCTTCGTCGAACGCATCCACGGCTCGATCCGCGAAGTGTCGTCGGCGACCGAGCAGGTCAATGAAGTGGCCCTGCGCGTGATCAGCGCCTCGAATTCATCGATGGCCAACTCCGACGAGCAGTCCAACCGCACCAACAGCGTCGCCGCAGCCATCAACGAACTTGGCGCCGCTGCCCAGGAAATCGCTGGCAATGCCGCTCAAGCCTCGCAGCACGCCAGCTCCGCGCGCCTGCTGGCCGAGGAAGGCCAGCAGGTGGTGGAGCGCAACATCGCCGCGATGAACCGCCTGTCCGACCTGATCGTCACCTCGAGCGCGCACATCGAGACGCTCAACAGCAAGACCGTGAACATCGGCCAGATCCTCGAAGTGATCACCAGTATTTCCCAGCAAACCAACCTGCTGGCGCTCAATGCTGCGATCGAAGCGGCCCGCGCCGGTGAGGCCGGGCGTGGTTTCGCCGTGGTTGCCGACGAGGTACGCAACCTGGCGCACCGCACCCAGGAGTCGGCACAGCAGGTGCAGACCATGATCGAAGAGTTGCAGGTCGGCGCCCGCGAGTCGGTCGATACCATGAGCCAGAGCCAGCGCCACAGCCAGGACAGCATGCAGATCGCCAACCAGGCCGGCGAGCGCCTGGACAGCGTGACCGTGCGCATTGGCGAAATCGACGGCATGAACCAGTCGGTGGCCACTGCCACGGAAGAGCAGACCGCAGTGGTCGACTCGATCAACATGGACATCAACGAAATCAACATGCTCAACCAGGAAGGTGTCGAGAACCTCCAGGCCACCCTGCGCGCCTGCTCGGACCTGGAGCAGCAGGCCACCCGCCTGAAGCATCTGGTCGGCAGTTTCCGGATCTGACCGCCAGACCGCGTCGCCTGCTTCGCGGCTAAATCCGCTCCTACAGGATTGCGCAATTCCCTGCAGGAGCGCGGCTTAAGCCGCGAAGAATCCACCCCTGCCCTGCCGCCCAACCCGATCGAACAAACTATCCTTCTGGTAGGTCAACCTTTAGGCGCGTCATCGCCAGATGACAAACCCGAAGACGATCCCGGAGGGATGCTGATCGTGCACATCGCCGACATCACCATGTTCTACGCCCCGGCCAGCGGCGGCGTGCGGACTTACCTCGACGCCAAACACCATCGCCTCGACGCGCTTGCGGGCGTACGCCACAGCCTTCTGATCCCCGGCCCCAGCGCCAGCCATGCCGATGGCATCTACCAGGTCCCTGCACCGCCCCTGCCTTTCGGCAACGGCTACCGCTTCCCGGTGCGCCTGGCGCCCTGGTGCAACGTGCTGCGCCACCTCAAGCCCGACCTGATCGAAGTCGGCGACCCTTACCTGACTGCCTGGGCGGCGCTGGAAGCCCGGCGCAAGCTCGACGTGCCAGTGATCGGCTTCTACCACTCCGACCTGCCACTGCTGGTGAGCAACCGCATGGGTAACTGGTTCACACCGAATGTCGAAGCCTATGTGAGCAAACTCTATGGCAATTTCGACCGGGTGCTGGCGCCGAGCCTGGTGATGGCCGACAAACTGCGCCGCCTCGGCGTGCGCGACGTGCACGTGCAGCGGCTGGGTGTCGACCTGCAGACCTTCCACCCTGACCGGCGCGACCCGCAACTGCGGGCCCAGCTGGGCATCGCCGATACCAGCCGCCTGCTCATCTATGCCGGGCGTGGCTCACGGGAGAAGAACCTGCCCGTGCTGCTCGAATGCATGCAACACCTTGGGCAGCCCTACCACCTGTTGCTGGTCGGCTCGAACATGCCGGCCAACGTGCCCGGGAACGTCACCGTCATCGACCATTTCCGCCCGCCGCAAGAAGTCGCCCGGCTGATGGCCAGCGCCGACCTGCTGGTGCATGCTGGCGACCAGGAAACCTTCGGCCTGGTCATCCTCGAAGCCATGGCCAGTGCCACGCCGGTGGTCGCGGTTCGCGCCGGGGCGTTCGGCGAAATCGTCAACGATCAGTGTGGCCGCCTGTGCCCGGCCAATGATGGCCGGGCGATGGCCTTGGCGGTGCGCGAAGCGTTCGAAGCCGGCGTGCGCAAGCTGGGTGCCCAGGCTCGCCGCCATGTGGAGCAACATTATTCATGGGACAACGTGGTCTGCGGCCTGCTGCAACACTACCAGGCAGTGCTCGGTCACCAACCTCAGGTCCGCGCCCATGGCTGAGGCCGCTACCGCCTCGGGCAGCCTGATGCTGGTGCTGCACGATGTGGCGCCCGAGACTTGGCCGGACTACCAGCCGTTCGTGCAGGCCGTGGACGAGATGGGTGACGTGCCAATGACTTGGCTGGTGGTGCCGGACTTTCATCACCGCAACCCGCTGACCCGCTCACCAACCTTCTGCCGCCTGCTCGAACGGCGCCTGGCGCAGGGTGACGAGCTGGCCCTGCACGGCTTTTACCACGCCGACGATGGGCCCACCCCGCGCAGCCTCGGCGAGTACTTCATGCGGCGCATCTACACCCACGAAGGCGAATTCTATGCCCTGGACCAGGCGCAAGCCCTGCAGCGCCTGGAACGAGGCCTGGCGCTGTTCGCCGGGCAAGGCTGGCCAGTGGCCGGGTTCGTCGCCCCGGCCTGGCTGATGAGCCAAGGCACCCGGCAGGCACTGAGCCAGCTCCCCCTGCGTTACACCAGCACGCCCCGGCACCTTTACCGCTTGCCGGACTTCACCGCGTTCGAGGCGCCGGGGCTGGTATGGAGCGCACGCAGCGCGTGGCGCCGGGGGCTGTCGAAGGTGGTCTGCGACTGGCAGTGTCGGCGCTGGCGCAGCGCTGACACCCTGCGTCTGGGTTTGCATCCTGTCGACATGCGCCACCGCTCATCGCGCAATTACTGGCTGCGCACCCTCGATCACTTGCTGCAGCAAGGCCGGGAGCCACTGACCAAGTCGGCGTGGCTGGAGCGCCAGGTGGGCGCATGAACCGCTTCGGCTGGCTGGCCGTGGCACTAACTGGCGCCTTGCTGGTGCCGGCCTGGCTCGGCGGCGACGAACTGCTGCCCAGGCTGGCGGCCTTCGACACCCGGTTATTGCTGGCCCTGCTCGGCATGATCCTGCTGTGCTGGGTGATCAATGCCATGCGCCTGCGCCTGCTGCTCGGCCAGCAGGCGGCGCAGCTGGGCCGGGTGCGCAGCCTGGGCGTGGTGATGGCCACCGAGTTCGCCATCTGTACCACGCCTGGCGGCAGCGGCGGCCCGATCACCCTCATGGCCCTGCTCGCCCGTGACCGCATCGGGCCGGCCCGTAGTGGTGCGGTATTTGCCATGGATCAGTTGAACGACCTGCTGTTCTTTTTCTGCGCGATGCTGGCGATTGCCGGTTATGCCCTGTTCCACAGCCTCGGGCGCAGTCAGCAAAGCATGTTGCTGGGCAGCGCTTTGCTGCTGTGTGCAGCCCTGACCATGATCGTGGTACTGCTGCGTTATCGCCGGGCTGTGATGCGCTTCAACGGGCGCCTGCTGCAACGCCTGGGCATGCCCGCCAGGCGCAAACGCCGCTGGGCCCGCAAGGTCTTGCATTTCATCGATGCGCTGGCACAGACCTGGCAGTTGCCAAAACGCACCCTGGCGCTGGTGTTCACCCTCACCTGCCTGCACTGGAGCCTGCGCTACAGCGTGCTGTACCTGGTGCTGCAGGGCCTGGGGGTGGAGCTGTCGTGGATCCCGAGCTTCCTGGTGCAGATGCTGTCGCTCAGCGCCGGGCAATTCAGCCTGCTGCCAGGTGGCGCTGGTGCCGCCGAGCTGACTTCAGCCAGCCTGCTGACGCCGCTGGTGGGCAGTTCGACAGCCGCAGCGGCGATCTTCATCTGGCGGGCGATCACTTACTACTTTTATCTGCTGGCGGGCGGGCCGGTGTTTTTCTGCCTGCTGGCGCGTCCGTTGCTGGAGCGCTGGCGGGGTCAGACGGGTTGAGCTGGCGCCACAATTGGGCGGCATCGGGGAAGTCGGTACCGTCGTCGTCGCTCAACGCTTCGGGGTCGTAGCGGGCCAGGCAGCCTTCGCCGAGGGTGGGTGGGGATGAGGCTGTGGGCTGGTTACGCTTGGCCATAAGTGACTCCCGTTAACGGGGGTGCTTCACGCCCCTGTGGGAGCGGGCGTGCCCGCGAACACCGGCGAAGCCGGTGCCATCCATCGCACCGCCTGCTTGGCGGGCACGCCCGCTCCCACAAGGGCTGCTGCGCAGCCCCACTGACTATCAGTCGAATACCACGGTCTTGTTGCCATGCACCAGTACGCGGTCTTCCAGGTGATAGCGCAGGCCACGGGCCAGAACCATCTTCTCGACATCACGGCCGAAGCGGACCATGTCTTCGATGCTGTCGGCGTGGCTCACACGCACCACGTCCTGCTCGATGATCGGGCCGGCGTCCAGCTCCTCGGTTACGTAATGGCAGGTCGCACCGATCAGCTTCACGCCACGCAGGGCTGCCTGGTGATACGGCTTGGCGCCGACGAACGATGGCAGGAAGCTGTGGTGGATGTTGATGACCTTTTCGGCATAGTCCTGGCACAGTTGCGGCGGCAGGATCTGCATGTAACGCGCCAGCACCACCACGTCAGCCGCGTGCTCCTGAACCAGGCGCGACACTTCGGCAAAGGCCGGGGCCTTGTCCTTGGGGTCGACCGGCACGTGGAAGAACGGAATACCGTGCCACTCGACCATGCTGCGCAGGTCGTTGTGGTTGGAAATCACGCACGGGATCTCGCAGTCCAGTTCATCGGTGTGCCAGCGGTGCAGCAGGTCAGCCAGGCAGTGCGATTCGCGGCTGGCCATCAAGACCACACGCTTCTTCTGCGCCGAGTCGGTAATACGCCAGGTCATGGAGAACTCTTCGGCGATCGGCGCGAAGGCCTCACGGAACGCCTCGATACCGAATGGCAGCGATTCGGCGCGGATTTCATGGCGCATGAAGAACCAGCCGCTCTGTTCATCAGAGTGGTGGCTGGCTTCGTTGATCCAGCCATTGTACAAGGCCAGGAAATTACTGACTTTCGCCACGATGCCAACACGGTCGGGGCAGGCGATCACCAGACGATAGGTGCGCATGAATTAAGACTCCAGAACTTCGCAAAGGCGCTCATTCTAGCGGCCCGACCAGAAAAACGCAGTAATCATCGCGCCCGCCGGCAATGATATGCCCGGCCACCCTGGCCGTGAGCCCGGCGGCTACAGCTTGATGACAACCAGGCCGAAGTCCAGGGCCTTATGTAAAATTTTCTTAATCTTGAGATATTTTGTCACAGGGCTAATAACAGTTAAGTACTGAATAATATGTTTACTTGAGAGTATCGCCTGTCTATTATTGCCTCACACATTTCTGAACACGCATTAAAGGAACACTCCATGTCCCTGATCAACGAGTACCGCGCTACCGAAGAAGCCATCAAGGAACTTCAGGCCCGCCTGGCCAACCTGTCGCAGGATGACAAGCTGAAGAAAGAACTGGAGTTCGAAGGCAAACTGCGCAACCTGATGGGCGAATATTCCAAGTCGCTGCGCGACGTCATTGCCCTGCTCGACCCAGAGTCGAAACTGAGCAAAGGCCCACGCGGTGCAGCGAAACCTGTTGCTACCAAGCGTGCGCGCAAGGTCAAGCAATACAAGAACCCGCACAACGGTGAAGTGATCGAAACCAAAGGCGGCAACCACAAGACCCTGAAAGAATGGAAAGCCAAATGGGGCGGCGACGTGGTTGAAAGCTGGGCGACCCTGCTGGACTGATTGTCCGCAGCAACGCTGCTACATATACCAACAAGAACGCCGGCATGATGCCGGCGTTTTTGTTTGTTCATTCAACACTGATGGCAAACTGCTCAGCCAAGTTGCGGGCATGCGCCTGCCACGCCTCCAACACCCGCCGTCCGGCCTCGTCGGCGCTGGCCCAGGCGCTCAGCCTGGCCTGCTCGAAATCCCCCAGCGTGTTCGGTGCGCCCCACTGCGGGTCGCTCAGGCGTTGCTGGCAGAAGCCATACCAGCGTTGGCGCTCTTCGCTGTTCAGGGTCTGCGGGAAGTTACGGGCGCGATACCGGAACAGCAACTCCGGCAGGCGCGGATCATCGAACATCCAGTGGCCATGCGCTAACTGGGCAGGGTCCAGCGTACGAACTTGCTCGCACAAGCGACGGTCGCGATCACCGATGAAACCGTCATACAACTGCTGTTCCGGGTCTTCCACCGCAGTGAAATCTTCCTTGCCATAGATAAACTCCAGCTTGTCTTGCCACAGCGCCTGTTGCTTAGCCAATTGTTCAGCACGTGATTGCACCTGTGGCAAATCGATGCCCAGTCGCTGCTGATCGGCAGGGCGCAATACCGAAAGCGGAGCCACTACGGGGCAGCGATTGATCTGCACCAACTTGAGCGGAACCGGTAATTGCCCCTCGGACAATTGCTCATGCCGCGTGTACAAACGCTCGCGCAGTACCTCGGCACTTTCCCTTATTAACGGTAGGGTTTCCTGGTGCAGGTCGCACACAATCAGTGCATTGCGATTACGCGGGTGCCAGGCCAACGGCAAGACCACGCCCAGATAATTACGCGCCGCAGAAAAACGCCCGGATATATGCACCATCGGCTGCAACAGGCAGATCTGTTCCATCACTTTGTGCTTGCTGCGCAACTGGAACAGCCATTCGTACAACTTGGGTTGTTTCTGCCTGATCAGGCGTGCCAAAGCAATGGTGGCCCGTACGTCGGAAAGCGCTTCATGGGCATGCCCGTGGTCGATGCCATTGGCCTGGCTGAGCAATTCCAGGCGCAGGCTGGTGCGCCCGTCCTGTTGTGGCCAGACGATACCCTCCGGGCGCAGGGCATAGGCAGTGCGCACCACGTCGATCAGGTCCCAGCGGCTGTTGCCGCCCTGCCACTCGCGGGCATAAGGGTCGAAGAAGTTGCGGTACAGGCTGTAGCGGGTGACTTCATCGTCAAAACGCAGGGTGTTGTAGCCGGCGCTGCATGTGCCGGGGCGCGCCAGTTGCGCGTGCACCCGGGTCATGAACTCGGCTTCGCACAAGCCCTGCCTGGCGAGTTGCTCGGGGGTGATACCAGTGACCAGGCAGGCCGCCGGGTGCGGCAGAATATCGTCCGAGGGGCGGCAGTAGAGGTTGATCGGTTCTTCGATCTCGTTGAGTTCGAAATCGGTGCGCACACCTGCAACCTGCAGCGGCCGGTCGCAGCGCGGGTTGATGCCTGTGGTTTCGTAGTCGTGCCAGAAGATGCTGGAAGTCACGGGGTCGTCCTGTTTCAAGGTCGACCGATTCTAGCGGAGACAGGCTCAGGCGGAAGCGTTGGCGGGGCGGAAACTGAAATAGTCGCGCAGCGAGCGGACGAATTCGTCGTATTCGCGCGGCGCCTGCAACAGCATGAAGCCAGAATCGTAGTGGCCCGGGGTCTGGTCTTCCCGGCACCACAGGCAGCTGGCGGTCAGGTTGATGAACTGAAACCCGCCACCCGCCAACGGCAGGCGCAATTGCAGTTCAAAGTCCGGCCCGACCAGCACGGGTAGCGAGCTGATCAGCATGATGCCGTCTTCGGAGGCATTGCCCAGCTGACCGATCGGCTGATCGGTGAAACGGTTGTAGACCGTCAGCACACAAGGCAACTGATGGCGTTCGATATGGCGCTGGATGAACATGATAGCGAGTGCAGTCCTGTACCTGGTGCCAGGAATGCGAGGTACTGGCGGTTGCTGTAACGACTGAGTTACAGATTAGCGCAGCAGCCCGGGCAAATCCCGTGAAATTAGAGACACCTTGGTGTTAACGCCAAGTGGGGGTAGTCACCGGGTTGGTCACTGCCGCCTCCCCACCCCGGTAGTGACCGAGCTTCTGCAGGGTCTCCAGCCGCGCCTTGGCGCGATAGGCGTATTCATTGCCCGGGTACTGCTGGATCAGGTACTCGTAGGTTTGCGCGGCATCCACATAAAGCATGTCACGCTCAAGGCATTGACCGCGCAGCAGCGACACTTCCGGGTGGATGAACGGCCGCGCACGGCTGGTGCGGTCGACCTGCGACAACTCCAGCATGACCTTCGAACAGTCGCCCCGGTCATAGGCGCGGTAGGCGTTGTTCAGGTGGTGGTCCATGGACCAGCGGGTGCAGCCGACGGTGCTGGCCGCCAGGGCAATGATGATCAGGGCGCGCATGGGGTATCTCCTTTGATGCCAGTGTATCGGCCATTGCCGGCAAATCTTCACAGCGTTTTGCAAGGATACTCCCACCCGTTCAAATGCCACCCTGCATCGGCCGCAGGTAGTGCAACGGAACAATGACTACAGCGTAATTGAGGAGTAGCCTTTCGCTGCGCTTCACTATAGGAGTCTGTGCATGAGCATCCGCCGTACCAAAATCGTCGCCACCCTTGGCCCCGCCAGCAACTCGCCGGAAGTGATCGAACAGCTGATCCTTGCCGGCCTGGACGTGGCACGCCTGAACTTCTCCCACGGCACGCCGGACGAGCACAAGGCACGCGCCCGCCTGATCCGTGACATCGCCGCCAAGAACGGCCGCCATGTCGCACTGTTGGGCGACCTGCAGGGTCCGAAGATCCGCATCGCCAAGTTCGCCAACAAGCGCATCGAACTGAAGATCGGTGACAAGTTCACGTTCTCCACCGCCCACCCGCTGACCGAAGGCAACCAGGACATCGTCGGTATCGACTATCCCGACCTGGTCAAGGACTGCGGCGTCGGTGACGAACTGCTGCTCGACGACGGCCGTGTGGTCATGCGCGTCGAGACCGCCACCGCAGATGCCCTGCACTGCGTGGTGATCATCGGTGGCCCGCTGTCGGACCACAAAGGCATCAACCGCAAAGGTGGCGGCCTGACCGCTCCGGCCCTGACCGAAAAAGACAAGGCCGACATCAAGCTCGCCGCGGAAATGGACCTGGACTACCTGGCCGTCTCCTTCCCGCGTGACGCCAGCGACATGGAATACGCCCGCAAGCTGCGTGACGAATCTGGCGGCAGCGCCTGGCTGGTGGCCAAGATCGAACGCGCCGAAGCCGTTGCCGACGATGAAACACTCGACAAGCTGATCCTCGCCTCCGACGCCGTCATGGTTGCCCGTGGCGACCTGGGTGTGGAAATCGGCGACGCCGAGCTGATCGCCATCCAGAAGAAGATCATCCAGCACGCCCGCCGCAACAACAAGGCGGTGATCGTCGCGACCCAGATGATGGAGTCGATGATCCAGAACCCGATGCCGACCCGCGCCGAAGTGTCCGACGTGGCCAACGCCGTACTCGACAACACCGATGCGGTGATGCTGTCGGCCGAAAGCGCCGCAGGTGCCTACCCGATCGAAGCCGTACAGGCCATGGCGCGTATCTGTTCCGGTGCCGAAAAGCACCCGACCAGCCAGAAGTCCAGCCACCGCCTGCACACCACCTTCGAGCGCTGCGACGAAAGCATCGCTCTGGCGGCCATCTACACCGCCAACCACTTCCCGGGCGTGAAGGCGATCATCGCCCTGACCGAAAGCGGCTACACCCCGCTGATCATGTCGCGCCTGCGTTCGCACGTGCCGATCTTCGCGCTGTCACCGCACCGCGCCACCCAGGCCCGCGCCAACATGTTCCGCGGCGTCTACCCGATTGCCTTCGACCCGGCTTCGCTGCCGGCCGACAAGGTCAGCCAGGCGGCCGTCGACGAGCTGCTCAAGCGCGGCCTGGTGGAGCAAGGTGACTGGGTAATCCTGACCAAGGGCGACAGCTACCACACCATCGGTGGCACCAACGGCATGAAGATCCTCCACGTCGGTGACCCGATGGTCGGTTGATCTGCTCCAAATGGGGCCGCTTTGCGGCCCAATCGCGACACAAGGCCGCTCCTACAGGCGATTGCATTTCCCTGTAGGAGCGGCCTTGTGTCGCGAAAGGAGGGCAAAGCCCTCCCTGCTCATTCAGGCATGCTCGACGAACACATCGGCAAACACCTGCCCCCGCGGCACCCCGGCAATGAACAGCCGCCGGGCAAACCGCTCGACGCGTCCCGGCGCCCCGCACACCAGCGCCACTGTCTGCCGCGATGACGGCCGCAACCCCGCCAGCGCCTCCTCCATCTGTTCCGCCAGTACCAGCTCGACCGTCACCCCCTGCAGTTGCATCAGCGACTCAGCCATGTAGTGCCCAGCGTTGTCCCGCGCCACATGCATTACCCGGATATCCGCTTGATGCCCCTGGCGCAACGCTTCGCGCAAGATGCCCCATAACGGCGCCAGGCCAGTGCCCGCTGCCAGCAGCCAGAGCGGCCGCGCCTGCCAGTCCGGGTCGTAATGCAGCGCCCCGCCCCGCAACTCGCCCAGGCGCAACTCGTCGCCCACCTGCAACCCACGCGCCTTGTCGCAAAAGGCACCGGGATGCTGGCAATCGATATGAAACTCGAGGAAGTCATCCTCCCCCGGCAAGCTGGCAAGTGAGTAAGGCCTGGCAACAGCGCCATTCCACAACACCACATGCTGCCCCGCCTGATAACGCAGCGCCCGCTCCGGTCGCAGCCGCACGCGCAGCACATCGCCAGACCAGTCGACCGCGCACACCTGTGCCGGCACCCCGTCCTGCTGCGGGTCGAACACGGCCACCCGCAGGTCCTCTACCACCTGGCACTGGCAGGCCAGGCGCCAGCCCAGGGCATGTTTGTCGAGCGCCAGGGCCTCGGGCAAGGCGTCCGCCGGCTGCCCTTCCAGGCAATGCACCAGGCAGGCGTGGCAACTGCCGGCACGGCAGCTGTAGGGCACATTCAGCCCGGCACCGTTGAGGGCATCGAGCAGGTTGCTGCCGTTCGGCACCGCCCAGCGGCGCTCGCCCACGCAAAGTTCGGGCATGGTAAGTCTGTCTCCGTCGATCATCGAGTCACTGTATGCCAAGCGCGCATTGGCAGCAAAAAGGATGCCTGGCGCCTGCCGACCATGGTCCAGACCACGCGCAGGTGTTTCGCGCGGTGAGGCGCGCTATACTGCCGCGCCCTTTTGCGTCGGCCAGCCTGCCGGCGCGCCTTGCAAGGCGCTTCGACACGCTGGTCGGCACCGTCGAGCGTCTTTTTGAATGTTCCCGTCTTTAAGAGGAGCGCGCTGCATGACCGTGATCAAGCAAGACGACCTGATTCAGAGCGTCGCCGACGCCCTGCAATTCATTTCGTACTACCACCCCGTCGATTTCATCCAGGCGATGCACGAGGCCTACCTGCGTGAAGAGTCGCCTGCGGCACGCGATTCGATCGCCCAGATCCTGATCAACTCGCGCATGTGCGCCACTGGCCACCGCCCGATCTGCCAGGACACCGGTATCGTGACCGTGTTCATCCGCGTGGGCATGGACGTGCGCTGGGACGGCGCCACCATGAGCGTCGACGACATGATCAACGAAGGTGTGCGTCGCGCCTACAACCTGCCTGAAAACGTCCTGCGCGCTTCGATCCTGGCCGACCCGGCCGGTGCCCGCAAGAATACCAAGGACAACACCCCGGCCGTCATCCACTACTCCATCGTCCCTGGCGACAAGGTCGAAGTGGACGTTGCAGC
Organism: Pseudomonas sp. 382; assembly: GCF_002759075.1. Lineage (NCBI taxonomy): Bacteria > Pseudomonadati > Pseudomonadota > Gammaproteobacteria > Pseudomonadales > Pseudomonadaceae > Pseudomonas > Pseudomonas sp. 382. Next base: position 43,773 of record NZ_PEMX01000035.1, read on the forward strand.
CAAAGGCGGCGGCTCGGAGAACAAGTCGAAGATGGCCATGCTCAACCCGTCCGACTCGATCGTCGACTGGGTGCTGAAGACCGTTCCGACCATGGGCGCTGGCTGGTGCCCGCCTGGCATGCTCGGCATCGGCATCGGCGGTACCGCCGAGAAGGCTGCGGTCATGGCCAAGGAAGTGTTGATGGAGTCCATCGACATCCACGAACTGAAAGCCCGTGGCCCGCTAAACCGCCTCGAAGAGATCCGCCTGGAGCTGTTCGAGAAGGTCAACCAGCTGGGCATCGGCGCCCAGGGCCTGGGCGGCCTGACCACGGTGCTCGACGTCAAGATCATGGACTACCCGACTCACGCCGCCTCGCTGCCGGTGTGCATGATCCCGAACTGCGCCGCCACCCGTCACGCCCACTTCGTGCTCGACGGCAACGGCCCGGCCGAGCTGGAAGCGCCGTCGCTGGACGCCTATCCGGAAATCGTCTGGGAAGCCGGCCCAAGCGCCCGTCGCGTCAACCTCGACGACATCACCCCGGAAGAAGTCGCCAGCTGGAAACCGGGCGAGACCATCCTGCTCAACGGCAAGATGCTCACCGGTCGCGATGCGGCCCACAAGCGCATGGTCGAGATGCTCAACCGCGGTGAACAACTGCCGGTAGACCTCAAGGGCCGCTTCATCTACTACGTCGGCCCGGTCGATCCAGTCGGTGACGAAGTGGTAGGCCCAGCCGGCCCGACCACCGCGACCCGCATGGACAAGTTCACCCGCCAGATCCTTGAGCAGACCGGCCTGCTGGGCATGATCGGCAAGTCCGAGCGTGGCCCGACCGCGATCGAAGCGATCAAGGACAACAAGGCCGTGTACCTGATGGCCGTCGGCGGCGCCGCCTACCTGGTGGCCCAGGCGATTCGCAAGTCGAAGGTCCTGGCCTTCGCCGAACTGGGCATGGAAGCGATCTACGAGTTCGAGGTCAAGGACATGCCGGTGACCGTCGCCGTCGACAGCAACGGTGAGTCGGTGCACATCACTGGCCCTGCCCTGTGGCAGAGCAAGATTGCCCAGAGCCTGGCAGTCGAAGTGAAGTAAACCTGCTGTAACGGCGGCGCCTGCTTCGCGGGCACGCCCGCTCCCACAAGTACGGCTCAAGCCTGAAGGCTACGCTGTATCTGTGGAGCGGGCGTGCCCGCGAACAGGCGCCGCCGCTCTCACAGAAGCCTCTCGAACTGTTCCGGCCAGTCCCTGCGGGTAAACACTTGCCCCTCCCGCCTCACCCGCCGCACTTCCTCAAGATCCACCTCACACACCAGCCACTGGCTGCTCACCGGGCTCATCGCCCCACTCAGCGCAACCACCCCGTCCCCCGGCATCCCATGATCCGGCGGAACGAACAGCCCAGCCCGGCCGATGTTCTCATCCAGTGCCGGCGACCAGGGCGCCACCCCTACCGTCGGGCTTTGCAACACGGCTACCTGGTTTTCCAATGCCCGTGCCTGTGCGCCAATGCGCACCCGGTGGTAACCCGCCTCGGTGTCGGTACAGCTCGGCGCCAGGATCAGGTCGGCACCACCTTCGGCGAGGCGCCGCGCCAGCATCGGGAACTCGTTGTCGTAACAGATCAGGATGCCCAGGCGCCCAAGATCAGTGTCGAACACCTGCAGCCCCTCTCCGGCAGCAATGCCCCACTGCTCCCGCTCGAAGCGGGTCATCATCAGCTTGTCCTGATAACCGAGTTTGCCCTTTGGGCCGAACAGCCAGGCCCGATTACGGTACTGCCCATCCAGGTCGAGCACCGGCAGGCTGCCCGGCTGCAGGTAGATGCCCCAGCGCCGGGCAATCCCTTCGCACAGCGCCAGCCACGGCTCGATGAGCGGCTGGATGCCGGCGATCGAAGCCTTGAGGTCACCCCGCTGCTCGGCCGGCAACTGGCCGCTAAGCACCAGCCCGGCGTATTCCGGCAACAGCAGCAACCTGGCGCCCGCTTCCACCGCCTCGGCGCACAAGGCCTGCAGATGGTCGGCATAGGCATCCCAGGTTTCATGCAACTCGATGGCGTACTGGCAAGCTGCGAGACGAATCAAATCGGCAGCTCCTTGGTCCAAAACGACAGGATCTTTTCCGAGCTTTCCTGCTCGTCCAGGTCGCGCCAGGCATAGCGGGTGCGCAGGGAAGGGTCGTGCAGGAAGCCACGATTGCGCCAGAACCCATGCAGCGGCTTGTAATCCGCAGGCCGGCGCGGGTGTCCTCCCGGTCGCTCGACGGCACAGAACGCGCAGAAGTCGAACTCGGCCAGCTTGTGGGCATAGGATTCGCGCTCGATGAAAAAGCGCACGCCCAGGCCGCGGCCACGGTACTCGGGCAGCACCAGTGACTCGCCGAAGTAGTAGACGCTGGCCGGGTCGCGCCCCAGCGCCAGGAACGGCTGCTGGAACTCCGGGGCTACGTCCACCAGCGGCAGGGCGGTCGAGGCGCCAATGACCTGGCCGGCATCCAGGGCCAGCACCACCAGGCTGCGCCCGGAACGGGCATAGCTGGCCAGGTAGTCGGCCTCGTACTCCGGGGTACCGTCGTACAGGTAGGGAAACTCGCGAAACACGGTCAGGCGCAGGCGAGCGAGGTCATCGATGTAAGGCGCGATAGCGGCGCCGTGCAACAGGCGTATTTCCATGCTTGGCGGTCGTTTTGTCGATGTGGATGACGCGCTCGGCTAAGCCGGGCTTGAGGGGAAACCCTATCATCCGAGCCAACGCACCGCCTTTTCCCTACACGACAGGTATTGTTCCATGACCGCTACCGAACTGGTAAATGCTTACTACGCCGCCTTCAATGCTGGCGACATGCCGGCCTTCCTGGCACTGCTCAGCGAAGACGTGATCCACGACATCAACCAGGGCGAGCGGCAGATGGGCAAAGCCAGATTCGCTGCGTTCATGGACAAGATGAACCGCTGCTACCGCGAGCGCCTGGCCGACATCGTGGTGATGCAGAACGCCGACGGCAGCCGGGCGGCTGCGGAATTCACCGTGCATGGCCAATACCTGGCCGACGACGAAGGGCTGCCGGCAGCCAATGGCCAGACCTACGTGCTGCCGGCGGGGGCCTTCTTCTACATTCACTGCGGCAAGATTGCCCGGGTGACCAATTACTACAACCTCAACGACTGGGTCGAGCAAGTCGGTTAAGCGATCCGGGTACCCAGTACCTTGAGGAAAGCGGCCAGCCATGCCGGGTGCGCCGGCCACGCCGGCGCGGTCACCAGGTTGCCATCGACGTGCGCCTGGTCCACCGCGATATCGATGAACGTGCCACCGGCCAGGCGTACTTCCGGCGCACAGGCCGGATAGGCACTGCACTCGCGCCCTTCCAGCACACCCGCCGCCGCCAGCAACTGCGCGCCATGGCACACTGCGGCAATCGGCTTGCCCGCCTGGTCGAACGCCCGAACCAGTTCCAGCACCTTCTCGTCCAGGCGCAGGTATTCCGGCGCACGGCCACCCGGGATCAGCAACGCGTCGTAACCCTCGGCCCGCACCCGCACGAAATCATAGTTGAGGGCAAAATTGTGCCCGGGCTTTTCGCTGTAGGTCTGCTCGCCTTCGAAATCATGAATCGCCGTGCGCACGGTCTGCCCTGCGACCTTCTCCGGGCACACCGCATGCACCGTGTGTCCGACCATGCTCAGGGCCTGGAACGGCACCATGGCCTCGTAGTCTTCGACATAGTCGCCCACCAGCATGAGAATCTTCTTCGCCGTCATCGCACCCACTCCTTCGATTGCCTTGGACAGTCACTGCACGATAGCCGCTCTCAGTCGCGCCGGTCGAGCAAGTTGACCACCAGCCGGTCCAGCCAGCCCCATACGCGCTGCTTCACCCGTCGCCACAGCGGGCGGGCATGCCAGTGGTGAAGGTCGACAACCTCGCTCAAGGCGAAATCACGCTCGAAGCTGGCCTGCACGGCAGCCGTCAACGGCGGGTCCAAGGCCTCGATGTTGGCCTCCAGGTTGAAGCGCAGGTTCCAGTGGTCGAAATTGCACGAGCCAATACTGACCCAGTCGTCGATCAACACCATCTTCAGGTGCAGGAAGCACGGCTGGTATTCGTAGATGCGCACCCCGGCGCGCAATAAGCGGGGGTAATAGCGATGCCCGGCATAACGCACAGAAGGGTGGTCGGTGCGCGGCCCGGTCAGCAGCAGCCGCACATCGACGCCTTTGCTGGCGGCGCGGCGCAACGACCGGCGCACGCTCCAGGTCGGCAGGAAATAGGGCGTGGCCAGCCACACCCGCTGTTTGCCACTGTTGATCGCCCGCACCAGCGAATGCAGGATGTCCTGGTGCTGACGGGCGTCGGCATAGGCCACGCGGCCCATGCCTTGGCCCTGCACCGGCACCCTTGGCAGGCGCGGCAGGCCAAAGCCTTCAGCCGGGCGCCAGGCGGTGCGGCGGTTGTTGGCTTGCCACTGGCGATCGAACAGCAACTGCCAGTCGCTCACCACTGGCCCTTGCATCTGCACCATCACTTCGTGCCAGGCGCTGGCCGGCTCCCCTGGCGTCCAGAACTCATCGGTGACGCCCGTGCCGCCCACCACCGCCCATCGTTCGTCCACCAGCAAGAGCTTGCGATGGTCGCGATACAGGTTGCGAAATCCCCGCTTCCAGCGCAGGCGGTTGTAGCAGCGCAAGTACACCCCGGCTTCCACCAGGCGCTGGCGCAACGCTGCGGTAAAGGCCAGCGAGCCGTAGTCATCGAACAGGCAACGCACGCGTACGCCACGCAAAGCCACCTGCTCCAGCGCCTCTACCACAGCCTCGGCACATGCACCCGCCTCGACCAGATACAGTTCGAGGTCGACCTGGAACTCGGCGCGCATGATCGCCTGGAGCATGCGCGGAAAGAACTCGGGGCCGTCGATCAGCAGTTCGAACTGATTGCCACCCCGCCATGGGAAGACCGGCCCCGACATGTCAGCGGGCGTTGAAGATCAGTACCGCATTGACCGGTACCGACGGGTTGATGGATTTCAGCTTGGCGAACGTGCGCAGGCTTTCCAGCCCCGGCAGCAGGCCGAAGTCCGAGGCCCGCAACACCAGCGGTTCGAGGGTCACCACCTGAAAGCGCCGCTCATCCAGGCGAGTGGCCAGCAACAGCGCGTTATAACTGTGCGACTGGCCATGCAGGGTGACCGTCAGCGGCAGGCGCAGCTCGATTTGTGCGCCATCGGCCAGGTCGTTGATCGGCCGCAGGTCGATCTGCGCCTTCACGTTCGCCTCGGCGAAGCGCTGCACCTCGAACAGGTTGTCGCGCATCTGCTCGTCACGCAGCGGGATGCCACTGCTCACCGAGTCCATCTCGATACGCAGCGCTGCCGCACCTTTGCGGTCGACGCTGCCGTGCAAGACCAGGAAGCGATGCACCTCGGCAGTGTCCCCGTTCTTGCCGGTGACGAACGACAGGCGTGAGGACTCGCCATCGAGGTGCCAGTTGGCGTGGGCGGGCAGGCACAAAGCCAGCAGCAGGGCAGGCAGGATACGGGGCAGCTTGAACATGGCAGGTCTCGTGAAACTTGACCGCCAACCTTACCCGCCCGTCCTCATGGCAGCAAGCGGCAGCCCGCCTGCGCGCCCTGCCAGACCGCCTGGTTGCGCTGGCCAAGGCCTTCGGCGCGGACACGCCGCTGTGGGCCGTCTTCCTCCAGCCGGCTCAGTGGCAACCATTGCTTCACATAACCCCGGCAATAGGCTTCGTCGAAGCCCATCACGAAGCGGCACGAGCAGTACTCCTTGGCCGAATAGGCCGAGAGGATGCCCGGGAAGTCCGCCAATGCCTGGCGCTCCAGCCATGCCCAGCCAAGCAAGGCGACGATCATCAGCAACAGCACGCGCTTCATGCGCCCTCCCTGGTCAGTGCTGCGAGCACCCGCTTGAGCAGTTCGTTATGGCGGTAGCTGCCGTCGCGGTCATCGGCATAGCGCACGATCACCAGCTTCTGCGACGGCACGATATACAACGCCTGGCCCCAGTGGCCGAGCGCCGCATAGGTATCGGTCGGGGCGTCGGGCCACGGTGTCGGGCTTCCTGCCAGTGGCAGGTTGAGCCACCAGTGGCCGCCCGGGGTGGGTTCACCGGCTACTGCGGCGGCCTGGGTGAACGCTGTGCGGTTGAACGCAACCCAGCTTGCTGGCAACAGCGGGTGCCCTTGCCAGCGACCATCGCGTTGCATCAACAAACCGATGCGCGCCAGGTCGCGGGCACTGAGGTAGAGGTAGGAAGAGCCGACGAACGTGCCCTCGCCATCACGCTCCCACACCGCGCTGTCGATGCCCAGCGGGGTGAACAGCGCATGCCAGGGGTAGTCGGCATAGGTACTGGCATCGAGCATGCCGCGCAGTGCGGCAGCCAGCACATTGCTGTCGCCGCTGGAGTAGAGAAAGCGCTGGCCAGGCTTTTCGGCACTGGCGCGGGCAGCGGCATAAGCCGCCATGTCGTCGCGCCCGCGGGTATAGAGCATGGCCACCACCGAAGACTTCAGCGGTGCGTACTCGTAGTCTTCCTGCCAGTCCAGGCCACTGGCCCAGTGCAGCAGGTCGGCCAGTTGCACATCAGGGTGGGCCTGCATCGGCGGGTAGAAGCGTGCGGCCGGGTCCTGCAGCTGGAAGCGGCCTTCACCCTGGGCCACGCCGAGCACGGTGGCCAGCACGCTCTTGCTGACCGACCAGGTCAGGTGCGCGGTATCGGCGGTGGTGGGGGCGTTGTAGCGTTCGTGGAGGATGCGACCGTCACGGATGATCAACAAGGCGTCGGTGCGGATGCCGCTGCGCTCGCTGGCGTTGCGCTCCGGAAAAGCGTAGGCATCGACGGCTTGCCAGTCGAGGGCAGTGTCGTCGACTGGCCAGTCCGGTTCCGGCCAGACCTCGGCCCAGGCGGGGCACACAGCCAATGCAAGACTCAGAAGCAGTGCTTTCATCGTTATCGCCCAAGTGTGGGCTGCGAAGCGGCCCCAGGATCCAAAAGGTCCCCCAGTTTTTCAGGCTTTCATGACAGCCCTGCTGCCAACCAGGCCTTGGCCAGGCGCTTTTCCCGCGCCGCAGTGGCCAATGCAAGCACCCCCTGATCGCGCTGCCAAAGTTGCGCCCACTGCTCCGGCCCTGCCAGCAGCGCCTTGTCGATTGCCCCGCGCAGCTCCTGAAACTGCGAAAACAATCCCCCCAGCAGCAGGTGGCAGCCGACGCTGTCAGCGCACTGTCGGCTACCCTCGGCACATGCCGCCAACAGCCCCAGTAGACGCAGGCGCAGCTCCTGCGGCCAACCACACTCCTGCCCTACCCCGTAAAGCCAGGCGGTCAGCGCCGCGAGCACGTACAAGTCTTCCAGCGAGCGGAACGGTTTGACGTAAGCGTCCCAGCCATCGCCAGCCAGCAGCTCGCACGCCGCGTCCTGCAAGTGCAGGCGACCATGTTCTACTTCGGGCATCAGCGGCAGGGTCGGCAATGCGTCCAGCGTAACCCCGGCCTCCCCCGGGTAGACCACCGCCAGACTCAGCCGCGGCGCTTCACCCAGCGCTTCGCTGCGTGCGGCCACCAGCAGCCACTCGGCATCCAGGCCGGCGGTGACGAAATCCTTGGCGCCATTGAGGCGCAAACCGACCAGCCGGGTATGCATGTCTGCCGGGCGCACGCTGCGCCGCTCGGTGGCGCACAGCGCACCCAGGCTGGCCGGTGCGCTGGGCCAGAGCACGCGCAAGGCAGCTTGGTAACCGATGAGGAACGCCAGGCCTGGCGTGGCCATGGCGCGGCCGCCCAGCACCGCCAGTTCGAACGGGGCTACCGCGCCAAGGCGTTCGAGCTGCGCGGCATAGGCCTCGCCCAAAGTGCCGGAAAGGGGCTGGCGGAGGGGGTCGTTGAGTCGTTGCAACCAAGCCATCGGACGCTCCTTCACGGGGGCTGTCGGGGTGTGTCATGCAAGCATCACCAAAGGTTCACAGGGGTGACACCGCGCCTACCTAGGCTGACTTTGCACAACAAAGCCGACCGGCCGCAACCTTTCATGGCTGGCTTATGGAGACTCGTAATGACTCGGATCGCTCACTCTGGCGACAACAGCACTGAACGCCGTCTGCAAGCCGAACGCCTGGTCGGCGCTGCGGCCCTGCAGGAAGCCCAGGCCCTGCGCTACAAGGTGTTCAGCGCGGAGTTCAAGGCCAAGCTCAAAGGCGCCGAACTGGGCCTGGACATGGATGACTACGACGTACATTGCCGCCACATCGGCGTGCGCGACCTGAGCACTGGCGAGTTGGTGGCCACCACGCGCCTGCTCGACCACCAGGCAGCCAGCAGCCTGGGGCGCTTCTACAGCGAAGAAGAATTCAGCCTGCATGGCCTGCTGCAACTGCAGGGCCCGATTCTCGAACTCGGCCGCACCTGCGTCGCCGCCAACTACCGCAACGGCGGCACCATTGCCGTGCTTTGGGGTGAGCTGGCGGAGGTGCTCAACGAGGGGCGCTACAGCTACCTGATGGGCTGCGCCAGCATCCCCATGCAGGACGGCGGCATGCAAGCCCACGCGGTCATGCAGCGCCTGCGCGAGCGCTACCTGTGCACCGAGCACCTGCGTGCCGTGCCGAAGAACCCGCTGCCCAGCCTGGCCCTGCCGAACAACGTGATCGCTGAAATGCCGCCACTGCTCAAGGCCTACATGCGCCTGGGCGCAAAAATTTGCGGCGAGCCGTGCTGGGACGAGGATTTCCAGGTCGCCGACGTGTTCATCCTGCTCAAGCGCGACGACCTCTGCCCGCGCTACGCCCGCCACTTCAAGGCAGCGGTCTGATGCCTGGCCTGCGGGTAGTCGCCCGCCTCTGGCGGCTGCTGCTGGTATTGTCGCTGGGCATGCTCATGGCCGGTGTCATTGCCGGGGGCGAACGCTTGGGCATCAAGGCTTCGATCGAGCTTCGCCAGCGCTGGTCCTGCTGGTTCATGAAACGCCTGGTCGCCGCCTTGCCCTTCGAGGTACGGGTAATCGGTGAGCTGCCAAAACAGCCGATGTTGTGGGTCAGCAACCACGTTTCCTGGACCGACATTCCCCTGCTCGGCATGCTGCTGCCGCTGTCGTTCCTGTCCAAGGCCGAAGTGCGTCACTGGCCGGTGGCCGGCTGGCTGGCGGAAAAGGCCGGCACGCTGTTCATCCGCCGCGGTGGCGGCGATGGCCAACGCCTGCGCGAACAGATCAGCGAGCAACTGGGCCAGGCACGGCCACTGCTGATCTTTCCCGAAGGCACCACCACCGACGGGCGCCAGTTGCGCACCTTCCACGGTCGTCTGCTGGCCGGGGCCATCGACCAGGGCGTGGCAGTGCAGCCGGTGGCCATCCAGTACTTGCGCAATGGCGAGGCGGACCCGATTGCGCCATTCATTGGCGACGATGACCTGGTTTCACACCTGATGCGCTTGTTTGCCGAGCCACGGAGTGAGGTGTGCATTCACCTGTTGAAGCCGATTGGCAGCGTCGAGAAGGAACGTGCGGCGCTGGCATTTCAGGCGCAACAGGCGATTCACATGGCGTTGTTCGGGGCTGAGGAAGTGGCGGTGATGCCTCGGCGTCAGGCACGCGCTGCTTGATTCATGGATTGCCTGCACTGGCCTCTTCGCGGCTAAAGCCGCTCCCACAGGTACATCACATTTTTCGAGCCTGTAGTGATCCTGGACTGCCCCCTAAAAGTTGGACAGTTCTATGCTGCAGCCTGAGCCCTGTACTCAACAGGGCTCAGGCCATTGAGCTTCAGTTTGATGCGGTCATGGTTGTAGTAGCGGATGTACTCGTCCAGGCCCGCTTTCAACTCATCGACACTCTCAAAGCGCTTCAGGTAGAAAAATTCAGATTTGAGCGTACCGAAGAAGCTTTCCATGGCCGCGTTGTCCAGGCAATTGCCCTTGCGCGACATGCTCTGTTTCACGCCTCGCCCACGGAGCTTGTGACGATACTGAGCCTGCTGGTAATGCCATCCCTGATCTGAATGCAGCACAAGCTTCGGCTTCTCTCCCAAGCAGTCGAGGGCCTTGTCGAGCATGTTCCCAACCAGGCTGTAGCAAGGACGTTTGGCCGTTTCGTACGCCACGATTTCACCGTTGTACAAATCCATCACCGGCGAGAGATAGAGCTTCTGTTGCGCCACCTTGAATTCAGTCACGTCGGTCACCCACTTCTGATTAGGCCGTTGGGCAACAAAATTTCGCTCCAGCAAATTCGCCGCCACCTTGCCGACAACACCACGATAGGAACGGTATTTCTTAGGCCGTACCACTGACTTCAACCCTTGCTCAGCCATCAGTCGTTCAACGACCTTCTTGTTCACCAGCTTGTCCT
>NZ_PEMX01000036.1:0-51677 GCF_002759075.1 Pseudomonas sp. 382
CGGCTGGCTGAAAGAGAACCGCCGGATCGTGACCCGCTTCGACAAGCTCGCGAAAAGTTATGCCGCCATGGTCTCACTGGCTTGCTCCATGCGGTGTTTGCGACATCTCTTTTCGTACAGAGCCTAGGAGTGATATGCCCCGTAAAGCGGGGCATATGCTGGTTATGACTTAAAGCCGCTTTTTCCGTTGGCTAGACGCCAAGACTTAATAATTTCAACAATTTTCTCCGGTTTACCATCCTCCGGAGTAGCTGGCCTATACAGGAGATTTATTCCAGAAGGATGCTCAGTTACTTTCCTGAAATGCTGCAGCAAAGGCATGAGTACCTCGTCCGGCTCGTCCTCGTTTGCTCTGTCGATTTCAGCTAGAAACTCCAGGAATTCCTGCTCTGTGTAATCACTTAGTTTTTCCTTGAGTGTCATGGCTTTTCTCCGTAATGAATGGTGTTATGCACCTTTGGCGTTACGATTCTCAAATTGCTCAGGTCGTAAACACCACCGCCTTCACTTATTGGTAGCACGTGATGGATTGCGAAGGTCATCTGGCTCATGTAAATGTCCTCGTCATTCACCAATGGTGCATTTCCATTTTTCCTCATGCGCACTAGATCCCTTTCACTGAACTGTTTAGAAAGTTCAGGATCGTTAGCCACAGACTTCCAGAACCGTCGCCGGAACGCATCAAAGTTTCTGAATTCAACACCTCTCAGCAGATCGGCAATCTGAGCAGGGATTGGCGCACCTTCACGGTTGGCGGCCTGCGCGCGCCATGTCTCTGTAACCTGCACGCCTTGTCCAATGGAGGTCCCAGCCTCAAACCTCGGACTCTTGAACACTACCAGGATAGGTGGCAATCCCGAGTCGATCGGGAAGGTGATGATCAGCCGTTCCTGATCAAGCAGATCCAGTGCTGGATAACCTTCCGTTTCATTGCTTACCGGCCTCAGGCTACTGCCAGTGTAAACAATCGTGCCCGGCGGAGCGGGTGGCAGGCTCGTGGAGCTACCTTCATCACCTCCGGGCGGGCTGGCGGGTGTCCAGGTCAGGATGCGCTGCGGGTTCTCCAGTGCAAGGCTGTAAACCTGCCGTTCTGTATCAAAGGTCGCCGCCCTTACGGCCACCGGTTTTCCGCCTGGCACCACATACAGGCCGATGCCGCTTTCCTCTTCACTACCTGCCAATAGATAAGGCAGGTCGATGCTTGCTGACGAAAGGGCAAGGGTGTCCAAGTCAGGCCCGCCAGGTGGAGCAAGGCTGGAAAGGGGCGTGCTGATCAGGTACCGCCTTTCCGCGTAACCCAGTGTCGAAGGCCATACTGCCGAGAGAACGGCTACGAGCAAGGGGTTGGTGGAAGCTACGGCTGGGGTAGCTAATCGACCTATTGCCGCAATGATTGCTGCGCGAACGGCCGCTGGAGCTAGTTCGCCAGCAAAGGTTGCGGCGCCAATTGGAATGAATGCCGTCGCGGATGCGGCAGTCAGGGTGTCATTGATGTAGCTGATGCTTTGGCGCGCAGCGTCGGCTTGGCGCCGTGCGGCCTCTTCAGCGGCTATTCGTTCGGCTTCTGCTTGCTGACGTGCAGCCTCTTCGGCAGCTATCCGCTCGGCCTCGGCCTGCTGTCGAGCAGCTTCCTCGGCGGCTGCACGTTCCGCCTCGAGCCTTGCTAGCAGTTGCTCCACCACAAGCGCCCGCTGGCTGAGGTTTGCCATGGCCGCGCTGAACTGCTGCAAATAGCGAATGGACTCTGTGAGCGCCAGGGCCCGGTGATAGTCCGCCCAAAGCATGCCGGCTCGGCGGGTGGCCTGTTCATCGGCGAGGTGTTGCAGCGCCTCGACTTGTGGCTTGGAAAGTGGCCCGACGATGTTCGGGTTGGATTCGCTGAACGCGGGTACCTCGGCTTGTTTCGCCGCGATGAGCGCATTGGTGGCATTTGCATACGCCGACAAGCGTTGGGTGAGGGTATCGTTTTCCTGGGTTGGGGTAGATTGAGCCACTTGGTGCTGCAGGAAGTTGGGCAGGCAGTCGAAGCAGATCTGCTGCTCCTGGTGAATTTGCCCAGCACGCCGTTCGATTGCTCTGGGGAGGTCGACAACAGGCTGTGCCAGCTCTGCCTCGTCGACCTGACGAGCCATTTCCGGCAGGTCCGCCGCCAGTGCTTGAAACTTCTGCGCTGCGATGTGCAGGCGGTAGGCGGCATCCACCGACGCGCCGTACGTTTCCCAGACTCGCCGCCCCCATTCCTCGGCGGAGGTACCGATCGGGAATGCACCGTCGTCGTTCAACCGACTGGCAAAGGAGTCGTAGCGCTTGTAAAAAGGAAGGGCGCCGTAGAAGCCTGTTGCCACTGGGGCGACTTGAAGATACTCGGCGCGCTTCTGTTGCAAGCTCGTTGTGTTGAGCTGTTGGCGTAACTCCGCATGCCGGCCAGGGTTGCCACCCGCCCCTGCGATTGCTTGTTGATCAATGGCAGCGCGTTCAGCACCGATTTGCGCGGGAAGCTGCTGAAGGGCGGGCGCATATTCATCGGCGTGGCCATTGTTGACGGATTCAAGTTCCTCGCCGAAAACCGTTCGCCAGCCTTTCTCCCGGGCGAAGGGGCTTGGCCCTCCAGTACCTCGAGGTCGCCCTGCATCCAGCCCCCAGCCGCCATAGCCGCTCCCGGTCAATGGGGGCAATGGGGAGAGAGATGCCCGGTCTGGGGCTGGCGCGCGCGTCCAGACGCCCTCATTCGTATGCAGCGTACCGCCGGCATCACGGAATGATTTACCAAATTTGATAGTTTCATCTTGAGCCATGTAGTCATCCTCCTAATCGCTACATGGCAAGCGTGCTCCGGGCAGTTTTTCCTGTATGTCAGGCGCTGCTCGTCAAGCAGTAGGAGTATTCCTGCTGACTCGAAAGATCTGATTCAAATGTGCTTTTCAGAGACAGGAATAACGCGTTTTTCCTTAACCGCCTTGTAGGAAAAACTCGAATAAATCTCCTTCACCCCCGGCAACCGCTGCAGCACTTCCCGGGTAAATTCTCCGAACGATTCCAGATCCCGGGCCAGTATCTCCAACAGAAAGTCATACCGCCCGGAGATGTTGTGGCATGCAACAATCTCGGGGATTTCCATCAGCCTCTGCTCGAACGCCAGCGCCATCTCCTTGGTATGCGAATCCATCATGATGCTGACGAATGCTGTCACCCCGAACCCTAGTGACTTGGGCGACAAAATGGCCTGGTACCCGGTTATATAGCCGTTGTCTTCCAACAACTTGACCCGTCGCCAGCAGGGCGAGGTGGTCAAGGCAACCTGGTCGGCGAGTTCGGAAACGGTAAGGCGGGCGTTGTCCTGCAAGGCCGCGAGCAGAGCGCGGTCGGTACGGTCGAGGCTTGAAGGCATGATTTGCCCTCCTGGTGTCGTATTTGTTGTTTTCATTCCAAAACAGTCGGGAACGCGTGGGCTATTTTGGAAAAATTCAGGCAGCTCGGTGGCATAAGCTTATAACAAACCACCAGAGGCTGTTGCCATGCGCGACTCCCATAACAACACCGGTTTCTCCACCCGCGCCATCCACCACGGCTACGACCCGCTTTCCCACGGCGGTGCCTTGGTGCCACCGGTTTACCAGACCTCAACCTATGCCTTCCCCAGCGTTGAATACGGCGCGGCGTGCTTTGCCGGGGAGGAGGGTGGGCACTTCTACAGCCGTATTTCCAACCCGACCCTGGCCTTGCTGGAGCAGCGTATGGCTTCACTGGAGGGGGGCGAGGCGGGCCTGGCGCTGGCGTCGGGCATGGGGGCCATCACCTCGACGCTATGGACCCTGTTGCGCCCCGGTGACGAGCTGCTTGTCGGGCGAACGGTGTATGGCTGCACCTTTGCCTATATGCACCACGGCATCGGCGAGTTCGGGGTAAAGGTCCGCCATGTCGACCTCAATGACGCCAAGGCGCTAAAGGCGGCGATCACCCACAAGACCCGGATGATCTACTTCGAAACTCCGGCCAACCCGAACATGCAATTGGTCGATATCGCGGCGGTGGCCGAAGCGGCGCGGGGGCATGACCTGCATATCGTGGTCGACAACACCTATTGCACGCCCTACCTGCAGCGGCCGCTGGAGCTGGGGGCGGACCTGGTGGTGCATTCGGCGACCAAGTACCTCAGCGGCCACGGCGATATCACCGCAGGCCTGGTGATCGGGCGCAAGGCGCTGGTGGACCGGATTCGCCTCGAAGGCCTCAAGGACATGACGGGCGCGGTGCTGTCGCCGCACGATGCCGCGCTGTTGATGCGTGGCATCAAGACGCTCGCGTTGCGCATGGACCGGCACTGCGCGAATGCCCAGCGGGTTGCCGAGTTTCTCGCGCGTCAGCCGCAGGTAGAGCTGATCCAGTATCCGGGACTGCCATCATTTGGCCAATATGAACTGGCGCAGCGGCAGATGCGCCTGCCGGGCGGGATGATCGCTTTCGAGCTCAAGGGCGGGATCGAGGCCGGGCGGCGCTTCATGAATGCGCTGCAACTGTTTGCCCGGGCGGTGAGCCTGGGCGATGCCGAATCGCTGGCGCAGCATCCGGCGAGCATGACCCATTCCAGCTATACCCCCGAAGAGCGGGCGCATCACGGGATTTCCGAGGGGCTGGTGCGGTTGTCGGTGGGGCTGGAGGATGTGGAGGATCTGCTGGTGGATGTGGGGCAGGCACTGAAGGCTTGCAGCTAGGTTGCCTTTCGGGCCTCTTCGCGGGCATGCCCGCTCCCACAGAGATCGCGCAGCCTCAAAACCTGCGCCGTTCCTGTGGGAGAGGGCGTGCCCGCGAAGAGGCCAGTGAATCCAGC
The DNA here is from genome assembly GCF_002759075.1 of Pseudomonas sp. 382. Taxonomy (NCBI): domain Bacteria; kingdom Pseudomonadati; phylum Pseudomonadota; class Gammaproteobacteria; order Pseudomonadales; family Pseudomonadaceae; genus Pseudomonas; species Pseudomonas sp. 382. The sequence continues at coordinate 4,829 of NZ_PEMX01000036.1, forward strand.
CCAAGAAAAAGGCCTCTTGCGAGGCCTTCTTCATTTCAGCGCTTGAGCCCGTAGCTCTCGTCGAGCATGCCCGGCGAGTTCGGCGACTTCGGTGCATAGTCACGTGGCACTTCAGCGGTGTCCTTCGGCGGGGTCAGGCGGTCACGCGGGCCCTGGGTGCCCTCGGAGTGCAGGGCGGCCAGCAGGCGCTGGCGGGTCAGCTCGTCGAGCGCCAGGTGGTTGGCACCGTCGGCCAGGTGATCCTGCACGTCCTGGTAGCTCTGGGTCAGCTTCTTGACCAGAACCGCAGTGCTGTTGAAATGGGTAACCACCTGGTTCTGGTAGCTGTCGAAGCGCTGCTGGATATCATCCAGCTGACGCTGGGTGCTGCTGGGCGCCGCGTTGGGCAGCAGGCGGGCCACGATGAAACCGACCGCCACACCGATGACCAGGGCCAGGGTTGGCAACAACCAAACAAGGAGCGAGAGTTCCACGAGTCCTTCCTCTATAAACGGCTTTGCTTTACGTTAACGGCTCAGACCTGCGCTGTATACCGCGAGCGATCGCAAATCAGAACAGAATTCCTCACCTAGACGAATCGACCCCCTTCGAGGTCACGGAGTAGTGCCTTGCTTGTCCGCGAAACCCCCTTGTTCATCGATGGCCCGATCGGCCAGCTGGAAGCCTTGTACCTGGACGTGGCCGATGCCCGCGGTGCGGTGTTGATCTGCCACCCCAACCCGGTCCAGGGCGGCACCATGCTCAACAAGGTGGTCTCGACCCTGCAGCGCACCGCACGTGACGCCGGCTACGTGACCCTGCGCTTCAACTACCGCGGTGTTGGCCAGAGCGCCGGCAACCATGACATGGGTGCCGGCGAAGTGGCCGATGCCGAGGCCGCCGCAGCGTGGCTGCGCGCGCAGCATCCCGAGCTGCCCTTGGTACTCATGGGCTTCTCGTTCGGTGGCTTCGTCGCCACCAGCCTGGCCGGGCGCCTGGAAGCGCAAGGCGTGGAGCTGCAGCAGCTGTTCATGATCGCCCCGGCGGTAATGCGCCTGACCGCCGACTTCCCGCTGCCGCAGCGCTGCCCGATCGCCGTGGTGCAGCCTGAGGCCGACGAAGTCGTCGATCCGCAGCTGGTTTACGAATGGTCCGACGCACTGGGGCGCCCCCATGAGCTGCTGAAAGTGGCAGAATGCGGACACTTCTTCCATGGCAAGCTGACCGATCTGAAGGATCTGCTGCTGCCGCGCCTTTCGAACTGAGTCAAGCCTGAATAAGCGAACACCCATGACCACGCGTATCCTCACCGGTATCACCACCACCGGCACCCCGCACCTGGGCAACTACGCCGGCGCCATCCGCCCGGCGATCGTCGCCAGCCAGCAGCCGGGTGTCGACTCGTTCTACTTCCTGGCCGACTACCACGCCCTGATCAAGTGCGACGACCCGCTGCGCATCCAGCGCTCGCGCCTGGAAATCGCCGCGACCTGGCTTGCCGGTGGCCTGGACCCGGCCAAGGTGACCTTCTACCGGCAGTCCGACATCCCCGAGATCCCTGAGCTGACCTGGCTGCTGACCTGCGTCGCCGCCAAGGGCCTGCTCAACCGCGCCCACGCCTACAAGGCCTCGGTGGACAAGAACCTGGAAACCGGCGAAGACCCTGATGCCGGGGTGACCATGGGCCTGTACAGCTACCCGGTGCTGATGGCTGCGGACATCCTGATGTTCAACGCTAACAAGGTGCCGGTCGGCCGTGACCAGATCCAGCACGTGGAAATGGCCCGTGACATCGGCCAGCGCTTCAACCACCTGTTCGGCCAGGGCAACGACTTCTTCGCCCTGCCGGAAGCGGTGATCGAGGAGAGCGTGGCGACCCTGCCAGGCCTGGACGGGCGCAAGATGTCCAAGAGTTACGACAACACCATCCCGCTGTTCACCAGCGCCAAGGACATGAAAGACGCCATTTCGCGCATCGTCACCGACTCGCGGGCACCTGGCGAAGCCAAGGACCCGGACAATTCGCACCTGTTCACCCTGTTCCAGGCGTTCTCGACGCCGTCGCAGTGCGCCGAGTTCCGCGAAGAGCTGCTCCAGGGCCTGGGCTGGGGCGAAGCGAAGCAACGCCTGTTCCAGCTGCTCGACGGCCAGCTGGCCGAGAAGCGCGAGCACTACCACCAGCTGATTTCGCGTCCGGCAGACCTGGAGGACATCCTCCTCGCTGGCGCCGCAAAGGCGCGCAAGATCGCCACCCCGTTCCTCGAGCAGCTGCGTGAGGCCGTGGGCCTGCGCTCGTTCCGCAGCAGCGTGCAGGCCAGCACCGAAGTGAAGAAAAAAGCCGCCAAGAGCGCGCGCTTCGTCAGCTTCCGTGATGAAGACGGCAGCTTCCGCTTCCGCCTGCTGGCCGCCGATGGCGAGCAATTGCTGCTATCGCGCAGCTTCGCCGATGGCAAGAGCGCCGGCGCCGTGAGCAAGCAGCTGCAGCAGGGTGGTGACGCTGAGGTGCGCGTTGACGGTCTGGGCTTCAGCCTGTGGCTGAACGACGAGCATGTTGCCGACGGGCCGCAGTTCGGCAGTGCCGAAGCCCGTGATTCGGCGATCGAAAGCCTGCGTGTAGCGCTTCAGCCGCAACAAGACTGAGGCATATTGCCTGTAGGAGCGGGCTTGCCCGCGATCACCGGCGAAGCCGGTGCCATACAGCGTAAAAATGCCTTGAATGAGGCATATTGACGCAAGTCGCATTGCCATTAAGCGGGCCTGTCGCTACAGTGACGGCCCGTTTTTTGTTGCCTCGCTAACGAAATCATGACGCCCCTAGAACGATATCAAGCAGATCTGAAACGTCCCGACTTCTTCCATGACGCGGCGCAGGAAACTGCGGTACGTCACCTGCAGCGTCTGTACGACGACCTGGTGCACGCGCAGAACAACAAGCCGGGCGTGTTCGGCAAGCTGTTCGGCAAGAAGGAGCAGACGCCGGTCAAAGGCCTGTACTTCTGGGGTGGGGTAGGGCGTGGCAAGACCTATCTGGTCGACACCTTCTATGAAGCGCTGCCGTTCAAGCAGAAGATGCGTACGCACTTCCACCGCTTCATGAAGCGCGTCCATGAGGAAATGAAAACCCTCAAAGGCGAGAAGAACCCGCTGACCATCATCGCCAAGCGCTTCAGCGAAGAAGCCAAAGTGATTTGCTTCGACGAATTCTTCGTGTCCGATATCACCGATGCCATGATCCTCGGCACCCTGATGGAAGAGCTGTTCAAGAACGGCGTCTCGCTGGTGGCGACCTCCAACATCGTCCCGGACGGCCTGTACAAGGACGGCCTGCAGCGCGCACGCTTCCTGCCGGCCATCGCCATGATCAAGCAGTACACCGACGTGGTGAACGTCGACAGCGGCGTCGACTACCGTCTGCGTCACCTGGAGCAGGCCGAGCTTTACCACTTCCCGCTCGATGACGCGGCGCACCAGAGCATGCGCGCAAGCTTCAAGGCCCTGACGCCGGAATGCACCCAGGCCGTCGAGAACGACGTGCTGATGATCGAAAATCGCCCGATCAATGCCCTGCGCACCTGCGACGACGTTGCCTGGTTCGACTTCCGCGCCCTGTGCGACGGGCCGCGCAGCCAGAACGACTACATCGAACTGGGCAAGATCTTCCATGCCGTATTGCTGAGCAACGTGGAGCAGATGGGCGTCACCACCGACGACATCGCCCGCCGCTTCATCAACATGGTGGACGAATTCTACGATCGCAACGTCAAGCTGATCATCTCGGCCGAGGTCGAGCTGAAGGACCTGTACACCGGCGGGCGCCTGAGCTTCGAATTCCAGCGGACCCTCAGCCGTTTGCTGGAAATGCAGTCACACGAATTCCTGTCGCGCGCGCACAAGCCTTAGGACACTGGGGCCGCTTTGCGGCCCTTTCGCGACACAAGGCCGCTCCTACAGAAATTCGCGTTCCCCTGTAGGAGCGGCCTTGTGTCGCGAAAGGGCTGCAAAGCAGCCCCATTGGCCTCAAGCCTCTTGTACGAATTGCTGCCGATACTGGTTTGGCGACAACTCCGTGTGCTGGCGGAACAACCTCGCAAAGAAACTCGCATCGTCATAACCGACCTCATAACTGATAGTCTTGATGCTCTTGCGTGTGCTCGACAGCAATCCCTTGGCTGTCTCGATGCGTAACCGTTGCAGGTAGTGCAGCGGTTTGTCACCGGTCGCCCCTTGAAAACGGCGCATGAAGTTGCGGATGCTCATGCCATGGTTGCGAGCCACATCCTCGAAGCGGAACTTGTCGGCGAAATGCTCCTCCAGCCAGTGCTGGATCTGCAGGATGATCAGGTCCTGATGCAGCTTCTGGCCGCCGAAGCCCATGCGCCCTGGCGTGTAGTTGCGCTGCACCTCGTAGAGGATATCGCGGGCTACGGCACGCGCTACATTGGCGCCGCAGAAACGCTCGATCAGGTAGATGTACAGGTCACAGGCTGATGTGGTGCCGCCGGCGCAGTACAGGTTGTCGGCGTCGGTCAGATGCTTGTCCTGGTTCAGGCGGATCTTCGGGAAGCGCTCGGCGAAACTGTTGAAGAAGCGCCAGTAGGTGGTCGCCTCCTTGCCATCGAGCAGGCCGGATTCGGCCAGCCAGAACACCCCGCTGGCTTCGGCGCAGAGCACGGCGCCACGGGCGTGCTGTTCGCGCAGCCAAGGCAGCACCTGTGGATAACGTTGCAGCAGGTTGTCGAAATCGTCCCAGAAGGCCGGGAGGATGATGACGTCGGCATCGTCGAGGCCGCCATCGACCGGCAATTGCACATTGCTGAAGCTGTCCACCGGCTGGGCATCGGGGCTCACCAGGCGAATCTCGAACATGGGCTGCAAGCCCAGGCCCAGCTGCTTGCTATAGCGCAAGCTGGCGAGGTGGAAGAAATCCTTGGCCTGCATCAGGGTCGAAGCGAACACCTTGTCAATGGCCAGGATGCTGACGCGCCGCAACGACGCGGAGGGTTGGGTAAACATCATTGTCATTGTTCTTATAGGGTAGAGTGGTCAATCACCGGCTGGATCGTCTTATTTTTTGGCGATTGTGTCTACCCCGCCCCCTCAAGGTCTGCACCAAACCCTGTGGGCGCGGGTTTACCCGCGATGAAGCCGATACCGGGTTCAGCTCAAGGCGCCGGGTTCGGCTGCTCCTGATGGATCGCCTCGATCCCCGCGAGCAGTTCATCACTGAGGTTCAGCTGCAGGCTGTCGAGGTTGCTCTGCAGCTGCACCAGGTCGGTTGCGCCGATGATGTTGCTGGTGACGAATGGCTGCCGGGTCACGAACGCCAGGGCCATTTGTGCCGGGTCCAGGCCATGCGCCCGGGCCAGTTGTACATAACGGCTGCAGGCTGCCACGGTCTGCGGGTTGGAGTAGCGGGCGAAGCGGCTGAACAGGGTCAGCCGGCCTTTTTCCGGTCGGGCACCGTTCTCGTACTTGCCCGAGAGCATGCCGAATGCCAGTGGCGAATAGGCCAGCAGGCCGCATTGCTCGCGGATAGCCACCTCCGCCATGCCCACTTCGAAGCTGCGGTTGAGCAGGTTGTAAGGGTTCTGGATCGACACCGCCCGCGACCAGCCGCGGCTATCGGCCAGGTGCAGGAACTTCATGGTGCCCCATGGCGTTTCGTTGGACAGGCCGATGTGCCGGATCTTGCCGGCACGTACCTGTTCGTCGAGCACTTCGAGGGTCTCTTCCAGTGGGGTGAACAGGTCGTTGGCCAAGTGCTGGTAGCCCAGCTTGCCGAAGAAGTTGGTGCTGCGCTCCGGCCAGTGCAGCTGGTAAAGGTCGATGCGGTCGGTCTGCAGGCGCTTGAGGCTCTGGTCCAGCGCGGCGACGATGTGCTGGCGGTTGTGCTTGAGCTGGCCGTCGCGGATGTGGCTGATGCCATTGCCGGGCCCGGCGACCTTGCTGGCCAGTACCCAGTCATCGCGATCGCCGTTGGCACGGAACCAGTTGCCAATGATGCGCTCGGTGGCGGCATAGGTTTCCGGGCGTGGCGGCACCGGATACATCTCGGCGGTGTCGATGAAGTTGATGCCGCTGGCCTTGGCCAGGGCAATCTGCTCGAAGGCCTCGTCCTGGGTGTTCTGCTCGCCCCAGGTCATGGTGCCCAGGCACAGGGCGCTGACGTCGAGGTCGGTACGGCCGAGCTTGCGGTATTCCATCGGGAAAACACTCCTTGGCAAAAGAAGCCCATCAAAGCAGGTTGAAATTTTTCGCGCAATCTGGATAATTCTGCACCTCTCCGCGTGGCGGAAGTGATGCACCACCACGCAGGAAGAACCCCGTCGAACATTGGCGTGCCCGACCCGAGCCCCCAAAAGCGTCAGCGTTCGGCTGCGCGCTTGCCCTTGGCAAGCTGTGCACTATCCAGTAAGATTCGCCGTCTATTTTTCGCTGGGCGGCCTCTGAGGCTTTAGAGAATGAAAACTTTTACTGCTAAACCGGAAACAGTAAAGCGCGAGTGGTTCGTAGTCGACGCCGCTGGCCAGACCCTGGGTCGTCTGGCTACCGAAATCGCTAGCCGTCTGCGTGGCAAGCACAAACCAGAATACACCCCTCACGTTGACACCGGCGACTACATCGTCGTCATCAACGCTGAACAGGTTCGTGTGACTGGTGCCAAGTCTTCCGACAAAATGTACTACTCCCACTCCGGTTTCCCAGGCGGTATCAAGGAAATCAACTTCGAGAAGTTGATCGCCAAGGCCCCTGAGCGTGTTATCGAAACCGCGGTCAAAGGCATGCTGCCTAAGAACCCGCTGGGTCGCGACATGTACCGCAAGCTGAAAGTGTACGCGGGTGCTGCTCACCCACACACTGCTCAGCAGCCTCAAGAACTGAAGATCTAACGGGAAAGTTCATTATGTCGGCGACTCAAAATTACGGCACTGGCCGTCGCAAGACCGCAACCGCTCGCGTATTCCTGCGTCCGGGTACTGGTAACATTTCCATCAACAACCGTTCTCTGGACGTGTTCTTCGGTCGCGAAACCGCTCGCATGGTTGTTCGCCAGCCGCTCGAGCTGACCGAAACCGTTGAGAAGTTCGACATCTACGTCACCGTTTCCGGTGGTGGTGTCAGCGGTCAGGCCGGTGCTATCCGTCACGGTATCACCCGCGCTCTGATGGAATACGACGAAACCCTGCGTGGCGCTCTGCGTCGTGCTGGCTACGTCACCCGCGACGCTCGTGAAGTTGAGCGTAAGAAAGTGGGTCTGCGTAAAGCGCGTAAGCGTCCTCAGTACTCCAAGCGTTAATACCGCTTCGGCAGTCGAAGAAAGCCCGGTTCCTTGGAACCGGGCTTTTTTTTGTGCTTGAACTAACCTGTCAGCATGTCGGTGACCACTGGTCGCATAGACGCAGATCAAGCAAAGCGCGGGTTATGGCTCCCTGTGGGGGTAATCACCTTGTCACTGTGTGGATTTGTTTCTTACCATGGCGACCAATTTTTAGTGCCACAGACACAACCTAAGTACAGGTCAGGTCCAACTGGCCAAGCAAGCTGATGGGAGAGGACTGAATGAGCAATGACGGCGTCAACGCAGGCCGGCGCCGCTTCCTCGTAGCCGCGACATCCGTGGTCGGGGCAGCGGGGGCAGTGGGGGCTGCGGTACCGTTCGTGGGGTCATGGTTTCCCAGTGCCAAGGCGAAGGCAGCCGGGGCACCGGTGAAGGTCAATATTGCCAAGGTCGAGCCTGGGCAGCAGATGGTTGCCGAATGGCGTGGCCAGCCGGTATTCATCGTGCGGCGTACCCAGGAGATCCTTGGCAACCTCAAGAAGATCGAAGGCGACCTCTCCGATCCTCAATCGAAAAGCTCGGTGCAGCCGACCTATGTCGACCCCGAAGTCCGCTCGATCAAGCCGGAAATCCTCATTCTCGTCGGCCTCTGCACGCACCTGGGTTGCTCGCCGACCTTTCGCCCGGAAGTTGCGCCCGCAGACCTCGGGCCGAAGTGGGTCGGTGGCTATTTCTGCCCTTGCCACGGCTCCCACTACGACCTGGCCGGTCGTGTCTACAAGGCGCAACCGGCGCCTCTCAACCTGCCAGTACCGCCGCATTCTTATGAGTCGGACGACATCGTCGTCATCGGCGTCGACCAGGAGAAAGCATGATGAGCAAGTTCATGGACTGGATTGACGCGCGCTTCCCCGCCACCAAGATGTGGGAAGATCACCTGAGCAAGTATTACGCGCCCAAGAACTTCAACTTCCTGTATTTCTTCGGCTCGCTGGCACTGCTGGTGCTGGTCAACCAGATCGTCACTGGCGTATGGCTGACCATGAGTTTCACGCCCTCGGCGGAAGAGGCCTTTGCCTCGGTCGAGTACATCATGCGTGACGTCGAGTACGGCTGGATCCTGCGCTATCTGCACTCCACCGGCGCTTCGGCATTCTTCATCGTGGTTTACCTGCACATGTTCCGCGGCCTGCTCTATGGCTCGTACCAGAAGCCTCGTGAGCTGGTGTGGCTGTTCGGCATGCTGATCTACCTGGCGCTGATGGCGGAAGCGTTCATGGGCTACCTGCTGCCTTGGGGGCAGATGTCCTACTGGGGGGCCCAGGTGATCATCTCGCTGTTTGGCGCCATACCGGTGATCGGCGGCGACCTGACCCAGTGGATCCGTGGTGACTACCTGATTTCGGGCATCACCCTGAACCGCTTCTTCGCCTTGCACGTGGTGGCTTTGCCAATCGTGATTCTTGGCCTGGTGGTGCTGCATATCCTGGCCCTCCACGAAGTAGGCTCGAATAACCCCGATGGTGTCGACATCAAGAAGAAAAAGGACGAAAACGGCATTCCGCTCGACGGCATTCCGTTCCACCCGTACTACACGGTGAAAGACATCGTCGGTGTGGTGGTCTTCCTGTTCGTGTTCTGTGCCGTGGTGTTCTTCTTCCCGGAGATGGGCGGTTATTTCCTGGAAAAACCCAACTTCGAGCAGGCTAACGCGTTCAAGACGCCCGAGCATATCGCGCCTGTGTGGTACTTCACGCCGTTCTACGCGATCCTGCGGGCGGTGCCCGACAAGCTCATGGGTGTAATCGCCATGGGTGCTGCAATTGCCGTGCTGTTCGTGCTGCCCTGGCTCGATCGCAGCCCGGTGCGCTCCATGCGCTACAAGGGCTGGATCAGCAAGGTCTTCCTGCTGGTGTTCTGCATCGCCTTCGTCATCCTCGGCATCCTCGGCGTACTGGCGCCTACGCCTGGGCGTACCTTGCTGTCGCAGGTGTGCACGGTGCTGTACTTCGCCTACTTCGTGTTGATGCCGTTCTACACAAGGCTCGAGAAGACCAAACCGGTTCCGGAAAGGGTGACTGGCTGATGAAAAAGTTGATTGCAGTATTTTTGCTGGCAGTGATGCCTGCCTTTTCCTTCGCTGCCGAACACGGCCTGGAGCTGGACAAGGTCGATATCGACCTGACCGACAAAGCGGCCATGCAGGACGGTGCGCGCACCTTCGCCAACTATTGCATGGGTTGCCACAGTGCCAAGTTCCAGCGTTACGAGCGGGTTGCCGATGACCTCGGTATCCCTCACGAGTTGATGCTCGAGAAGCTGGTGTTCACCGGGGCCAAGATTGGCGATCACATGCAGATCGGCATGCAGCCCAGCGACGCCAAGACCTGGTTCGGTGCTGCACCGCCCGACCTTACCCTGGTTGCGCGGGTGCGGGGTACCGACTGGCTGTACACCTACCTGCGCAGCTTCTATGAAGACAAGTCGCGCCCGTACGGGGTCAACAACAAGGTGTTCCCGAACGTCGGCATGCCCAACGTGCTGGTCGGCCTGCAAGGCAACCAGGTGATTGGTTGCAAGCAGGTGCAGATGGTGGTCGATGGCAAGAAGCAATTTGACCCATTGACGGGTAGCCCGCTCACCCATGAAGCCTGTGACCAGCTGACCATTACGCCGAATTCCGGTACCCTGAACACCGAGCAGTTCGACGAGAAGGTCAAGAATCTGGTGACCTTCCTGGCCTATTCGGCCAACCCGGTCAAACTGGAAAGCCAGCGCATCGGTACCTATGTGTTGCTGTACCTGGCTTTCTTCTTCGTATTTGCCTACTTGCTCAAGCGCGAATACTGGAAGGACGTGCACTGATCACGCAGTAATTTCTGGTAGTTGAACGCGCCCGCGGGGGCTGGCAAATTTGCCGGGCCCCCGCGGGCGCGTTTTCATTTAGAGTTTACAAGCATCCCCTGCGAGGAGGCGCTACATGGGCGCAACCAACCGGTTAGCCTGTTATTCCGACCCTGCTGACCATTATTCTCATCGGGTACGCCTCGTGCTCGCCGAGAAGGGCATCAACGTGCAGGTGATCGACGTCGACCCTGCGCGTCTGCCAGCCAGGCTGGCAGAGGTGAACCCTTACGGCAGCGTACCGACCCTGGTCGATCGTGACCTGGCGTTGTATGAGTCGACCGTGGTGATGGAATACCTCGAGGAGCGTTACCCGCATCCGCCGTTGATGCCGGTCTACCCGGTGGCGCGTGGTAATAGCCGTCTGCTGATGCACCGCATCCAGCGTGACTGGTGCGCCCTGGCGGATACCATTCTCGACCCGCGCAGCGCTGAGGCCGCCCGTGTCGAGGCGCGCAAAGCGCTGCGCGAAAGCCTGACCGGCGTCTCGCCGCTGTTCGGCGAGTTTGCTTGCTTCATGAGTGAGGAGCAAAGTCTGGTCGACTGTTGTCTATTGCCCATACTGTGGCGTTTGCCGGTTATGGGTATCGAGTTGCCGCGGCAGGCCAAGCCGCTGCTGGATTACATGGAGCGGCAGTTCGCCCGCGAGCCTTTCCAGGCGAGCCTGTCCTCTGTTGAACGTGAAATGCGCAAGCTTTAAGGAGCCGTTGATGAACTCCAGTCGCCCCTACCTGGTTCGAGCACTGTACGAATGGATCGTCGACAACGATTGCACCCCCCATATGCTGGTCAATGCCGAATTCCCGGCTGTCCAGGTGCCACAAGGTTTTGCCAGTGATGGCCAGATTGTCCTGAACATTTCGCCAAGTGCCGTGCGCAACCTGCACATGGATAACGACGCGGTAAGCTTCGAGGGGCGCTTCAGTGGCGTTGCCCACTCGTTGTTCGTGCCAGCAGGTGCCATCCTGGGGATCTATGCTCGCGAGAATGGCCAAGGCATGGTCTTCGAGCTGGAGCCACCGCTGATGGATGGCGATGAACTGGAAGACGATGCTGTCGAACCGGATGACGATGGCCCGCCGGAAGGGGGTGGCCAGCCTCCACGTCCAAGTGGGCGACCCAGCCTGAAGGTGGTCAAGTAATAAAAAAGGCGATCCGCATGGATCGCCGTTTTTTTTTGCCAAGCTGAGCTTACAGGTCGCTGATGGTGCGAACCTGGTCCCGATTGATGCGGGTGCGCTTGCCGTCGAGCTGCTGGAATTCGTAGAAGCCCGAGTCCTTGTCGAAGTGCGGGGCGTCGACAGCCTGGATTTCGCGGCCGTCGTTGAGGGTGATCAGGCTTGGGGTCGAGCAGCCAGCCAGGGTGGCGAAGGTGCCGAGCAGCAGGGCGGGCAGCAGAAGCTTTTTCATGCGGTATTTCCTGGAAATTGAACGGGTGGGGCAAGTTGCCGCCGATGCCAGCCGGTAGCGGGCAGCGGCGGCAACTGAATCAGTCGATGTACTCGAACAGCTTGACGATCTTCTGCACGCCAGAGACACCTTGAACCACGGCGGTGGCGGAGTTGGCCTCTTGCTGGGTCACCAGGCCCAGCAGGTAGACGATGCCGTTCTCGGTGATGACCTTGATGCGCGAGCTGGGCACGGCATTGTCGGTGAGCATCTGGGCCTTGATCTTGGTGGTCAGCCAGGCATCGTTGTTGCGCGCCAGGATCGACGAGGGCTGCATCACCTGCAGTTCGTTGTGTACCTTCTTCACTCGCTGGACCTGGCTGGCCGTCTGTTCGGCCAGGCTCTTGAGGTCGGCACGCGGGGTTTGCCCGGCGAGCAGGACGATACCGTTGTAGCTGCTGACGACGATGTGCGAGCTCTTGTCCAGGTCAGGGCTGGCCTTGGCAATGTTCACCGAAGCCTTGGTTTCGATCAGCGAGTCGTCGATCTTGCTGCCAATGGTGCGGGTGCCGCGATCATCCTCGATCGGCGAGTTGCGGGTCGAGGTCAGTACCGAGCTGCAGCCGGTGACGCTCAGGCACAGGGTAAGGGCCATCAGGCCGAGGCGCATGGGGGTCATTCTTCACTCCCGAACAGTTGGCTGTCGATCAGATCGCACAGGCAGTGGATCGCCAGCAGGTGGACTTCCTGGATACGTGCGGTGACCATCGACGGTACGCGGATTTCCACGTCTTCCGGCAGCAGCAGCGATGCCATGCCGCCGCCGTCACGTCCGGTCAATGCTACGACAATCATTTCGCGATCATGTGCGGCCTGGATCGCTTGAATCACGTTGGCAGAGTTGCCGCTGGTCGAAATCGCCAGCAGTACGTCGCCGGGCTGGCCCAGGGCGCGAATCTGCTTGGAGAAGATTTCGTTGTAGCTGTAGTCGTTGGCGATCGAAGTCAGCGTCGAGCTGTCGGTGGTCAGGGCGATGGCCGGCAGGCTCGGGCGCTCACGCTCGAAGCGGTTGAGCAGCTCCGAAGAGAAGTGCTGGGCATCGCCGGCTGAGCCGCCATTGCCGCAGGCGAGCATCTTGCCTTCGTTGAGCAGCGCATTGACCATGACCAGGCTAGCCTGCTCGATGTGCGGTGCCAGGATGTCCATTGCCTGTTGCTTGGTGTCGATGCTGGCCTGGAACAGCCGGCGAATTCGGGATTGCATGTCCATCTGGTGACCTTAAGTGGGGCGGTGGCCTTTGCTACGCGCAACAAGGACCAGCCCGCGAAACATAGAGCAAAAAAATCGGAGTGGGTTCAGCATTCGAAGGCGTTTTTCAGCCATTGAAGTGGCCGGCCTGCATGGTGACTGCCCTGCAAGGCGACAACGTCGAAGCGGCAGGGGTGATTGGCCCAGCGGGACTCCTTCTGCAGGAACAGTGTGGCGGCAAGCACCAGTCGTTTCTGCTTGCGCCCGTCAATGCTGCCGAGGGCGCCACCGAAGTCCGCGTGCAACCGGTAGCGGACTTCGACGAATACTACTGTATCGGCGTCGAGCATGACCAGATCAAGCTCGCCGCCTTTGCATCGCCAATTGCGCGTCAGCAGTTGCAGGCCTTGCCCTTGAAGGTACTCAAGGGCTTGGTTTTCTGCTGCCTGGCCGGCGCTGCTTGGCGATGCTGCGGGCATCAGCGCGAGGTATCTGGCAGGCGCTTGACCTGGCCACCAGCAAACTCGGCCCATGGCAACTGGCGCTCGACGCGCTGGCTGGCGTTGATGCTCAGGCTGCCGGACAGGCCTTGCACGCGGTTGTCTGGCAGTGCCTTGAGCTGGCCCAGGCGCGGCGCCAGGCTGTAAGCGTCGACACCCATCGCATACAGGCGGCCGAGGCTGCCGGCAGCCTGTGGCCACTGCTGTACCACCTGCTGGCGCAGGCTGTTGCTGGTGTCGAGCAGCCATGGGGTTTCGCAGAAGCGAATGCCGTTCATGTCGTTGTACTGGTTGACGTCACCGCTGGCGCTGTACAGGTTCGAGGTGGCGTAGACCGGTACGTCCCCGGCGTACTGGAAGTTCAGCGTCGGTTTGATCTGCTGCGCCTGCTGCGGGGTCGAGGCGAGGAAGATGAAGTCGATGTCCTGGCGGCGCGACGGTTGTGCCGCGATAGTACCGCCCACGGTGCTCTGCAGGCTCTGGGCGCGGCCTTCGCTCTGGCGCAGCTGGAACAGGTTGGCGATCTGCTGGGCGAGGGCGACCGGCTGGGCGATGCGCTCGGCGGCGATGATGGTGCCACCATTGCCTTCCCAGTCCTGGCGGAAGGCGGCCAGTACGCGGTCACCCCACTCACCGCTCGGTACCAGGGCAACGGCGCGGACCATGCCATCAGCACGGGCGCGGCGCGCCACTTCACGGGCTTCGTCCTCGGCGGCGAGGCCGAACTGGAACAGCTGCGGTGGTGCTTTCTGGCCGGCGTCGGCGTAGTTCAGGGCGAGGGTGGTGATGGGCAGTTGGCTGTTGCCAGCGAGTTGCTTGACCAGCGGCTTTTCAAGCGGGCCGACCACCAGTTGCACGCCATCGGCCTGGGCCTGGCGATAGAAGGCATCGAGCGAGCCGATGCGCGAGCTGTCGTAGACCTGCACGGCAGGCGCTTGCCCGCCCGCTTGCTGGGCCTGGAAGTGGGCGGCCATGAAGCCGTCACGCAGGGCTCGGGCAACGCCGGCCAGCGGGCCTTCCTGGGGCAGCAGCAGGGCGATCTTGGTCAGCGGCTGGCTGGCCAGTTCCTTGAGCTTGGTCAGCGCCGTTGGCAGCTGCTTGGCGGCTGGGTGATCAGGGTGCTGTTTGCGCCAGGCTTCGATGGCAGCCTGCTGCTGCTCCAGGGTGCCGGCGCTTTTCACTGCCAGCGCCAGGCTGGCCCAGCCGGCCAGGATTTCGTTGTTGGCTGGCTGTTGCAGCTGCTCGGCCGGCAGCGAGGCGACCAGGGCCCAGATCGCGTCATGGTTCGCGCTGGCGGCCTGGCCACTGAGCAGCGGGCTCAGCAGCACGCGTTGCTGGGCGGCGGCCATGGCCTGGCCATCGGCTTCGAGGGCGGCGGCATGGACGCTGTAGGTGCGCACCTGCTGTTGCTCCGGCAGCTCTGCAATGTGTTGCAGGCTCGGATGGGACAGCGCGGTCAGGGCCGCCTTGGGCTGGTTGCGGCTCATGGCGAGTTCCGCGCCGAGGGTGGCGGCGAAAATCTGCTGGGCTGGCTTGAGCGTGTCCATCGGCACCTGTTCGAGGATGCGTGCCGCGCGTGGGAAGTCCTTCTGCTTGTAAGCCAGGTCGGCTGCGCTCAGGCGCAGCAGGGCAGCGTCTTCCGCGGACTTGCTGGTGGCGGCCTTCTCGAGCAGTTGCTCGATGCTGGCATCCGGGGTGCGTGGCAGTTCGCCCAGGCTGGATGAGGGCGAGCTGGCGCAGGCTGCCAGCAGGGCAGCGAGGCAGAGGGCTGTGAACAGCCGCAGGCAAGCGATCATGTAAAGGTCCTGTTACTCGATCAAGTTGGCCGGCAATTGTACCCAAGCAGCAGCCGGGGCGCGATCTGCCGTTAGCGGAACCTTCACTATAGGTGGCGTGCGCAGGAGGGCCGAAGAAGTTCTTTGCGCCCTGTTACCGGTGCTCGGGCTACAATGACGCCTTTGATCCGAAAGGCAGGGTGTGTGCAGTGACTGATGTGGCCGGGACTTCGAAATCCACCATGGGGACGCTTTATGTGGTCGCGACGCCCATTGGCAACCTTGATGACATGAGCGCCAGGGCGCTCAAGGTGCTGGCCGATGTCGCCCTGATCGCTGCCGAGGACACCCGGCATTCGATCCGCCTGCTGCAGCACTTCGGCATCGACACGCCGTTGGCGGCCTGCCATGAACACAACGAGCGCGACGAGGGTAGCCGCTTCATTGGCAAGTTGCTGGCCGGTGAAGATGTGGCGCTGGTATCCGATGCCGGTACGCCACTGATTTCCGATCCGGGTTACCACTTGGTGCGTCAGGCCCGTGCCGCCGGTGTCAGCGTGGTGCCCGTGCCTGGCGCCTGCGCCCTGATTGCCGCGCTGTCGGCAGCCGGCCTGCCATCCGACCGCTTCATCTTCGAAGGCTTCCTGCCCGCCAAGGCCGCGGGTCGTCGTGCGCGTCTGGAGCAGGTCAAGGAGGAGCCTCGCACGCTTATTTTCTACGAGGCGCCACACCGCATTCTGGAGTGCCTCGAGGACATGGAGCTGGTGTTCGGTGCCGAACGTCCGGCGCTGCTGGCCCGTGAGCTGACCAAGACCTTCGAGACCCTCAAGGGGCTGCCGTTGGCTGAGCTGCGTGCGTTCGTCGCCGGCGACAGCAATCAGCAACGGGGCGAGTGCGTGGTGCTGGTGGGTGGCTGGAGTGCGCCTGAGGGCGAAGATGCGATCAGCGCCGAGGCCCGGCGCGTGCTGGACCTGTTGCTGGCCGAGTTGCCGCTGAAAAGGGCGGCGGCATTGGCGGCGGAAATCACTGGTGTGCGCAAGAACCTGCTGTATCAGGTGGCCCTGGAAAAGCAGAAAGCGCAGTAGTGGCAATCAGGCATAGTTGACGGTATCGCTTGTTCTTGCGCGCGCGTGCCGTTAACCTTGTCGGCGGAGAGTCGATCGGACAGTCGCTGCCGTCTTTTGTTCCGCAAAAGATGGGGGAGGAAAGTCCGGGCTCCATAGGGCAGAGTGCCAGGTAACGCCTGGGAGGCGCGAGCCTACGGAAAGTGCCACAGAAAATAACCGCCTAAGCACTTCGGTGCCGGTAAGGGTGAAAAGGTGCGGTAAGAGCGCACCGCACGGCTGGCAACAGTGCGTGGCTAGGTAAACCCCACTCGGAGCAAGACCAAATAGGGTTCCATCAGGCGTGGCCCGCGTCGGAACCGGGTAGGTTGCTAGAGGCGTCCAGTGATGGCCGTCGTAGAGGAATGACTGTCCTCGACAAAACCCGGCTTACAGATCGACTCTCCACCTTTTCCTGTCCTGCTTGAATCGATAGCAGATAGCTCCTGGTAATACCAAAAAGATCTTACTCTTAATAATTCACTTTAACTTCGAACGACATTTGTTTGAGTCGGTTTGATTTTTCTCGCGTTTTTCCCCTCCTGGCAGTCTTTCCTCGTTCCTTTGTTGCGCTAAATCTCGGTCCTGTAAGGGATTTCCTTATGAACGTGCCTTGACGGTGCAGCGGACGGATTCCTATAGTGTGCGCAAGTGGCAGAAAGTGGGATGAAGTGGGTTTTCTGACACAAAAAAGCTAACATTGTGGGGAATCGCAGCCGTGTTCCGCGGAGCCAACGCCGTCAGCCTCGATGCCAAGGGCCGTCTCGCCATGCCGAGCCGGTACCGTGACGAGCTCGATTCGCGTTGCAATGGTCAGCTGATCGTGACCATCGACGCCGTAGACCCCTGCTTGTGTGTTTATCCCCTCGATGAGTGGGAACAGATTGAAGCCAAGTTGCGTGCCTTGCCGTCGTTGCGTGAGGAAAACCGCCGCCTGCAGCGTTTGCTGATCGGCAATGCGGTTGACCTGGAGCTCGATGGCAGTGGGCGTTTCCTGGTGCCGCCCCGCCTGCGTGAGTACGCCAAGCTGGACAAAAAGGCGATGTTGGTGGGGCAGCTGAACAAATTCCAGCTGTGGGACGAGGATGCCTGGAACGCGGTTTCGGCAGCCGACCTTGCAGCTATCCAACAACCGGGTGCCATGCCCGACGATTTGCGTGACCTGATCCTGTGACCATAGATAGCGGCTTCAACCACATCACCGTCCTGCTCGACGAAGCTGTCGAGGCATTGGCCCTGCGCGCCGACGGTTGCTATCTGGACGGCACCTTCGGGCGTGGCGGCCATAGCCGCCTGATCCTCAGCAAGCTCGGGCCGCAAGGGCGGCTTCTGGGCTTCGACAAAGATCCTCAAGCGATTGCCACCGGGCAAGCGCTGGCGGCCGAAGACGGCCGCTTTGTCATTGTGCAGCGCAGCTTTGCCGAGCTTGGTTCGGAAGTCGCCGAGCGTGGTCTGCACGGCAAGATCAGCGGCATCCTGCTTGATCTGGGCGTGTCTTCACCGCAGCTGGATGACCCTGAGCGCGGCTTCAGCTTTCTCAATGACGGCCCGCTGGACATGCGCATGAACCCGCATCAGGGCATCAGTGCCGCCGAGTTCATTGCTACCGCACCTGTCGAAGAAATTGCCCGCGTGTTCAAGGAATACGGCGAAGAGCGTTTTGCCGGGCGCATGGCGCGTGCCGTGGTCGAGCGCCGCGAAAAGCAACCGTTCACCCGCACCGCTGACCTGGCTGAAGTGCTCAAGGTTGCAAACCCGGCCTGGGAAAAGGGCAAGAACCCGGCGACCCGGGCCTTCCAGGGCCTGCGCATCCACGTCAACAACGAACTGGGTGACCTGGAGGCTGGCCTCGAAGCAGCGCTCGACGCCCTGGAAGTGGGCGGCCGCCTGGCGGTCATCAGCTTCCATTCACTGGAAGACCGCATCGTCAAACTGTTCATGCGCAAGCTGGTCAAGGGCGAGGCCGACAATCTGCCGCGCAATCTGCCGGTACAGCACAAGGTCTTCGAGCCGAAGATCAAGCTGATCGGCAAGGCCCAGTTTGCCTCTGAGGCCGAACTCAAGGCCAACCCACGGTCGCGCAGCGCCGTGATGCGGGTTGCGGAGAAGCTTCGGTGAGCCGGCTTTTCGCCAAACCTCTGCCAGGCGGAAGCTTCCTGATGCTTCTGCTGTTTATCGGTGTGCTGGTTTCGGCCATCGCCGTGTCTTACAGCGCCCACTGGAATCGCCAGTTGCTCAACACCCTGTACGGCGAATTGAATGAGCGCGACAAGGCTCAGGCCGAGTGGGGCAGGCTGATTCTGGAACAAAGCACCTGGACCGCCTCCAGCCGTATCGAGAGCCTGGCCTCCGAGCAACTGAAAATGCGTGTGCCTGCGGCTGACGAAGTACGGATGGTGGCGCCATGATGAAGCTCGAAGGCGCACTCTACCCCTGGCGCTTCCGGGTCGTGATCGGCTTGCTCGCGCTGATGGTGGGCGCCATCTGCTGGCGCATCATCGACCTGCAGGTGGTCGACCGTGACTTCCTCAAGGGCCAGGGCGACGCCCGCAGTCTGCGTCATATTCCGATTCCTGCGCACCGTGGCCTGATCACCGACCGCAACGGCGAGCCGCTGGCGGTCAGTACCCCGGTCACCACCCTCTGGGCCAACCCCAAGGAAATGCAGGCGGCCAAGGATCGCTGGCCACAGCTGGCCGCGGCGCTTGGGCAGAACGCCCAGCAGCTGACCGAGCGCCTGACCCAGCAGGCCAACAAAGAGTTCATCTATCTGGTCCGCGGCCTGACCCCGGAGCAGGGCCAGCACGTGCTCGACCTGAAGGTACCGGGCGTGTATGGCCTGGAAGAATTCCGCCGTTTCTATCCGGCCGGTGACGTGACCGCCCACATGGTTGGCTTCACCGACCTCGACGACCACGGCCGCGAAGGTGTGGAGCTGGCCTACGATGAATGGCTGGCCGGCGTGCCCGGCAAGCGGCAAGTGATCAAGGACCGGCGTGGTCGCCTGATCAAGGACATCCAGGTCACCAAGAACGCCAAGGCCGGCAAGACCTTGGCGTTGTCGATCGACCTGCGCCTGCAGTACCTGGCCACCCGCGAACTGCGCAACGCCATCGCCGAACAGGACGCCAAGGCCGGCAGCCTGGTGATCATGGACGTCAAGACCGGCGAGGTCCTGGCCATGGTCAACCAGCCGACCTACAACCCGAACAACCGCCGTAGCATGTTCCCGGCTGCCATGCGTAACCGGGCGATCATCGACGTGTTCGAGCCAGGCTCGACGGTCAAGCCGATCTCGATGAGCGCGGCGCTGCAGAGCGGCCGCTGGAAGCCGACCGACAAGGTCGAAGTGTATCCGGGCAGCCTGCAGATCGGCCGTTACACCATCAAGGACGTGTCCAAGAGCGAGGGGCCGATCCTCGACCTGACCGGCATCCTGATCAACTCTTCCAACGTCGGCATGAGCAAGATCGCCTTCGATATCGGCGGCGAGGCTATCTACCGGGTCATGTCCCAAGTGGGCCTTGGCCAGTACACCGGCCTCGGCTTCCCGGGCGAACGCGTCGGCAACCTGCCTAACCACCGCGAGTGGCGCAAGGCTGAAACCGCGACACTGTCCTACGGCTACGGTGTGTCGGTGACCGCCCTGCAGCTGGTGCATGCCTACGCCGCGCTGGCCAACGACGGCAAGATGGTGCCGCTGTCGATCCTCAAGGTGGACAAGGCGCCCGAAGCGGTGCAGGCCATTCCGAAGGAAACCGCCGAAACCGTCCAAGGCATGCTGCAGCAGGTGATCGAAGCGCCGCGCGGCGTGTTCCGTGCCCAGGTGCCGTTCTACCACGTGGCCGGCAAGTCCGGTACTGCACGTAAGGCCACCGTCGGCTCCAAGGGTTACACCGAAAACGCCTACCGCTCGCTGTTCGCCGGTTTCGGCCCGATGAGCGACCCGCGCTATGCCATCGTCGTGGTCATCGACGAACCGGGCAAAGGTGGTTATTTCGGTGGCCTGGTATCGGCCCCCGTATTCAGCAAGGTCATGTCGGGCACCCTGCGCCTGATGAACGTGCCGCCAGACAACCTGCCGCCGCCAAGCGATCCACAGCAGGCCAGCGCAGCACCCGCCAAGGGAGGGCGTGGATGATGACAATGCCTTTGAGCAAGCTTTTCGCCCACGCCAGCCGCGATCCGCTGATCCGTGAATTGACCCTGGACAGCCGTCAGGTGCGCCAGGGTGATCTGTTCCTGGCCGTGCCAGGTGCCAAGGTTGATGGCCGTGAGCACATAGCCGATGCCCTGTCCCGTGGCGCTGCGGCTGTGGCCTATGAAGAGCAGGGCGTCAACGTGCTGCCGCTTACCGACGTGCCGTTGATTCCGGTGAAAGGCCTGATCGGCCAGTTGTCGCAGATCGCAGGTCGCTTCTACGGCGAGCCGAGCCGCCAGCTGAACCTGGTGGGCGTCACTGGCACCAACGGCAAGACCAGCGTCACTCAGCTGGTGGCCCAGGCGCTCGATGCGTTGGGGCAGCGCTGCGGCCTGATCGGCACCTTGGGCACCGGCTTTTATGGCGAGCTGCAGAGCGGCCGTCTGACCACGCCCGACCCGATCGCCGTGCAGTCGACCCTGAACGACCTCAAGAAAGGCGGCGCCAAAGCCGTGGCCATGGAGGTGTCCTCCCACGCCTTGGAGCAGGGCCGGGTCGCCGCGCTGGAATTCGACATCGCGGTCATGACCAACCTGTCACGCGACCATCTTGACTACCACGGCAGCATGGAGGCCTACGAGGCCGCCAAAGCCAAGCTGTTCGCCTGGCCGAGCCTGCGTTGCCAGGTGGTCAACCTGGATGATGATTTCGGTCGCCGCCTGGCCGAAGACTTCGCCCGCCGCCCGAGCGTCGACCATATCGAGACCCGGTTGCTCAGCTACAGCCTGGAAAACCCGGACGCTTCGCTGTTCTGCCGCGAAGCGCATTTCGACGACGATGGTGTGCGCGCCATCATCGTCACCGCGCAGGGCGAACGCACCCTGCGCAGCCAGCTGCTTGGCCGCTTCAACCTGAGCAACATGCTTGCCGCTGTGGCCACGCTGCTGGCACTGGACTACTCGCTGGATGAGGTTCTCAGGGTCACCCCGCACCTGCAAGGGCCGGTCGGCCGCATGCAGCGCCTGGGGGGCGGTGACAAGCCGCTGGTAGTGGTCGATTACGCCCATACGCCCGATGCGCTGGAAAAAGTCCTCGAAGCCCTGCGTCCGCATGCTCACGGCAAACTGCTGTGCCTGTTCGGCTGCGGCGGCGACCGTGATCGCGGCAAGCGCCCGCTGATGGCCGAAGTGGCCGAGCGCCTGGCCGACCGCGTACTGGTCACCGACGACAACCCGCGTACCGAAGACCCGCTGCGCATCTTCGACGACATTCGACCTGGTTTCGCCAAGCCTGCGGGCGTCGAGTTCGTCGCTGGCCGTGGCGCAGCCATTGCCCATCTGATCGCCACCGCTGCCGCCGATGACGTCATCGTGCTGGCTGGCAAGGGGCATGAGGATTACCAGGAGATCAATGGCGAGCGCCATGCGTTCTCCGACCTGATCGAAGCCGACAAGGCACTTGCAGCCTGGGAGGCTCCGCATGCTAGGCCCATGACCCTCAGCCAGCTGACCGGCGCCTTGAACGCGCGCCTGGTCAACGCCGACGCCAGCTTCACCGGGGTCAGCATCGACAGCCGTAGCGTCGCTGCCGGCCAGCTGTTCGTTGCCCTGACCGGGCCGCGCTTCGATGGCCATGACTACCTTGCCGACGTGCAAGCCAAGGGCGCCGTCGCTGCGCTGGTCGAGCGCGAAATTGTCAATGTCGATCTGCCGCAGCTGGTTGTCGCCGACTGCCGTATCGCACTCGGCCAGCTTGGTGCGCTGAACCGCGCTGCCTTCGACAAGCCAGTGGTCGCCATCACCGGTTCGAGCGGCAAGACCACGGTCAAAGAGATGCTGGCCAGCATCCTGCGCACCCGTGGCCCGGTGCATGCCACCCGCGGCAACCTGAACAACGACCTCGGTGCTCCGTTGACGCTGCTGGAAATCTCTCCGGAGCACAGCGCCGCCGTGATCGAACTGGGTGCTTCGCGCATCGGCGAGATCCGCTATACCGTCGGCCTGACCCAGCCGCAGGTGGTGATCATCAACAACGCCGGCACTGCTCATGTCGGTGAATTCGGCGGCCCGGACAAGATCGTCGAAGCCAAGGGCGAGATTCTCGAAGGCCTCGGCGAGGGCGGCACCGCCATCCTCAACCTGGCCGACAAGGCGTTCGACATCTGGCGCAAGCGCGCTGGCAGCCATCGTATCTTCAGCTTCGCCCTGGACAACCCGCAGGCCGACTTCCATGCCAGCAACATCGGCTGTGATGCCCGTGGCTGCCCGTCGTTCACCCTGCATGGCCCTGATGGCAGTGTGCCGGTGCAGCTGAACCTGCTGGGTACCCATAATGTCAGCAACGCCCTGGCTGCTGCCGCCGCTGCCCATGCCGTTGGTCTGAGCCTCAGCGGTATCGCCGCGGGCCTCAACGCAGTGCAGCCGGTCAAGGGCCGCACCGTGGCGCAAATCGCCCCCAACGGTGTGCGCGTAATCGACGACAGCTACAACGCAAATCCCACCTCCATGTGCGCGGCCATTGATATACTCCGCGCCTTTTCCGGGCGCACCGTTCTGGTGCTGGGGGATATAGGTGAACTTGGCCAGTGGGCGGAAGAAGGCCACCGTCAGGTGGGCGAGTACGCGCACGGCAAGGTCGATGCCCTTTATGCGGTGGGTTCCAACATGATTCATGCGGTCAAGGCGTTCGGCGCCCATGGCCACCATTTCGCAACGCAAGCTGAGTTGATCGACGCTGTTCGCGCCGAAACTGCCAGCGAAACCACTATTTTGATCAAGGGCTCGCGCAGCGCTGCGATGGAAAACGTCGTGGCCGCACTGTGCGGTGCCAGCGGGGAGAAACATTAATGCTGCTGCTGTTGGCCGAGTATCTGCAACAGTTCCACAAAGGCTTCGCGGTCTTCCAGTACCTGTCCCTGCGCGGGATTCTTGGCGTACTGACCGCGTTGTCGCTGGCACTGTGGCTGGGGCCGTGGATGATCCGTACCCTGCAGATTCGCCAGATCGGTCAGGCCGTGCGTAACGACGGCCCGCAATCGCACCTGTCCAAGTCTGGCACCCCGACCATGGGCGGCGCACTGATCCTGTCGGCCATCGGGGTCAGCACCCTGCTGTGGGCCGACCTGTCCAACCGTTATGTCTGGACCGTGCTGATCGTCACCTTGCTGTTTGGTGCCATCGGCTGGGTCGACGATTACCGCAAGGTGATCGAGAAGAACTCGCGTGGCCTGCCGAGCCGCTGGAAGTATTTCTGGCAATCGGTGTTCGGCCTGGGCGCTGCGGTGTTCCTCTACATGACCGCACCGACCACTGTCGAGACCACGCTGATCGTGCCGTTCCTCAAGGATGTCACCATCCCGCTGGGTATCGGCTTTGTCGTATTGACCTATTTCGTCATCGTCGGCTCCAGCAACGCGGTCAACCTGACCGACGGCCTCGATGGCCTGGCGATCATGCCGACCGTGATGGTGGGTGGTGCGCTGGGCATCTTCTGCTACCTGTCGGGTAACGTGAAGTTCGCCGAATACCTGCTGATCCCCTACGTGCCGGGCTCGGGCGAACTGATCGTGTTCTGCGGGGCGTTGATCGGTGCCGGCCTGGGCTTCCTGTGGTTCAACACCTATCCGGCCCAGGTGTTCATGGGCGACGTCGGCGCGCTGGCGCTGGGCGCCGCGCTGGGCACCATCGCCGTGATTGTGCGCCAGGAAATCGTGCTGTTCATCATGGGAGGCATCTTTGTGATGGAAACCCTGTCGGTGGTGATCCAGGTCGCCTCGTTCAAGCTCACCGGCAAGCGCGTGTTCCGCATGGCGCCGATTCACCACCACTTTGAACTCAAAGGCTGGCCTGAGCCACGCGTGATCGTCCGTTTCTGGATCATTACCGTGATTCTGGTGCTGATTGGCCTGGCAACCCTGAAACTGAGGTAGAAAAGCGTGTCACTGATCGCTTCCGACCAATTCCGCATCGTTGTCGGCCTCGGCAAGAGCGGCATGTCCCTGGTTCGCTTCCTGGCGAACCGGGGCATTGCCTTTGCGGTCGCCGACACCCGCGAGCAACCGCCGGAACTGGAAACCCTGCGTCGTGATTACCCGCAGGTGGAAGTGCGCTGTGGTGAGCTGGACGTGGACTTCCTGTGCCGCGCCAACGAACTGTACGTGAGCCCGGGCCTGGCGCTGGCCACCCCGGCGCTGCAGCAGGCCGCAGCACGTGGCGTGCAGCTGTCCGGTGACATCGAACTGTTTGCCCGCCATGCCAAGGCGCCGATCGTGGCTATCAGCGGTTCCAACGCGAAAAGCACGGTCACTACCCTGGTCGGCGAGATGGCCGCCAAGGCCGGCAAGCGCGTGGCGGTGGGGGGTAACCTGGGCACCCCGGCGCTGGACCTGCTGAGCGACGATGTCGAGTTGTACGTGCTGGAATTGTCGAGCTTCCAGCTGGAAACCACCGACCAGCTCAACGCCGAAGTAGCCACCGTGCTCAACATCAGCGAAGACCACATGGACCGCTACAGCGGCCTGCCGGCCTATCACCTGGCCAAGCACCGGATCTTCCGTGGTGCCCGTCAGGTCGTGGTCAACCGCCAGGATGCCCTGAGCCGGCCGCTGCCGGTGGAAGGCCGTCCATGCTTCACCTTCGGCCTCAACCCGCCAGACTTCAAGGCCTTTGGCCTGCGTGAGGTCGACGGCGAGAAATACCTGGCGTACGAATTCCAGGCGCTGATGCCGGTGCGTGAGCTAAAGATCCGTGGCGCCCACAACCAGAGCAATGCCCTGGCGGCCCTGGCCCTCGGCCATGCCGCCGGCCTGCCGTTCGCGCCGATGCTCGAAGCGCTGCGTGAATTCAAGGGCCTGGCTCATCGTTGCCAGTGGATCCGGGAGCGCAACGGCGTCAACTGGTACGACGATTCCAAGGCCACCAATGTCGGTGCTGCCCTGGCGGCGATCGAAGGCTTGGGCGCGGACATCGACGGCCAGCTGGTGCTGATCGCCGGTGGCGACGGCAAGGGCGCCGATTTCGCCGCCTTGCGCGAGCCGGTCAAACGCTTCTGCCGCGCTGTGGTGCTGCTTGGCCGTGATGCCGAACGCCTGGCCGATACCCTGGGCGATGGCGTGCCGCTGGTGCGAGTGAAGACCTTGGATGAGGCTGTGCAGCAGTGCGCCGAGCTGGCCCAGCCAGGCGACGCAGTGCTGCTGTCGCCGGCCTGCGCGAGCCTCGACATGTTCAAGAACTTTGAAGAACGCGGGCGCCTGTTCGCCCAGGCGGCGGGAGGGCTGGCATGATCTTCGGCGTCCTCAAGCCGTACCCTTCGCCGCTGATCAGCGGCCGCGGCGTCGACCTCGACTTTGCCATGCTGGCCGGTTGCCTGGCGCTGCTGGGGCTGGGCCTGGTGATGATCACCTCGGCGTCATCGGAAGTTGCCGCCGTGCAATCGGGCAACCCGCTGTATCACATGTTCCGCCACCTGGTGTACGTGTTGCTCGGCCTGGCCGCTTGTGGCGCGACGATGATGGTGCCGATCGCCACCTGGCAGCGCATGGGCTTCATGATGCTGATCGGCGCCTTCGGCCTGCTGGTGCTGGTGCTGGTGCCGGGGATCGGCCGTGAAGTGAACGGTTCGATGCGCTGGATCGGCTTCAGCTTCTTCAACGTGCAGCCTTCGGAAATCGCCAAGGTCTTCGTGGTCATCTACCTGGCCGGCTATCTGGTGCGCCGTCAGACCGAGGTGCGCGAAACCTGGATGGGCTTCTTCAAGCCGTTCATCGTGCTGCTGCCAATGGCTGCGCTGCTGCTGATGGAACCGGACTTCGGTGCCACCGTGGTGATGATGGGGGCTGCTGCGGCGATGCTGTTCCTCGGCGGGGTAGGCCTGTTCCGCTTCAGCCTGATGGTGGTGCTGGCGGTGGCTGCAGTGTTCATTCTGGTACAGGCGCAGCCGTACCGGATGGCGCGTCTGATCACCTTCACCGACCCCTGGTCCGACCAGTTCGGCTCCGGCTACCAGCTGACCCAGGCGCTGATCGCCTTCGGTCGTGGCGAATGGCTGGGCGTCGGCCTGGGCAACAGCGTACAGAAGCAGTTCTACCTGCCTGAAGCGCACACTGACTTCGTGTTCTCGGTACTGGCCGAAGAGCTGGGTGTGGTTGGCTCGCTGGTGACCATCGCGCTGTTCGTCTTCGTCACCATTCGCGCCCTGTACATCGGCCTGTGGGCGGAGAAAGCCAAGCAGTTCTTTGCCGCCTACATGGCGTTCGGCCTGGCGTTCCTGTGGATCGGTCAGTTCCTGATCAACATCGGGGTGAACGTCGGGCTGCTGCCGACCAAGGGCCTGACGCTGCCGTTCCTCAGTTATGGCGGCTCTTCGCTGGTGATCTGCTGTGCCTGCGTGGGGTTGCTGCTGCGCATCGAATGGGAGAGCCGCACGCACCTGGGCAGCGAGGAGCATGAATTCAAAGAGAGCGATTTTGCCGAGGAGACCACCCATGGCCGCTGACGGCAAGAACGTCCTGATCATGGCGGGCGGCACCGGGGGCCACGTCTTCCCGGCCCTGGCCTGCGCCCGTGAGTTCCAGGCCCGGGGCTACTCGGTGCACTGGTTGGGTACCCCGCGCGGCATCGAGAACGAACTGGTGCCGCAGGCCGGCTTGCCACTGCACCTGATCCAGGTCAGCGGCCTGCGTGGCAAGAGCAAGCTCTCCCTGCTCAAGGCGCCGTTCACCCTGTTCAAGGCGGTGCTCCAGGCACGTCGTATCGTGCGCGAGCTCAAGCCGGTGTGCGTGGTTGGCTTCGGCGGTTATGTGACCGGCCCGGGTGGTGTCGCGGCACGGCTATGCGGTGTGCCGCTGGTGATTCACGAGCAGAACGCCCGCGCCGGCACCACCAACCGCCTGCTGTTGCCGCTGGCGTCGCGGGTCTGCGAAGCCTTCCCGGCGACCTTTGACGCCAGCGACAAGCTGCGTACCACCGGCAACCCGGTGCGTCCGGAGCTGTTCATGGACGCCGTGCGCGCTCCTCTGGCCGAGCGCCGCGCACGGCTGCTGGTCATGGGGGGCAGCCTGGGTGCGGAACCATTGAACAAATTGTTGCCTAAGGCCCTGTCCGAAGTGCCGGCGAACCTGCGCCCGGAGGTGTTTCACCAGGCCGGCAAGCAGCATGCGCCGGCGACTGCCGAGCGTTACCGCGAGGTGGGGGTCGAGGCCCAGGTCGAACCGTTCATCAAGGACATGGCCCATGCCTATGGCTGGGCCGATATCGTGGTCTGCCGGGCCGGTGCCCTGACCGTCAGCGAACTCGCGGCGGCGGGCCTGCCTTCGATGCTGGTGCCCTTGCCCCACGCAATCGACGACCACCAGACCTACAACGCCCAATATCTGGCCCGGGAAGGTGCTGCCTTCCTCATGCCACAAGCGACAACTGGCGCAGCGCAACTCGCTGAACGCCTGAACGAGGTGCTGATGCAACCCGAGAAACTCAACACCATGGCAGGTACCGCACGGCGCCTGGCCAAACCTGCTGCAACCAGCACCGTGGTCGATATCTGCCTGGAGGTGGCCCATGGTTGAAAGCCAGAAAGCCATGCCCCAGCCAAAGATGGGCCGCATCAATCGCATCCACTTCGTCGGTATCGGTGGCGTGGGCATGTGCGGTATCGCTGAAGTGCTGCTGAACCTGGGCTACCAGGTATCCGGTTCCGACCTCAAGGCGTCGCCGGTGACCGAGCGCCTGGAGTCGTTCGGCGCTGAAATCTTCGTCGGCCACCGCGCCGAAAACGCTGCCAATGCCGATGTGCTGGTGGTGTCCAGTGCCATCAACCCGGCCAACCCGGAAGTCGCCACCGCTCTGGAGCGGCGAATTCCAGTGGTGCCGCGTGCCGAAATGCTCGCCGAGCTGATGCGTTATCGCCACGGCGTGGCGGTTGCCGGTACCCATGGCAAGACCACCACCACCAGCCTGCTGGCGTCGGTTTTCGCCGCCGGCGGCCTGGACCCGACCTTCGTCATCGGTGGGCGCCTGACCGCTGCCGGCACCAATGCGCAGCTCGGCACCAGCCGTTACCTGATTGCCGAAGCCGATGAAAGCGATGCCAGCTTCCTGCACTTGCAGCCGATGGTGGCCGTGGTCACCAACATCGACGCCGACCACATGGCGACCTACGAAGGCGACTTCAACAAGTTGAAGAAAACCTTCGTCGAGTTCCTGCACAACCTGCCGTTCTATGGCCTGGCCGTGATGTGCCTGGACGACCCTGTGGTGCGCGAGATCCTGCCGCAGGTCAAGCGCCCGACTGTCACCTACGGCTTCAGCGAAGAGGCTGACGTGCGCGCCATCAACGTGCGCCAGCAAGGCATGCAGACCCACTTCACCGTGCTGCGCCGCGACTGCGAGCCGCTTGAAGTGTCGGTGAACATGCCCGGCAACCACAACGTGCTCAACGCCTTGGCCACCATCGCCATCGCCACTGACGAAGGCATCAGCGATGACGCCATCGTCCAGGGCCTGTCCGGTTTCCAGGGCGTCGGCCGACGCTTCCAGGTCTATGGCGAACTGCCGGTCGACGGCGGCAGCGTGATGCTGGTCGACGACTACGGTCACCACCCGACCGAAGTGGCTGCGGTGATCAAGGCCGTGCGCGGTGGCTGGCCAAGCCGCCGCCTGGTGATCGTCTACCAGCCGCACCGCTACAGCCGTACCCGCGACCTGTACGACGATTTCGTCCAGGTGCTGGGCGATGCCAACGTGCTGCTGTTGATGGAGGTCTACCCGGCCGGCGAAGAGCCCATCCCCGGTGCCGACAGCCGCCAGCTGTGCCACAGCATCCGCCAGCGCGGCAAGCTGGACCCGATCTACATCGAACGTGGCGCCGAACTGGCACCGCTGGTCAAACCGCTGCTGCGCGCCGGCGACATCCTGATCTGCCAGGGTGCCGGTGACGTCGGTGGCCTGGCCCCGCAACTGATGAAAAGCCCGCTGTTCGCTGGCGCCAAGCAGGAGAAGTCGAAATGACCAGCGCCTACGAACAACTGCATTCGACCCTGGACGTGAAAGCGTTCGGCCGTGTAGCCGTGCTGTACGGTGGCAAGAGCGCCGAGCGTGAAGTGTCGCTGAAGTCTGGCGCCGCGGTAATCGACGCGCTGACCACCGCCGGTGTCGACGTGGTCGGCATCGATGTCGGTGATGACCTGCTGGTGCGCCTGCAGCGCGAGAAGATCGACCGCGCCTTCATCATCCTTCACGGCCGTGGCGGTGAAGACGGCAGCATGCAGGGCCTGCTCGAGTGCCTGGGCATCCCCTACACCGGCAGCGGCATCCTCGCTTCGGCGCTGGCCATGGACAAGCTGCGCACCAAGCAGGTGTGGCAGAGCCTGGGGATTCCGACGCCGCGTCACGCGGTGCTGGCCAGCGAGCACGACTGTGTTGCCGCCGGTACGGAACTGGGCTTCCCGTTGATCGTCAAACCGGCCCATGAAGGTTCCAGCATCGGCATGGCCAAGGTGAACAGCGTGGAAGAGCTGGTCACCGCCTGGAAGGATGCCGCCCGTTACGATTCGCAGGTCCTGGTCGAGCAATGGATTCACGGCCCGGAGTTCACCATCGCCGTGCTGCGTGGCCAGGTGCTGCCGCCGATCGCCCTGGGCACTCCGCACGTGTTCTACGACTACGACGCCAAGTACATCGCCAATGACACCCAGTACCGCATCCCGTGCGGCCTGGACAGTGCCAAGGAGCAGGAACTGATCGACCTGACCGCGCGCGCCTGCGATGCCATCGGCATCGAGGGCTGGGGCCGGCTGGACGTGATGCAGGACGAGCAAGGCCGGTTCTGGCTGCTCGAAGTCAACACCGCACCCGGCATGACCGACCATAGCCTGGTGCCCATGGCGGCCCGCGCGGCCGGCCTGGACTTCCAGCAACTGGTGCTGGCGATCCTGGCTGAAAGCGTGAAGACGCGAGGTTAACCATCATGCAAGGCGCAATGATACGTCAGCAGCAACCCGTTACCGGCCGCAGCAAGCCGGTGCCGCGCGGTGCCAGCCGACTGGTGGCCGACGAGCCCGTATCGGCGCGCCTGCCGCGGCCCAGCCTGGGTGGCCTCAAGCGCTTGTTGTGGCCGCTGGTGCTGGTAGCTGCGGGCTTTGGTGCCTATGAAGGCGCCATCCGCCTGATGCCGTATGCCGACCGCCCGATCACCAAGATCGACGTGCAGGGTGACCTCAGCTACATCAGCCAGCAGTCGGTGCAGCAGCGCATTGCGCCGTATGTGGCGGCGAGCTTCTTCAGCGTCGACCTCACGGCGATGCGCGCCGAACTCGAACAGATGCCATGGATCGCCCACGCCGAAGTGCGCCGCGTGTGGCCCGACGAAGTGGTGATCCGCCTGGAAGAACAGCTGCCGGTGGCGCGCTGGGGTGACGAGGCCTTGCTCAATAACCAGGGCCAGGCCTTTACCCCGCGCGAACTGGCCAACTATGAGCACCTGCCGCAGCTGGCCGGGCCGCAGCGCGCTCAGCAACAAGTCATGCAGCAATATCAGGTATTGAGCCAGATGCTGCGCCCCATGGGCTTTTCCATCGCTCGCCTGGAGCTGCGCGAGCGGGGCAGCTGGTTCCTGACCACCGGTGCGAGCAGTGCCGGGCCGGGTATCGAGCTGCTCTTGGGGCGCGACCACCTGGTGGAGAAGATGCGCCGTTTCATTGCCATTTACGACAAGACACTCAAAGAGCAGATCACCAATATCGCCCGCATTGATCTGCGTTATTCCAACGGACTTGCCGTTGGTTGGCGGGAACCGAACGCACCGACGACGGCCAAACCCGCCGTTGCGAAGAATTAGAGAGAGGCAGGACCATGGCAAACGCGCATAGCGGCAAAATGATCGTCGGGCTGGACATCGGCACCTCCAAGGTGGTGGCGCTGGTGGGTGAAGTGGGCGAAGACGGCACCCTCGAGATCGTGGGTATCGGCACCCATCCATCCCGCGGCCTGAAGAAGGGTGTGGTGGTGAACATCGAATCGACCGTGCAGTCGATCCAGCGCGCGGTGGAAGAAGCCCAACTGATGGCTGGCTGCCGCATTCACTCGGCGTTCGTCGGCGTGGCCGGCAACCACATCCGCAGCCTGAACTCCCATGGCATCGTCGCCATCCGCGACCGTGAGGTGAGCGTCGCCGACCTCGAGCGCGTGCTTGATGCTGCCCAGGCCGTGGCCATTCCGGCTGACCAGCGCGTGCTGCACACCCTGCCGCAGGACTACGTGATCGACAACCAGGAAGGCGTGCGCGAGCCGCTGGGCATGTCCGGCGTGCGCCTGGAAGCCAAGGTTCACGTGGTCACCTGCGCGGTCAACGCGGCGCAGAACATCGAGAAGTGCGTACGCCGCTGCGGCCTGGAAATCGACGACATCATCCTCGAGCAGCTGGCCTCGGCCTACTCGGTGCTAACCGACGACGAGAAAGAGCTGGGCGTGTGCCTGGTCGACATCGGTGGCGGCACCACCGACATCGCCATCTTCACCGAAGGTGCGATCCGCCACACCGCGGTCATCCCGATTGCTGGCGACCAGGTCACCAACGACATCGCCATGGCCCTGCGTACGCCGACCCAGTACGCCGAAGAAATCAAGATCCGCTACGCCTGCGCCCTGGCCAAACTGGCCGGCGCCGGTGAGACCATCAAGGTGCCGAGCGTGGGCGATCGCCCACCTCGCGAGCTGTCGCGTCAGGCCCTGGCCGAGGTGGTGGAGCCACGTTACGACGAGCTCTTCACCCTGATCCAGGCCGAGCTGCGCCGCAGCGGCTACGAGGACCTGGTGCCGGCCGGCATCGTCCTCACCGGCGGCACCGCGAAGATGGAAGGTGCCGTGGAACTGGCCGAGGAAATCTTCCACATGCCGGTACGCCTGGGCGTACCGCACAGCGTTCGGGGGCTGAGCGACGTGGTGCGCAACCCGATCTATTCCACCGGCGTGGGCTTGCTCACCTACGGCCTGCTCAAGCAGTCAGAGGACATGGTCCTGACCGGTAACAGCAACAGCAGCAGCAACAGCTATGGCGATGAACCGAAGGCCCCAGTGCTTGAACGCTTCAAGCGGTGGGTCCAGGGCAACTTCTAAGTTTCAAAGCAGTAGTGGTAGGCGCGACAACTAGAGAACTGTAAGGAGAGGGAAAATGTTCGAGCTCGTAGACAACGTCCCGCAAAGTCCGGTCATCAAGGTGATCGGTGTTGGCGGTGGCGGCGGCAACGCCGTCAACCACATGGTGAAGAGCAGCATCGAAGGCGTCGAGTTCATCTGCGCCAACACCGATGCCCAGGCGCTGAAAAACATCGGCGCACGCACCATCCTGCAACTGGGTACCGGCGTGACCAAAGGTCTGGGTGCCGGTGCCAATCCGGAAGTCGGCCGTCAGGCCGCGCTGGAAGACCGCGAGCGCATCGCCGAGGTGCTGCAGGGCACCAACATGGTGTTCATCACCACCGGCATGGGCGGCGGTACCGGCACCGGTGCGGCGCCGATCATCGCCGAAGTGGCCAAGGAAATGGGCATCCTCACCGTTGCTGTGGTGACCCGTCCGTTCCCGTTCGAAGGCCGCAAGCGCATGCAGATCGCCGATGAAGGCATCCGTATGCTGGCTGAGAGCGTCGACTCGCTCATCACCATCCCCAACGAGAAGCTGCTGACCATCCTGGGCAAGGATGCCAGCCTGCTGTCCGCCTTTGCCAAGGCTGACGATGTGCTGGCCGGTGCCGTTCGCGGTATCTCCGACATCATCAAGCGCCCAGGCATGATCAACGTCGACTTCGCCGACGTACGCACCGTCATGGGTGAAATGGGCATGGCGATGATGGGTACCGGCTGCGCCAGCGGCCCGAACCGTGCGCGCGAAGCTACCGAGGCTGCAATCCGCAACCCACTGCTCGAAGACGTCAACCTGCAGGGCGCCCGCGGCATCCTGGTGAACATCACCGCAGGTCCTGACCTGTCGCTGGGTGAATACTCCGACGTGGGTAGCATCATCGAAGCCTTCGCCTCCGACCACGCCATGGTCAAGGTCGGCACCGTGATCGACCCTGACATGCGTGACGAACTGCACGTGACCGTAGTAGCCACTGGTCTGGGCGCGCGCATCGAGAAACCGGTCAAGGTGGTCGACAACACCCTGCAGACTGCACAGCAGGTGTATGAGGCTTCCAACCCGGCGCCGGTGCGCCAGGAGCAGCCAGCCGTCAACTATCGTGACCTCGAGCGCCCTACCGTGATGCGCAACCAGGCCCACGCAGGTGCCGCTGCGGCAGCTAAACTCAACCCTCAGGATGATCTGGACTACCTCGATATCCCAGCCTTCCTGCGTCGTCAGGCCGATTGATGGAATTTATCAGGGGTATAAGGGTGATTGGTGTTCAGCAAAGGCCGGGTCTGTTATCATCCCCAGCCTTTGTTGATACCTGTTCGCATTATTTGCGCTGAAGCGGCCAATGCCATGATTAGACAACGCACCCTGAAGAATACCATCCGTGCCACGGGCGTCGGCCTGCACTCCGGGGAGAAGGTCTACCTGACCCTCAAGCCTGCGCCTGTCGACACCGGCATCGTCTTCCGTCGCGCCGACCTTGACCCTGTGGTCGAGATCCCGGCGCGTGCGGCCAACGTCGGTGAGACCACCATGTCCACCACGCTGGTCAACGGTGACGTCAAGGTCGATACGGTCGAGCACCTGCTCTCCGCCATGGCGGGCCTGGGCATCGATAACGCCTACGTCGAGCTCTCCGCCTCGGAAGTGCCGATCATGGATGGCAGCGCCGGTCCCTTCGTATTCCTGATTCAGTCTGCCGGCCTGGAAGAACAGGACGCAGCCAAGAAGTTCATCCGCATCCTGCGCGAAGTGACAGTGACGGAGGGCGACAAGAGCGCCACCTTCCTGCCGTTCGACGGGTTCAAGGTGAGCTTCGAGATCGACTTCGATCACCCGGTCCTCAAGGGCCAGACCCAGAGTGCGGTCGTCGACTTCTCCAGCACCTCGTTCGTGAAGGAAGTCAGCCGCGCCCGTACTTTCGGTTTCATGCGTGACATCGAGTACCTGCGCAAGCACAACCTTGCGCTGGGTGGCAGTGTCGAGAACGCCATCGTGGTGGACGAGACTGGTGTGCTCAACGAAGACGGCCTTCGTTCCGATGACGAATTCGTCAAGCACAAGATCCTCGACGCCATTGGCGACCTTTACCTGCTGGGCAACAGCCTGATTGGCGAGTTCAAGGGCTACAAGTCCGGCCACGCGCTGAACAACCAGCTGCTGCGCAAGCTCATCACTGAAACCGATGCCTGGGAAATGGTCACTTTCGAAGATGCCAGCACGGCACCGATCTCGTACATGCGCCCTGTTGCGGCTGTGTAAGTTCGAACACTCTCTAGTTCATTAAGGCCACCTTCGGGTGGCCTTTTTTATTTTCAGGGTTTTTCTTTGTGTTTGGCGTGGCTGGCCAACCGCTCCAGGGCGGCACGCAGCTTCGGATCGGCGATGCCTTCGGCGGAATCGCGGATACTTTCGGCGGCATCGTTCGACAGCTCGGTCGTGTTGCCGCCACGCTTGGCCGGCACCAGCGGTGGCTGCACCTTATAGAGGATGCGCTGCAGGTTGCCAAAGGCTTCCAGGGCCTGCAGCTGGCGCTGAAGACGCTTTTGCTGGTAGCGCAGGCGAGTCGCCCAATGGCCGTCGGTCACCACCAGCAACAACGTGCCATCGCGCCACGACGCCACATGACAGTGCTCGCGGGCAGCCGGCTGCAGCTGGCTTTCCAGCAGGCGCTGCAGATGCGCCAGGCGTTCGGCCTGGTTCAGCAGCAGGCGCAGCGGGCGGTTCTGGCGCAGCAGGGTGGCGGGCGGCTGGGCGGCGGAGGGTTTGTAGGCCATGGCGGTGTGCATGAGGGCAAGGTGGTCAGTCTAGCATGCCTGCACTGGCCTCTTCGCGGGCACGCCCGCTCCCACAGGATTCGCTGATCCCTGTGGGAGCGGGCGTGGCGAAGAGGCCAGTGCAGGATAAGAGTCATTCCCGCTACGTTTCATCAAGCTGCGGGTTGAACTCAGGGAAAATGCCCCTATCTTAGAAAAGCCCCCGCCAAAGCGCTGTGCCAGCATCGTGGCAATCGACCACTTTCCTCACCATCGTTTCCGGGTAGAATGCTCGTTCGCATGCGGCCTCAGGGCTGCACGGGCGACTCATGGGGCCGCCCTCCATCCCTACGTGTGGAAGATCCTGCCGATATGTTTGCGCCTTTGTTAAAAAAACTTTTTGGAAGCAAGAACGAGCGTGAAGTCAAACGCATGCTCAAGACGGTAGCTATCGTCAATGCCTTCGAAGAGAAGATGGTGGCCCTCTCCGATGAGCAACTGCGGGCCAAGACCGCAGAGTTCAAGGAGCGCCTGGCCAAAGGCGAGACGTTGGACCAATTGCTGCCCGAAGCCTTCGCCGTGGCCCGTGAGGCTGGCAAGCGTGTGATGGGCATGCGCCACTTCGACGTGCAGCTGATCGGCGGCATGACCCTGCACGAGGGCATGATCGCAGAAATGCGTACCGGTGAAGGCAAGACCTTGGTCGGTACCCTGGCCGTCTACCTCAATGCCTTGTCCGGCAAGGGCGTGCACGTGGTCACGGTGAACGACTACCTGGCCCGCCGTGACGCCAACTGGATGCGTCCGCTGTACGAATTCCTCGGTCTGTCCGTAGGCATCGTCTCGGCCTTCCAGCCGCCCGAAGAAAAGCGCGCCGCCTACGCTGCCGACATCACCTACGGCACCAACAACGAATTCGGTTTCGATTACCTGCGCGACAACATGGCGTTCAGCCAGGAAGAGAAGTTCCAGCGTGAACTGAACTTCGCCGTGATCGACGAAGTCGACTCGATCCTCATCGACGAAGCGCGCACTCCGCTGATCATCTCCGGCCAGGCCGAAGACAGCTCCAAGCTGTACATCGAGATCAACCGCCTGATCCCGCGCCTGACCCAGCACATCGAAGAAGTCGAAGGCCAGGTCACCCAGGAAGGCCACTTCACCATCGACGAGAAGAGCCGCCAGGTCGAGCTCAACGAAGCCGGTCACCAGTTCATCGAAGAAATGCTCACCCAGGCTGGCCTGCTGGCCGAAGGGGAGAGCCTGTATTCGGCGCATAACCTCGGCCTGCTGACCCACGTCTACGCCGGCCTGCGTGCGCACAAGCTGTTCCACCGCAACGTCGAGTACATCGTCCAGGACGGCCAGGTCCTGCTGATCGACGAACACACCGGCCGTACCATGCCCGGCCGCCGCCTGTCCGAAGGCCTGCACCAGGCCATCGAGGCGAAGGAAAACCTGAACATCCAGGCCGAAAGCCAGACCCTGGCTTCGACCACCTTCCAGAACTACTTCCGTCTCTACACCAAGCTGTCCGGCATGACCGGTACCGCCGACACCGAAGCGTTCGAGTTCCAGTCGATCTACGCCCTCAACGTCATGGTCATTCCGCCGAACAAGCCACTCGCGCGTAAAGACTTCAACGACCTGGTGTACCTGACCGCTGACGAGAAATACGCCGCGATCATCGCCGACATCAAAGAGAGCATGACCCAGGGCCGCCCGATCCTGGTGGGTACCGCCACCATCGAAACCTCGGAGCACATGTCGAACCTGCTGAAGAAGGAAGGTATCGACCACAAGGTACTGAACGCCAAGTACCACGAGAAGGAAGCCGAAATCATCGCCCAGGCCGGTGCCCCGGGTGCGCTGACCATCGCCACCAACATGGCCGGCCGTGGTACCGACATCCTGCTGGGCGGTAACTGGGAAGCCGAAGTGGCTGCACTGGAGAACCCTACCCCTGAGCAGATCGCCCAGATCAAGGCCGACTGGCAGAAGCGTCACCAGCAGGTGATTCAAGCCGGTGGCCTGCACGTGATCGCTTCCGAGCGCCACGAGTCACGCCGTATCGACAACCAGCTGCGTGGCCGTGCCGGCCGTCAGGGCGACCCGGGTTCGAGCCGCTTCTACCTGTCGCTGGAAGACAGCCTGATGCGCATCTTCGCCTCTGACCGGGTGAAGAACTTCATGAAGGCACTGGGCATGCAGTCCGGCGAGGCCATCGAGCATCGCATGGTCACCAATGCCATCGAGAAAGCCCAGCGCAAGGTCGAAGGCCGCAACTTCGACATCCGCAAACAGCTGCTCGAATACGATGACGTGGCCAACGAACAGCGCAAGGTGATCTACCACATGCGCAACAGCCTGCTGGCGGCCGAGAACATTGGCGACACCATCGTCGAGTTCCGCCAGGAAGTCCTGGACGCCACCATCAGCCAGCATATTCCGCCGCAGTCGCTGCCGGAGCAGTGGGACGTGGCCGGCCTCGAAGCTTCGCTGGCCAGCGACTTCGGCATGAAGCTGCCGATCCAGCAGTGGCTGGACGAAGACGATCACCTCTACGAGGAGACCCTGCGCGAGAAGCTGCTGAACGAGATCACCACCGCCTACACCGAGAAGGAAGACCAGGCCGGTATCGAAGCCCTGCGTACCTTCGAGAAGCAGATCCTGCTGCGTGTGCTGGACGACCTGTGGAAAGACCACCTGTCGACCATGGACCACCTGCGTCACGGTATCCACCTGCGTGGTTATGCACAGAAGAACCCGAAGCAGGAGTACAAGCGCGAGTCGTTCGCGCTGTTCCAGGAACTGCTCGAGTCGATCAAGCGCGACACCATCCGCGTGCTGTCGCACGTTCAGGTGCGCCGCGAAGACCCGGCCGAAGAAGAAGCCCGCCTGCGCCGCGAAGCCGAAGAGCTGGCCAGCCGCATGCAGTTCCAGCATGCCCCTGCGCCAGGCCTTGAAAGCGAGCAACTGAGCGAGGAGGGCGCCGAAGTGGCCGTGGCCGCTGCCCCGGTGCGCAACGACCTGAAGCTGGGCCGCAACGAGCCGTGCTGGTGTGGTTCGGGCAAGAAATTCAAGCATTGCCATGGTCAGATTGAATGATCTGATTCACTCGCTGTAACGTGACAAACCGGGGGCCGCTTTGCGGCCCTTTCGCGAAACAAGGCCGCTCCTACAGGAATCGCAACAATCTTGTAGGAGCGGCCTTGTGTCGCGATGGGGCGCGAAGCGGCCCCGTTTTTTGCAATCAACCGATTTTTCTAGGAGCGCTCTAATGGCTGTTGGTCTTGGTCCTTTGCCCACCCTGCACCCGGTTCCGGGTTTTGAACTCGGCATCGCTTCTGCCGGCATCAAGCGTCCTGGGCGCAAGGATGTGGTGGTCATGCGCTGCGCCGAAGGCTCCAGCGTGGCTGGCGTGTTCACCCTCAACGCCTTCTGTGCCGCTCCCGTGATCCTCTCCAAGCAGCGCGTGCAGGGCACCGTGCGCTACCTGCTGACCAACACCGGCAATGCCAACGCCGGTACCGGCGCGCCAGGCCTGGCAGCTGCCGAACGTACTTGCGCCAAGCTCGCTGAACTGACCGGGGTGCCGGCCGAGTCGGTGCTGCCGTTCTCCACCGGTGTGATCGGTGAGCCCCTGCCGGTCGAGAAGATCGAAGGCGCGCTGCAAGCCGCGCTGGACGACCTGTCGGAAAACCACTGGGCTGAAGCCGCTACTGGCATCATGACCACCGACACGCTGCCCAAAGGTGCCAGCCGCCAGTTCCAGCACGATGGTGTGACTGTCACCGTCACCGGCATCAGCAAAGGCGCAGGCATGATCCGTCCGAACATGGCCACCATGCTGGGCTACATCGCCACCGACGCCAAAGTCGCTCCGGCCGTGCTCAAGGACCTGATCCTCGACGGCGCCAACAAATCGTTCAACCGCATCACCATCGATGGCGACACCTCGACCAACGATTGCTGCATGCTGATCGCCACCGGCAAGGCCAACCTGCCGGAAGTCACCGAAGCCAGCGGAGCGCTGTTCGAAGCGCTGAAGAAGGCCGTGTTCGAAGTGTGCATGGAAGTGGCCCAGGCCATCGTCCGTGACGGCGAAGGCGCCACCAAGTTTGTCACCGTGCAGGTCAATGGCGGTGGCAACCACCAGGAGTGCCTGGATGTCGGTTACGCCGTGGCCCACTCGCCGTTGATCAAGACCGCGCTGTTTGCTTCCGACCCGAACTGGGGCCGGATTCTGGCTGCCGTGGGCCGTGCCGGTGTGCCAGAACTGGATGTCAGCCTGATCGACGTCTACCTGGGTGACGTGTGCATCGCCAGCAAAGGCGGCCGCAGCCCGAGCTACACCGAGGCACAAGGTTCGGCGGTGATGGCTCAGGAAGAGATCACCATCCGTATCGAGCTTGGCCGTGGCCAGTGCAGCGAAACCATCTGGACCACCGACCTGTCCCACGAATACGTGAAGATCAACGCCGAATACCGCACCTGATGTAATGCTGGGGCCGCTTTGCGGCCCTTTCGCGACACAAGGCCGCTCCTACAGGAAATCGCGCTCCCTTGTAGGAGCGGCCTTGTGTCGCGAAAGGGCTGCGAAGCAGCCCCAAAATCCCCAAATACATGGAGCCGAACCATGAGCTATCACCTGATCATCG
Organism: Pseudomonas sp. 382; assembly: GCF_002759075.1. NCBI lineage: Bacteria > Pseudomonadati > Pseudomonadota > Gammaproteobacteria > Pseudomonadales > Pseudomonadaceae > Pseudomonas > Pseudomonas sp. 382. The sequence continues at coordinate 44,687 of NZ_PEMX01000036.1, forward strand.
GCGACAAGCTGTATTCCTCCTGGTCGCTGCGTGGCGCCCTGGCCCTCGAGCTGGCTGGCGTGCCCTATGAAGAAACGCTTATCTCGTTGAACCAGCCCGACACCCGCAAACGCATCCTCGAATTCTCCGCTACCGGCAAGGTGCCGCTGCTCAAGACTGAGCACGGTGTGATCGCCGACTCCCTGGCCATCGCCGAGTACCTCAACGAACGCCACCCCGAGGCCCAGCTGTGGCCGGCAGACGTTGCCGCCCGTGCCCAGGCCCGCTCGGCCTGTGCGCAGATGCACAGCGGCTTTTTCGCCCTGCGCGGTGCCATGCCGTTCGACCTGACACGTGACCAGGGGCTGGATAACATCCCGTTGGAGGTCCAAGTGGATATCGACCGCATCGTCGCGCTGTGGTCCGAATGCCGCCTGGTGGCCAAGGACAGCGGCCCCTTCCTGTTCGGCAAGCCGACCTTGGCCGATGCCTTCTTCGCCCCGGTGGCGGTGCGCCTGCGTAGTTACCGCGTAGAGGTGCCCGCCGAGGCAGCCACCTATATCGAAACCATTTACCAGTGGCCGGCCTTCCAGGCCTGGCGGCAAGCTGGCCTGGCGGAGCGTGCAGGTTGAAAAGAATCCATGTAGTCGCCGCGGTGATCCGCGGCAATGACGGGCGCATTCTGATTGCCCGCCGTGCTGATACCCAGCACCAGGGCGGCCTGTGGGAGTTCCCGGGTGGCAAGGTGGAAGAGGGCGAGGGCGTCGAAGCGGCGCTCGCCCGCGAGTTGCGCGAAGAATTAGGTATCGAAGTGACCCGTTCGCGGGCGCTGATCAAGGTCAGCCACGACTACCCGGACAAGCAGGTGCTGCTGGATGTGCGTGAGGTCGATGCGTTCACCGGTGAGCCCCACGGCGCCGAAGGCCAGCCACTGGCCTGGGTCGCGCCACGGGACCTGGGGCAATACGAATTCCCTGAAGCCAACAAGCCGATCGTCGCTGCTGCGCGCTTGCCGGATCAGTACCTGATCACGCCGGATGGCCTGGAAGTGCCGCAGATGCTCAAGGGTATTCAGAAGGCCGTGGCCAGTGGCATCCGCCTGATCCAGTTGCGCGCCCCGGACATGTACGACCCCAAGTACCGCGATGTGGCGGTGGACGCGGTCGGGTTGTGCGCCGGCAAGGCGCAGCTGATGCTCAAGGGGCCGCTGGAGTGGCTGGGCGACTTCCCGTCCGCTGGCTGGCACCTGACCGCCTCACAGCTACGCAAGTACGCAGCGAATGGCCGCCCGTTCCCCAAGGAACGCTGGCTGGCAGCGTCGTGCCACAGTGCCGAAGAGCTGGCGCTGGCCGAGCAGATGGGCGTGGACTTCGTCACCCTGTCGCCGGTGCAGGCAACCCAGACCCACCCCGAGGCGGTGCCGTTGGGCTGGGATGAGGCGCAGCGGCTTATTGCCGGCTTCAACCAGCCGGTTTACCTGTTGGGTGGGGTTGGGCCGGGTGAGCGGGAGAAGGCCTGGGAGGCCGGTGCCCAAGGTGTTGCCGGGATCCGCGCATTCTGGCCTGAGGCCTGAGTAATTGGGGTCGCCTTGCGACCCATCGCAGGCAAGCCAGCTCCCGCAGGGATCTCACTGTCCGAGAAATCGGCGCAGTACCTGTGGGAGCTGGCTTGCCTGCGATGGGCTGCAGAGCAGCCCCGGCGATATCAGCCTTTAGGCTTTTCCGCAGGCTGCCACAAAACCTCTGCAACACCCTGCCGCCGCCCAATGATCCGCGCCGCCACGAACAGCAGATCCGAAAGCCTGTTGATATACGCCAACCCAACCCCCTCCAACGGCTCCAGCGCATTCAACTGCTGGCAGCGCCGCTCCGCACTGCGCGCCAGGCTGCGGCACACATGGGCCTGCGCTACCAGCGCCGAACCACTGGGCAGGATGAAGTTCTCCAGTGGCCCCAGTTCTTCGTTCCATACATCGATCGCCGCTTCGAGCCGCTCCACCTCAACCTGGTTCAAGGCCTGGTAGCTGGGCATCGCCAACTCGCCACCAAGGTCGAACAAGCGATGCTGGCATGGCGCCAGAACACTGCTCACCTCATCCAGCTTGTGCTCATCCAGGCCAGCCAGCAGCAGCCCGAGCTGGCTGTTGAGGCTGTCCACCTCGCCGATCGCCTCGACCCGTGGGTGGTCCTTGGGTACCCGTCGCCCGTCGCCCAGGCCGGTTTCGCCTTTGTCGCCAGTGCGGGTATAGATCTTCGACAGGCGATAGCCCATGTCATGCCTCCGTGTGGGTCGGCGCAGCCGCTGGCGGCTGGCCAAGGGGCAGGCGCAGGGTGAAGCAGGTGCCCTGGCCGGGCGTGGACTGCACTTCCATCTGCCCCTTGTGGTTGTTGGTGATGATGAAGTACGAAACCGACAGCCCCAGGCCGGTGCCCTGGCCGATCTCCTTGGTGGTGAAAAACGGCTCGAAGGTGCGCTTGCGAACGGCTTCGGGCATGCCCACGCCGTTGTCCTCGACCTCGATCTCGGCCCACGGCGGATTCAGCTTCGTACGCAGGATGATGCGCCCTGGCTCGCTGGGCTGCGGCCGCTGATGGATGGCCTGGGCGGCGTTCTTGAGCAAGTTCAGCAGCACTTGCTCCAGCTCGTTGGCAGTGCAGGGCACCGGGCCCAGGTTTGGGTCGAACTGGCGGATGATGGCCTGGCCCTTGAAGTCGAAGCCGATGGTCAGGTCGAAGTCGTTGCTGGCGATCTCAACGGCCTGGTCGATCAGCGCCGGCAAGTCGCAAGGCGCCAGTTGGCGGTTGCTGCGACGGCTGAAACTGAGCATGTGGGTCACGATCTTCGCCGCGCGAGCGCCGGCCTGCTGGATGCCGTCGAGCAGTTGCGGTACTTCACGGTTTTCCAGGTAGCGGTTGACGTTGGCCAGGTCGATGCCCAGCTCACTGGCCTGTTCCTGGTTGCGCGGCAGCTCTGCCGAAAGGCGTCGGCGTATGTTCTGTACGTTGTGCAGGATCGCGCCCAACGGGTTGTTGATTTCATGGGCCATGCCGGCTGCGAGGCCGCCGACCGAGAGCATCTTCTCCGACTGCACCATCATCTCTTCCAGCGACAGGCGCTGGGTGATGTCGTCGATACGGATGACCACGCCGCGACCGCCGCCGCCCATCAGCGGGTAGAAGGTCAGGGCGTAATGACGCAGGTCGTCGCCCTTGGGCCAGGTGACCCGCTCGATTTTCGCCACCCGGTGCTTTTCGACGCTTTCCTTGAGCTGCGGCAGGAACGGCTTGAGTGGTTCGAAGGCGATGAAGATCGGCTGGTTCAGCGCTTCGTCCAGCGGCGTGCCGGAAAGCACCGTGGCCTCGTGGTTCCACTGCGTTACATAGAGTTGCTCATCGAGGGCGATCAGTGCCGAGGGCATGGAGTCGATGATGCTGTTGAGGTAGTTCTGGAACCCGGTGAGCTTCTTCTCGATCTTGCTGCGCACCTGGACTTCCAGCTCCAGTTTGCGATTGGTGTTACGGGTTTCCTCGGCCAGGCCTTGGGCTTGGTCGTAGGCGGTCTGGAATTCATCGCGGGTGCGCTTGAGTTGCTGCTCGCGGGCCTCGATACGCGAAAGCATGGTGTTGAAGGCTTCGGCCAGGCTGCCGATCTCATCGTCGTTGCCGCGGGTAGCACGCAAGGCATAGCTTTCTTCGCGGGTGACCTGACGGCTGAGTTCTTCGAGCTGGTTGATCGGCTGGGTGATCAACCGCTTGATCTGCCTGGCGATGACCAGCCACAGCAGGATGCTGAACACCAGGATCGCCAGGCTGGCGCTGAGCGTGCCGGTGTAGAACGCCGTGGGCAGCTCACTGCTGGCCACCAGCAGCAGGTGCGCCGGTGGGCTGGCGTCGCGCGGGATGCGGATCAGCTGGGTGCTGCGAAACTCCATCAGGCGCCAGCCGTCGATGTTGCGGTAGCGCTTGGGCAGGGCCAAAGACTCGCCGTGCTGGAGCTGGGCCAGCATGTTGCCGTCGCCGCCGTAGATGGCCGCGGCGCGTAGCGGCGTGTAGCTGTCCAGCTCCTTGAGCAGGGCCGTGGCGGTCTCGGTCGAGTCGCCGGCACGGGCCGACAGTTGCGGGTTGGCCACCAGCTTGCCGATGGTCTGTAACGCCTGCGGCGCCATGCTCTCCTGGGTGATCCAGTAGGCGGCGCTGATGAAGGTCAGGTTGGCGACCAGCAGGATGGTCACCAGCAGTACCAGCAGGGCTGCCAGCAGTTTCTGCCCGACCGGGAGGTTTTCCAGGCGTTGGCGCAGGCTCATGGGCAAGGCAATGTCCGTATTGGGTTGACGTCAGGCGCTGGGCAAACCACGCGCTCGCAGGTTATCGACCAGGCGCTGGTGCAGGTGTTCCAGCTGCGGCAACGCCATGCCGTGGCGCTCGGCTGCCCGGCAGGCATGGCCCAGCAGGTAGTGCACTTCGGTGCGCCGGCCAGCGCGCACGTCCTGGTACATGGAAGAGTAGTTGGCCGCAGTGGCCAGGATCACCCGCAGCACTTCTTCGCCCAGATCGGCTGCGGCTTCGGGCTGGCCGCAACGGCGCAGCAGCTCGGCCAGTTCCGTGCTCAGTGCTTCGACCTCGCCGAGGTGCCCGAGCAGACCGCCGTTCTGGCAATCGTGCAGCACCGTCAGCGGGTTGATGGCGCAGTTGAGCGCCAGCTTGCGCCACAGGCGGGTAAGGATGTCGACCGTCCATTCGGCGGCAATGCCCGCGTCGTTCAGGTCATCGAACCATGCTGGTGGGGTGGGGTTGGCCGGGTCCCCCAGCCAGTTGAAACCATGACCGGCGAAGCGCACTCGCCAATCGTCCTCGCGGAATGCACCTTCGGTGCTCGAGGCGAAGATGCAGCGGGCGAGGGGGGCCTGGTCGGCCACTTCGTCCTGGCTACCCAGGCCGTTCTGCAATAGCACCAGTTCTGCGCCCTCAGCCAGGCGCGGCGCCAGGCCGGCGACGGCGGGAGCGGCATCGTAGGCCTTGCAGGCTACCAGCAGGCGATGGATGGGGCCGCCGGATTCGGCCGTTTCGGCCGGGATGGCGTAGCGGCGGGTTTGCTCCTGCTCGGCCAACGTCAGGCCGCCGGCCTGCTGGTAGGCCTGCAGGCGCTGCGCATCACGCAGGATCAGGCGTACTGCCTTGCCGGCGCGTGCCAGGCGGCAGGCCCAGAGGCTGCCGAGGCTACCGGCGCCGAGAATATGCCAGGTGCTGCTCATCTGCGTTTCGCAACCCGTTATAATGAGCCCGCATTTTAACCCGCTAACACCGACGCGCTCCATGTTCAGACTGAGCGCGCGTTTATTTTATGGAGATTACCCATGCCTTCGTTCGACGTGGTATCGGAACTGGACAAGCACGAAGTGCAGAACGCGGTCGACAACGCCATCAAGGACCTCGATCGCCGCTATGACCTCAAGGGCAAGGGCAGCTTCGAGTTCAAGGACAAGGAGCAGACCGTGGTGCTGACCGCCGAGGAAGAATTCCAGCTCGAAGCCATGCTGGAAATCCTGCGCCTGGCGCTGGTCAAGCGCAAGATCGACGTCAAGTGCCTGGAAACCAAGGATCCTTACGCCTCGGGCAAGGAAAAGAAACAGGAAGCCAAATTCCGCGAAGGCATCGACAAGGACCTGGCCAAGAAGATCGTCGCCACCATCAAGGACGGCAAGCTCAAGGTCCAGGCCGCGATCCAGGGCGAGCAGGTGCGTGTCACCGGTAAGAAGCGTGACGACCTGCAGGAAGCCATTGCCCTGCTGCGCACCAAGGAATTCGACATGCCGCTGCAGTTCAACAACTTCCGCGACTGATCGCTGGGTTGCCCGGAACCTCGATGGCGCAATGATGTCCATGGGGGCCGTGGCCGCTGGATGACCGGCGGCCTGCTTTACTGTGTACGTGCCGCACGGCATCAGGAGATGAATACATGGATTTGAACGCTGAAGTCGATCAGCTGGTTCGCCAGTCGCAGACCTGGATCCCCATGATCATGGCGTATGGCAGCCGTCTGCTGCTTGCGCTGGTGACCTTGGCCATCGGTTGGTGGATCACCAACAAGGTCAGTGACCGCTTGGCCAGGCTTGTCGGCCTTCGGGTCGCGGACCCGGCGTTGCAGGGTTTCATTCGCACGTTGTCCAACATCGTCATGAAGGTGATGCTGGCGATCAGTGTGGCGTCGATGATCGGCATCGAGACCACTTCGTTCGTGGCAGCCATGGGTGGCGCTGTGCTGGCTGTCGGCCTGGCTCTGCAGGGCAGCCTGGCGAACTTCGCCGGTGGTGTGCTGATCCTGATGTTCCGCCCGTTCCGCATCGGCGACTGGATCGAAGCACAGGGTGTATCCGGTACCGTCGACAGCATTCAGATCTTCCACACCGTCCTACGCACTGGTGACAACAAGACCGTGATCATGCCGAACGGCAGCCTGTCCAACGGCATCATCACCAACACCAACCGCCAGCCGACGCGCAAGGTGGTGTTCGATGTGGGGGTGGACTACGAGGCTGACTTGCAGAAGGCCCGCAACGTGTTGCTGGAGCTGGCGCAGGACCCGCGCGTGCTGCAGGACCCGGCGCCGCAGGCGGTCGTCTCGACCTTGGGTGACAGCTCGATCACCGTGTCGCTGCGCCTGTGGACCAAGACCGCCGACTACTGGGACGTGATGTTCATGCTCAACGAGCATGCCCGTGACCGGTTGAAGGCCGAAGGCATCGACATTCCGTTCCCGCAGCGGGTGATCCGCGTGGTGCAGGAGACTGCAACGCAGTAATACCGCGTTGCAACCGGGGCCGCTCCGCGCCCCTTCGCGGGCACGCCCGCTCCCACAGGTATCGCACAAGCTTCGAGACTTGTGCAGTACCTGTGGGAGATTCTATGGTTTTCAGCAAGCCAGTTTCCCACCTTTGGTGACGTATTCGTCCTGATTTTTCATCAGGGCGAATGCCACCCGCGCGAGCTTTCTAGCCAGGATTACCAGAGCTTGA